>SVUH01000027.1 GCA_015063335.1 Oscillospiraceae bacterium | reverse complement strand
GGAAAGCATAATCAAAAGTTCAAAAGAGGGCAAAGCAATCATTCTTGAAAGCACGCCAAGCCAACCTGTTGTACTGGATTGGAATATACCGTTAGGTGATCTAAAAACGTTTGGTTGAACGTCGTAATTAAATACACGGGTTTAAGTCCATACGAAAACTCACAAAAATATCTTTTTTATCTTCTTTACACAAAGAAATAAGGGATAGCGAAAGCTATCCCTTATTTCTTTTTTAACAGCAGGGGCAGAAGGAGTTGAAGGAGCGCGGTAGTGAATGACGTGCCGGTGGCACGTCAGAGCCGCGCTGACCGAGGAGCGTAGCAAAGCCGAAATACCCCTCGGCTTTGCGGTGTCGCGACGAGACCAAGTCCTTCTGCATTGGGCTATGAAGTGGGTGCAACGTTTTTCGATTTGCGGAGCAATCGCCGGTAGTATTAGGGCCATGCCCGAAACTGAAATACCCCCCGTTTCTAAACAAGTCCGTTTTTAACGGGCTTGTTCACCTTGGTCTGTTTTCTTTTTGCTTGATGACGTTCATTATAGATATTGATTTAAGTTAAATCTTGCTAGTCGGATATGCTTTCTTGCTACGGTGTATGACATTGCAAGCTCGCCGTCACCGTAATACTGAACGAACGGGTAGAAGCAGCTCGAGCGCATATCAGCTTGCAAGACGACCTCGCTTTTTGCAAGATCTTCGGTGTCGACTCTCAGGATTCCGATATGCTCACGGTCGATCGGCGCGTGGAAAAGATACAGCTTGTCACCGTAAAGGATAAAATCTCCTCTCGATTGACAGTCCTCGACCTCAACGGGCGTATCCCACCTATCCGTAAGCAAATTGTATGCGGTTAAAAATCCGCATTTGTTGTTGTCTTGCTGACGTACAAAGTAGTAGACCTTATCGCCAAGCACGTAGGTGGCATTTTCCCATTTTGAGTCGTTTATAAAGTCGGGCTGTGACACGTATTCCCATATTATAAGGTCAGAGCTTTTTATAATGCAGTTGAAATCACCGCTGTAAAGCCCCGAATAGCAATAGCTTTTGCCGCCCTCGGTGCGATAGGACTGCTTTTGCATAATACCAATATCCGAATACATATTTTTGCAGGGAATTTCGTTTTCTGCAAGCGCGCTCCTGATGCCGCTTACAGAAAGGTCGTTGACTGTATTTTTCACTTTAAATCTGTTTACACCGATATCGCCCATTGTTTTGGTTGAAATCGTAAAAGGACAGTAAAAGCGGTAATAGTTTTTCTCTACGGTGCGTGCCGTCCACATAATGAAAAGCGTATCCTCGTCCTTTTGCATAAGTATACTGTCATAAACCATATCAACCGTTTTGTCACCGACCTTGTCCCCTGTGGTTTGAAGGTCGATAAAAACCTTGTTGTCAAGGTCGTTTATATCCGCATATACAAAGCGAGCCGTCTGATTTTTCGGGTCCTCGGATGGCTCTTTGGTATTGGCGTAGTAAGTCATATAGATTATGCCGTCAATAACCTTAAAGGTTGAAACGTGTGCCATTTTGTCGCCCTGCTTCTCAAAATCCGAAATAAATCGGGTGGCAATTTCATTTGAAAAAGCCTCACCTTTTTTCAATGCCTCGTCTGATACCTCTGCACTTATTCTTCTTTTTATTTTTTCAATAGGCGCGCCTTCGCTTATTACAAGCTCCTTTTGCGTGATACAATCATTTTTGAACATTTTCTTTTCTCCGTATCTGATAAAAAATATTATAATTGACAGTATTGCTATCGATTCGTTGATGATTCCCATATATGAATTAACGTACACGTCATAAACCAAAAAGGCGGTTGAGACGGGAACAGAAATATATTTCGTCAATCTCGGGTTGTCTATCCAAAGGGATAAAGTCACAAACGCCGAGGCGAGTATGGGTAAAGCATCAAACCATTCTTCAAACGAAATAATTCCGAGTGTTATATTTACCATAATAAAAGCAATCGGGATGATGGCTTTACCGGCGAATTTGTAATTTTTGCGGTTTATAAATACTACTTCTCGGAAAATTCCGATAAAGTTTGGTATCATACCCGCAAGTGCCCCCAGACACATGTAGTGTGCAGTCCAAAACAGATCCGCGCAAAATTTTCCCGCTAAGATTCCTTTTCTGCTTTTTTGTTGATGGGAAACGAATAAGGAAACCATTGCTCCTATTCCAAAAATCCATGCTAACATACCGTGACCTCTTGACAATTAAGAACCGATGTAATATAATTATATTGCAAAAACGGCAGTTTGCCAATCATCTATATTGGGCATTTTTTATACTATATTGGGAGGTATTATGAAAACGCATTATGAAGAGTATAATCATATACAAAGACAGATACCTTTTGTATTAAACGATGATTTAAAACGCACGTCAAATTTGCGTAGCGAAAATATGAATTGGCACGAAAATATAGAAATTCAATATTGCAAAGAGGGTGAAGGGGTTGTTTTGATTGACGGAAAGCACTATGATTTTAAGGCGGGTGATATTGCCGTTATTGGCTCTAATTCAATTCATTATACCTTCAGCGATACGGCTATGGTTTATTCCTGCGTTATAGTCGGAACCGAATTTTGCAATCAAATGGGAATTGATTATAATCGCCTTTCGTTTACCCCTTTATTAAAGGATCGAAAGATAGGTAACATCTTTGAGGAGATATGTGATGCGTACAAAGAGGAGTCAGGGCTTCGCATAGCCACGCTTAACTGCTTGTTACTTAAATTACTGATTGAAATCGTTTACGGTTATTCTGTACCGAGAGAGGTCTATAGGGCAGAGAAGAAAGATTTGATTACCGTGAAAAACGTTCTTTTGTATATTCGCGAGAATTACAGTCAAAGAATCACGCTTGACGGGATTTCTGCTTATGTGCTGGTTGACAAATATACACTATGCAAGGTTTTTAAGAAGATAACCGCCCAAACCGTTTTTGACAACATCAACGCCTACCGCTGTATAAAAGCGGCGGAATATATAGCCGACGGAAAAAGTATTTCTGAAACGGCTCTTCTTTGCGGCTTTGAGAATAATTCGTATTTTACAAAAACCTTTAAAAGGTATATGGGTGTATTGCCGTCCCAATATAAAGGTATATAGCAGCACAAAGGCATCAAAAATTTTTGGATACAGCTTTTGGAAAAGAGAGGGCATTTCGGCTATAAAACCGATTTGTTCTCTTTTTCTGTGAAATTTAATTTGGAAATTCGATTTTTTCAAAAAAGTCGCAAAAACCCCAATATAAAGCAAGCTTCTTCGGTTGACATTCGTAAATGTTTGTGTTATAATGATATCTGTATTGTTTTAACTTAAGAGACATTTTACCTTTGGAGGATCATATATTTTGAAGAACCAGATGAAGCTTCGTTCGGGTGCGACGATATATCAGACGTGTGCTCCCGAGGCGGACAAAAAGAATTATCTTACGCGCCAGACGCTGTCGCAGATGCATCTTATGCCATCGGGCGATCCCGTTGCGTTTGACGTTGCTCCCGACGGAGACATAATATATTATTTTGACCCCGCGAGAGTTGTTGAAGCTCCCCCCGAGACGTGGTATTTTCCGAATGCGAGAAAGGATTCTCTCACGCTTCCCAGCGGAACTGTCATTGGAAGAATGAGTGCGAAGAACGCGGCGGCGTGCGGATATTACTCTGCGGAAAGACTTTCCAGAATGCATTACGAGCCTATCGAGGAGCCCGTTGCGTATACAGTTAAGGCGGACAAGTCCATTCTCTATTTTTACGACAAGAGAACTGCGAACAAGCTGCCGCAGCTCTGTGTTAAGTGCGGAAAGGACATACGCTACAAGAAGAAGCTTTGCGAGGCTTGCTATGCCGAGGATCTCGCACAGAGACGCATCGAGGGAGATGCGTACAGAGCCGCTTACTATGGCAAGGACCGCGCGAAGATACTCTTCTTCGACCTCGAGCTTACGGGATTTTACGACAGAGACGAGATACTCTCGATAACCATAGTTGACGGATTCGGCAATCTCGTGATGGACACGCTCGTCAAGCCTGCTCACACCAAAAAGTGGAAAAAGACCGAGAAAATACACGGAATTACCCCCGAAATGGTGGAAAATTCCCCCACTCTGGCAGAACTTATTCCCGAGATAAAGTCGCTGTTTGCCGACGCGGAGCATATTATCGCGTACGGAGTATCCACCGATTTCAGCCACATAAAGTACATATACGACACCGAGGAGGAGCGCGAGGCTCTTCACAAGAAGGTGCTCTGCTGTGCGACCGAGTTCGTTCGCTATGCTCACGAGGTTCGCCCCGATATAGTTCACGCGTCTCTTACCGACGCGATGGCGTGCTTTGAGATAGAGTGGGAGGGCGTTGCGCACTCGTCCATCGCGGACACCTATGGCTGCCGCAAGGTCTGGGAGGCTCTTTTCCCGAACTATTATATGAATTGATCTATATAGGCGAGACGGTTTGTAGGCTCCCTCCGGGAGGGAGCTGTCAGCGAAGCTGACTGAGGGAGATCGCGTAACTATAAAGCGATCGATATTTTTTGAGTTGCGCAGGCTCCTTCCACCGCAAGCGGTCCCCCTCCCTCTCGGAGGGAGGCTTAAAAATATTGCGGGCGAATTTAGAAATATTAGCAAATTGGATTAAGCAAAGGATTAAATATGAATCAAAAAGAAATTTTGCTATGCAAATACGGAGAGATAGTTCTCAAGGGAGCAAACCGAAAATATTTTGAGGACATGCTCTGTCGGGAAGTCAAAAAGAGAGCAGCCGAGTACGGCAGCTTTGACGTTTACCGCGCACAGAGCACGATATATGTCGAGCCGAAGGACGAATTCTGTGACCTTGACGGAATGTTCGCGTCCGCGCGCAAGGTGTTTGGAATCGTCACCGTAGCGAGAGCGGCAGTATGTGAAAAGAATATGGAAGCTATCGCGGCTCTGGCTAAAGAGTACGTTCCGCAATTTCTTGACGGAAAACGCACCTTCAAGGTCGAAGCGAAGCGCTCGGACAAGGCGTTTGCACTCGATTCGATGCAGATAGCCAAGGAGATAGGCGGAGTGATACTCTCCGCGTGTCCCCGTATGAAAGTTGACGTTCACAACCCCGATGTTGTGGTCAGAGTTGAGATAAGAGAGTTCGGCGCATACATATCAGCGGGCGCGTTCAAGGGCGCGGGCGGAATGCCCGTTGGCACGAACGGTCGCGGACTGCTTCTGCTTTCGGGCGGAATAGATTCCCCTGTCGCGGGATATATGATGGCAAAGAGGGGAGTAAAGATTGAGGCGCTACATTTCGAGTCGTTCCCATATACCAGCGAGAGAGCGAGAGAAAAGGTGCTTGAGCTTGCCTCGATACTTGCCGAATACGCGGGCGAGGTGAGAGTGCATATCGTGTCGCTCACGCATATTCAGGAGGAGCTTGTCAAGGCGTGCGATGAGGATTATTTCACGCTTCTGCTCCGCAGATATATGATGACGCTTGCCGAGAGAGTAGCAAAATATAAGGGCTGTCACGCGCTTATTACGGGCGAGAGCATCGGTCAGGTCGCATCGCAGACCATGCAGGCGCTCTGCGTTACCGACTGTGCGGTGTCGATTCCCGTATTCCGTCCCTGCATAGGAATGGACAAGGAGGAGATAATAACAGTTTCACGATTGATGGGCGCGTTTGAGACGTCCATTCAGCCGTACGAGGACTGTTGTACCGTGTTCACACCGAAGCATCCCAAGACCAAGCCTGAGCTCGAGAAGGTTCTTGAGCAGGAGAGAAAGCTCGACTTCGACGCGCTGTGCGACGAGGCGTTCGGGACGCTTTACACCGTTAATATAGAAGCGAAGTATTGATAATGGATATAGTAGTTGCAAAAAACGCGGGCTTCTGCTTTGGAGTGAAGCGCGCGACGGACAGTCTCGAGAGGGCTATTGCCGAGCGTAGAGCAGGGGAGAGGATATACACTCTGGGTGCGCTTATCCATAACGAGACTTATAATCAGATGCTGCGGGAGCAGGGAGTTGAGGTTACCGATATCGGCGAGGTCAGACAGTTAGCCGAGAGCGCGAGCGAGAGCTCACCCGTAACGGTGTTTATACGTGCGCACGGTATACCCAAGGCTGACGAGGAGATATTGCGCTTGCTGGCAGAGAAAAATCCGAGCTTCAGATATGAGGATTGCACCTGTCCGTATGTCAAAAAAATACACAAAATAGCGCAGAGACATTCGGCGTCCGAGAATATCTTTCTGCTGCTTGGCGGAGCGACACACCCTGAGGTCGTTGGAATAATGAGCTATTTTGATTACGAAAAGGTTACCTTTTCGAGCGCAGATGAATTAGAGAAGGCATTTGGAGAGGGATTGCTCGTCAAAATAAACAATAAACAGCCTGTTTTGGCGGCTCAAACGACTCAAAAATTGGTGGAATGGGAAAAAACACAGAAAATTTTAAAAAAAGTATGTACAAATCCATTAATTTTTGATACAATATGTAATGTTACGGACGCGAGGCAGAAGGAAGCCGAAGCGCTCGCAGGGGAGTGTGACGCCATGGTTGTCATAGGCGGCAAGGAGAGCTCCAATACGGCGAAGCTGTACGCCGTTTGCAAGGAAAGTTGCCCGCAGACCGTCTGGATTGAAAGAGCAGACGAGCTTGCGGTTAACCAATTAATAACGCACACCCACGCGAAAGTGGGTATTGCCGCGGGGGCGTCAACCCCGTTAGGTGTAATTCAGGAGGTACATGACAAAATGAGCGAAATGAATGAAAATTTTGAAGCAATGCTCGCAGAATCTTTCAAAACTTTAGATAAAGGAGACATTGTTACGGGTATAGTTACATCCGTAACCGACGCGGAGATCCAGCTCGACTTGGGTGCTCAGGTAACGGGTGTTATCAGAGCCGATCAGGTGACTGACGATCCCTCTGTAAAGCTTACCGAGCTTTATAAGAAGGGCGATGCCGTTGAGGCTCGCGTGTTCAGAGTAAGCGATATCGAAGGTATCGCAGAGCTTTCCAAGAAGGCTGTTGACTCTACAAAGAACTGGCAGAAGATCGCAAACGCAGCCGAGACGGGTGACATCGTTTCGGGTAAGGTAGTTGACGTTGTCAAGGGCGGTGTTACCGTTTTCGTTGACGGCGTAAGAGTGTTCGTTCCCGCATCGCAGACAGGTGTTCCGAAGGACGGAGATCTTGCAACTCTTAAGGGAACTCAGGTTGACATTAAGATAATCGAGGTTAAGGGTAACAGAGCTATCGGCTCTATCCGTTTGGTAGCAAGAGAGCTCCGCCGTCAGGCAGAGGAAGCTTTCTGGGCTTCTATCGAGGAGGGCAAGGTATACACCGGTGTTGTTAAGAGCATGACTGCTTACGGCGCATTCGTAGACCTTGGCGGAGTAGACGGAATGGTACATAAGACCGAGCTTTCGTGGAAGCCTATCGCAACTCCCGCAGCAGTTCTTTCCGTTGGTCAGGAGATCACCGTATTCGTTAAGAGCTTTGACGCTGAGAAGAAGAGAATCTCTCTCGGCTACAAGACCGACGACACCAATCCTTGGTACATCTTTATGAACAACTACGCAGTAGGCGACGTTGCATCTGTTAAGATTGTAAGCCTTATGCCCTTCGGTGCATTCGCAGAGGTTTGCGACGGTGTTGACGGACTTATCCACATTTCCCAGATTGCTCAGGAGAAGATCGGCAAGCCCGCTGATGTTCTTGAGCTTGGTCAGGTAGTTGACGCGAAGATCATCGCCATTGACGAGGAAAATCAGAAGATAAGCCTTTCTATCAGAGCGCTTCTCGACGAGGCGCAGGCAGAGGCTGAGGCAATGCCTGAGGATTACGTAGAGGCAACTGAGGAAGCAGCAGAGGCTGTAGAGGCTGAATAAAAAATCAAAGGGTTGCCAAACGGCAACCCTTGTTTTTGAGTTACGCACGAACCAAGTTGGAAAGTTTTTTGCCTCGCTTTTTTTCAAAAAAGCGAGTGGGGTCAAGGGGTAACTACCCCTTTGTCGCTCTCCGCAGAGAGCGAAATTCCTTAACGCGTCAATAAGCGCAGGAGGGGTAAATTCGCGAAGCGAATAGGGGAACCCTCGCCGGGGGTTCCCCTTACTAAATACAAACTAATTATAGAGGATAACTATGAAAGAATTAAAAACCAACTCGGACGGAACGCTGTCCTTTGAGGGTGACGCACAAGAGCTGCTCACAGGTCTTCGTGAGCAGGCAGAGATAGTGGCGCGTGAACTGCTTGACGCGGCAGAGCTTAAGGCGGGGCAGATACTCGTGGTAGGTTGCTCCACGTCCGAGGTCATAGGCAGAACTATCGGTAAGGCATCTGTTCCCGAGGCGGCAAAGGCTGTGTTCGAGGGGATATATTCGGTTGCTCGCGAGAGAGGAATTTTCCTTGCGGCTCAATGCTGTGAGCATCTTAATCGCGCACTTATAGTTGAAGCTGAGTGTGCAGAGCGGTACGGATTTGACGCGGTGTGCGTGCGTCCCATTCCCAAGGCGGGCGGCTCGTTTGCTACGGTGGCGTTTGAGTCGTTTGACGCACCCGTAGCGGTTGAGGCAATAAGGGCACACGCGGGACTTGATATCGGCGGAACACTCGTGGGTATGCATCTGCGCGCGGTGGCTGTGCCCGTAAGACTTTCGCTTTCGAAAATAGGCGAAGCAAATATAATCTCTGCTCGCACCCGCCCTAAATATATCGGCGGACCGAGAGCGCAGTATTAAGGACGCGATGTTCGCACTCGCCCAAGCATAAAAGTTTCGCTCAAGCCTTTTCAAAGGCTTGTCGCGAGCCGCCCGCGAGAGGGCGGTCGTCCGTCGCAACGGACGAAACTCCCCTACGCTTCAATAAACGCAGGAGAGGTGAATTTCTCTCGCACAGCGAGAGAAAGAGGAGAACCCTCGTCGGGGGTTCTCCTCTTTTTAACATAAACTAACTTAAAAAACAAGGGAAACCCCCGGCGAGGGTTTCCCTCTTTGCTTCGCAAATTCACCCTTCCTGCGCTATTTGAAGCATAAGGGTGTTTCGCTCTCTGCGGAGAGCGCCAAGGGCTCCTCGCCCTTGACCTCGCCACCTTTTGAAAAAGGTGGACGAAAACTTTCAAAATTGGCGAGTGCGAACAACTCGTCACTTCCTAACCAAATACTTTCTCATATCAATAGCGCAGGCGACGAGGATGATAAGGCCTTTAATGACGTACTGCATATTCGAGTCGATACCGAGGAAGGTAAGTCCGACGAATATGATACGGAGCAGGACGACGCCCATGATGACTCCGCGAATCTTACCGATACCGCCGACAAAGGATACGCCGCCGATAACGCACGCAGCGATGGCATCAAGCTCATAGTTCAGTCCTGTAGCCGCGCTGTTTGAGCCGATTCGCGCGGACTCGATAAATCCCGTAATACCGTACATAATACCCGCGAGCACGAACACCCAGATTATTGTTTTCGAGACCGAAACTCCCGATACGTTAGCCGCTTCGGGGTTTGAGCCGACGGCAAACATGTTCTTGCCGAAGGCTGTTTTATTCCAGATAAACCACATAATGACGGTGATAGCGAGTGCGTAGAAAATATAGTTTGGTATTGCAACGCCGCCGATTTTGAGCATATTTCCCGTTATGAATTTACTGTATCCGGGGTCAAGTCCCGAAATTGACTGACCGTTGTTCGTGCCCTGCATGAGATATACGAGCAGAATTCCGTACGTTATAAGCTGCGTGGCAAGCGTTACGATAAAGGGATGGAGCTTGAATTTTGCTGTGCAGAAGCCGTTGATAAATCCGACGAGAGCACCTATGGCAATTACGATGAAGAACACGAGAAAAAGCGGTAGTGTGGGCAGATTCGGGAACATTTTGCTTGCGTATCCGCTCGCCTGAAGCAGAGAAGCGGCAACGCAGGCGGTAAGACCGACGATACGGCCTGCCGAGAGGTCTGTACCCGTGAGAATTATACAGCCCGCGATACCGAGAGCTATCGGCAGATTTGCGGCTGAAAGGGAAATAATATTGACTATTGATGACAAAGACAGAAAGCGTGGGTCGTATATCTGAATACCGACGATAGCCGCGATAAGCAATATATACAGAAGATTATTTATAAAAAATTCCTTGACCGCCTGTCTTTTTTTCTCGGGCGGCTTTTGCTTGAATACCATAAATTTGTTTTTAGGGTTCATATTCTGAATACCCGATTTTATGCTCATTGGTTGTGTCTCCTTTGATTTAAACGTATTTTGCCGCAAGAGCCATTATCTTTTCCTGCGTTGCCTCTGCAACATCAAGCTCGCCCGCGAGCCGACCGCCTGACATAACGATTATTCTGTCACATACTCCAAGCAGCTCGGGCATTTCGCTCGAGACCATCATAATGCATTTTCCTCTTGATGCTAGCTCTATCATAAGCTGATAAATCTCATATTTCGCGCCTACGTCGATTCCTCGCGTCGGCTCATCGAGCAGCAGCACCTCGGGGTCGGTGAGCAGCCATCTTCCGAGGATTACCTTTTGCTGATTTCCGCCCGAAAGTGTGCGTATTTTCGTTTTCTTTGACGGAGTTTTGATGCGCATTGATTTTATCGACCATGCGGTGTCCTTTTTCATTTTCCTCTCATTCAGGAAGAGTCCCGCGAAGCGATATTTATTTAGTCCCGAAATGACTGTGTTTTCGGTTATATCAAGTATTCCGAATATGCCCGTTGCCCGTCTTTCCTCTGTGAGCAGCGCAAACCCGTTCCGCTTTGCGTCGCGCGGAGTTTTGTTGGATATCTCCTTGCCGTGCAGTGTGAGCGTGCCGCCCGAGCGCTCGGAAAGACCGAATATACATTCAAGAAGCTCGGTTCGTCCCGCGCCGCCAAGTCCCGCTACGCCGAGAATCTCGCCCTGCTTTACCTCGAAGGATACGTCCTTCAGTCCCGAATATCGCGAGGAAAGATTTTTGACTTCCAGCGCTGTCTTGCCGACCTTGTTTGTCTTTTGAGGGAAGCGCTCGGTCAGCTCTCTGCCGACCATGAGGCGGATAATCTTGTCCATCGTCATCTCGCTTGCGGGCTCGGTGGCGATGAGCTTGCCGTCTCGCATTACCGTGACGTCGTCGGAAATCCTCAGAATTTCTTCCATCTTGTGCGAGATATAGATTATGCCGCAGCCCCCCGCCTTTAGCTTGTCGATTATGCGGAAAAGATGCTCGACTTCGCGCTCGTTCAGAGAGGATGTGGGCTCGTCAAGCACGATTATTTTTGCGTTGTACGATACCGCCTTTGCTATTTCGACCATCTGTCGCTCGGAGACCGACATCGTGCTCATAATTCTGTCCGGCTCGACGTCGTCGATGCCCAGAGACGCGAATATTTCCTTTGTTTTTGAGCGCATTTTGCCTTCAAGCGTGATAAAACCCGCGGCGGTGGGATATCTGCCGAGCCATAGGTTGTCCGATACGCTTCGTTTGAGGGCTTGATTAAGCTCCTGATGCACCATAGCGACACCCGATTCGAGCGCTTCCTTGGGATTTTTGAATGAAACGGGCTTTCCGTCGAGCAGAATTTCTCCGCTGTCGATAGAATAGATGCCGAAAAGGCATTTCATGAGAGTGGATTTGCCCGCTCCGTTTTCTCCCATAAGCGCGTGAACAGTACCGCTGCGCACGTTGAGGGATACGTTGTCGAGAGCCTTCACACTCGGAAAGCTTTTCGATATGTTTTTCATTTGAAGTAAAATATTTTCTTTCATAGTTCACCTTTTTTGTTTTTTGTTCTTTGGTTCTTTTCTTGAAAGAAAAGAACCAAAAGAACTTTCAAGAGGAAATAATAAAACTGTACGGGAAGTTTTTGCTTTCTACGGAAGTTTTGTTGATGCGCTGTATTTTAAAATAAATTGAGAAACTCGTCGGGGCGTAGAGTCCGGCGAGTTTCTACCTCGCGAGAGACTTTCTGCCGTAGAGAATCGAAAGTCCCCTTACAGTTTAATCCTACCCTGCAGGAAGTTCTTTGCCAAGCTTTCTTTCAAGAAAGCGGAAAAATTCCTAATTTTAAGCTAATTTTATTCCTCTCCCAAATACACCGCATACGGAATACGGAGCTTTGCGACGTTTTCGTCGATATTATAATCGGTCATTCCGTCAAAAAGAGCTTTGCCGTTCACGCCGTTATTTACGCTCTTGAGGATAGCCTGCGCCATTCCCTCTGCGTCTTGCTTTATTGTTCCTGCCATCTTGCCTGCTCTGATAAGCTCCTTTGCCGCGCTTGTAGCGTCGACTCCAAAAACGGGTATCGTTACGCTGCCCGACTTGCCCGTATTATAGCCTGCTCCGTTCAATGCGGATATCGCACCTTCTGCCATTCCGTCGTTATTGCAGATTATCAGCTCCACCATATTCTTATTCGCTGTGCTGTGTGACGACAGCAGTGTTGTCATATACTCGTTTGCCGCCTGAGCCGACCACTTTCCGTCTCGGTCGAGCAGGTATTTATCGGGATTCGACGGGTCATAGAATTTAAGCTCCTTCTTGCCCGCAGCCTTGAGCTTCTTGTTGGCGTTCTCTACCGAATAGCGGGTTCTGTAGATTGCCTCGTTGTTGCCCTTTTCTCCCATGAAAAGAACGTACGATATCTGACCGTCACGGTTGAGGTCTACCTTGTCGAAATTCTTTACCACGTAGTCGCCTATCATATCTCCCTGAAGCTTGCCCGACTCTGTTGCGTCGGTTCCTATAAACGCGCACTTGTCGTAGCTTTTTACTACCGAGTCGGAAACCTCTCGGTTGAAGAAAATTACGGGGATTCCCGCGTCCTTTGCAAGCGCGACGATACCGCTTGCGGCGTCGTCAGAGCCGGTAGTTACTATATTTACTACGAGGAGCTTAGCTCCCTTGGTGATAGCGGTCTGTACCTGCTCAGTCTGCGTAGTCTGGTTGTTGTTCGAGTCATGATCCTGATAGCTTATACCCGCGTTCGAGAGCGCCTTATCAAGAGCGGAGCGCACCGTTGAGATATAGGTGTCGCTGTAGGTGTAATAGAACACATGCACGTCTGCCGATTTTTTATTTCCGCACGCCGTGGCGGAAGGAATCAATAGCGCGACGATGAGAAGAAAAATAAAAAGTCTTGTTAAATGCTTCATTTTCAGATCTCCTTTTTGCTTTTGCCATTTCTTTTAATTAAGTTTGTCTCATTGATGGCTCGGATATTCGAAAAGTAATTGATTTTTTCGGAAAAATTTGATTATTCACTTGACAAGCGAGCGAATAGATTGTAAAATGAATGTGTAAATCTTTTTAAAAAATAAAAAGGAGAAAAACAATGAGAACAGTAAAAATAGGTATTATCGGTTGCGGCGGTATCGCTAACGGCAAGCATATGCCCTCTCTTAAGAAAATTCAGGGTGCTGAGATGGTCGCTTTCTGCGATATCATCGTTGAGCGCGCAGAGAAGGCGGCAAAGGATTTCGGTACTCCCGATGCAAAGGTATACGCTGACTACAAGGAGCTTCTCAAGGATGAGAGCATTGAGGTAGTTCACGTTTGTACTCCCAACCGTTCGCACAGCTTTATTACCGTTGACGCGCTTGAGTCGGGTAAGCATGTAATGTGCGAGAAGCCTATGGCTATAAACTCGGTTGAGGCAAAGAAGATGCTCGATGCCGCAGAGCGTACGGGCAAGCTCCTTACCATCGGTTATCAGAGCCGTTACCGCGACGATTCTCAGTATCTTAAGGCAGAGGCTGAGGCAGGAACTCTCGGTGACGTATACTACGCAAAGGCTACGGCTATCCGCCGTCGCGCAGTTCCTACCTGGGGCGTGTTCCTTAACGAGTACGAGCAGGGCGGCGGTCCTCTTATCGATATCGGAACGCACGCGCTTGACCTTACGCTCTGGATGATGAACAACTACAAGCCCAAATATTGCGTAGGTACTACTTATCATAAGCTCAACAACGATACCCAGACGGGTAACGCTTGGGGCGACTGGGATCCCGAGAAGTTCACCGTTGAGGATTCCGCATTTGGATTTATCGTTATGGAGAACGGTGCTACTATCGTCCTTGAGTCCTCTTGGGCACTCAACTCTCTCGACGTTCGTGAGGCTATTACAACGCTTTGCGGAACCAAGGCAGGTGCTGATATGTACGACGGACTTCGTATCAACGGTGTTCGCAACGGCAGACAGTACGTATTTAAGCCCAGCTTTGCGGCAGGCGGAGTTGCTTTCAACGACGGTGCCGCAGGAGACGATGCTCCTACCCGTGAGGCAAGAGTTTGGCTTAATGCCGTTACCAATGGAACTCCTCTTACCGTTCTTCCCGAGCAGGCTTACTGCGTAACCAGAATCCTTGAGGGTATCTACGAGTCCGCTAAGTCGGGCAAGCCCTATTACTTTGATTAATTAGATGTTAGCTTTTGGGACGCGATTTTTCGTTCTTTTCTTGAAAGAAAGCATGTTTCGCTTCGCTCAACGGCAAGTTTTGCAAAGCAAAACGTTGCACCAAAAGAACTTCCTGAAGGGTTAATTTATTAGTTTGTAGGGGTCGACGTCCTCGACGACCCGCTTGACTCTCTATGGTAAAAAGTTAATATTAAGGAAGAAACCCGTCGGACACTACGTACCGACGGGTTTTGATTTTTTATAAGGGGAGAGCTGCACCTCTTTCGAAGGTTTTTTACCTCGCTTTTTTTCAAAAAAGCGAGTGGGGTCAAGGGGCAACGCCCCTGAAACGGCATTTCTTTTTGGTTCCTTTTTTCTTTGTGCCTCGCACTTTCAAAGAAAAAAGGGGAAAGAGCGAAGCTCCTTACTTTTGCGCTTTTAACGTTCTTCTTTACGAGACGGGACGTCGAGGACGCCGTCCCCTACAAGCACCGACGCAGTCGCGTCGTGTTGTATACCTTTTTCTTGTACAAAATAAAACAAATTAATTTATGCAAAATCAACAAAAAATAGAAGCGACGGCGATAAATGCTTGACAAATAAACCGAAAAATGCTAAAATGTATACGTATAGTTAGCTCTGCATTAGGCAGAGGAGAACGAATTTACGTAAAGGAGAAAAACATTATGAAAAAACTAATTTCGATTTTGTTGAGCGTTGCTATGTTTCTCACGGTGTTCGTTGCGGCTATTCCCGCAAGCGCGTCTGAGGAAATTCTTGGCAACGACGTCGAGGAAAAGAAGGCAAGCGTGTCTGCAAATCACGTTCCCGCTGACTTTGACGGGGACGGAAAGACAGACGCGGGTGCTGTAGCTATAAACTCGGTTGCCGGACTTCAGGGTATCTCGGGCGGCGGCAAGTATTATCTTACCTCTGACATCGTTGTTAAGACGGGAGAGAACGGCGTTACCGCAGGCAAGCCTGTTAAGGGCTGGAGCGGTGGCTTCTACCTTGACGGTTGCGGATATACCGTTAAGATGAACGAGAACGCAGGTACTGCGGCTACCTCGACATCTCTTTTTGACGGAAGCGCGGAAACTATATATGTAAAGAACCTCAACGTTACGGGTATTATCAACGCGCCCGCATCGCACAATCAGCACATTTCAGCGCTTGGTCAGGGCGGCGGCGGTATCGTTGCTGAAAACGTAGTTTCTGACGTTGATATTACCGTTGAGTCTCTCAACGGAAACCTTGCGGTCGGCGGTGTTTGGTCTAAGACCGAGGCAAGCAAGCCCGCAACATTTAAAAAAGTTCACTTTACCGGTTCTATTACCATGAAGTGTCCCGTTCCTACCGCGGGATACGGCGGAGTCGGCGGTATCGTTGGATACTCCAAATGTGCGCTTACCGTTGAGGATTGCTCAAACACGGGTAACATAACCGTTGGTTATGCGGGAATGACCGTTCCTACGGGTGAGGCAAACTTTGGCGTTGGCGGTATTGTCGGTAAGCTTGACAACAACAATAACGGCAACAAGGCGAAGATAGTCCGTTCCTCCAACTCGGGTAACATAGAGGTAATAGCTCTTAACAACTCGTACATTGGCGGTATGGTTGGATATTCGTACAGAACCGACCTATATATTGACATGTGTGAAAATAGCGGAGCTTTTAAGACCGCGAACAATACCACCACCGCGGGAAGCGGCAACATTCACACGGGAATGGGCGGAATGCTCGGCGGAGCTTATAACGACAACACTACTTGTAAAATAGAGATATACGGCTGTAAGAACACGGCTTCGGGTAAGATGACTACCCAGAACGAGACCGTTCAGAACGTTTACGCGGGTGGCATGGTCGGAAGACTTTACGCTGTTGCGGACGTCAGAATAGTCGATTGCTCGAACGCGGCTGACATAGATGTTTCAAAGGGCGTTACGTGGGCGAGCGCGGGCGGTATCGTCGGAACTTATATGACTATGGGTTCGGAACTTGGCTGGTCGAAGATATCCGACAGTACGCTTATCATAAATAAGTGTCAGAACTCGGGTAAGATGACCGCGGGCGTATGGGCTGCGGGTATTCTTGCGTCGGGTATTCAGCTTCTTGAAGATAATATAAACATTAAGATATCCTACTGTCTTAACGCCGCTTCGGGCGAAATAAAGGCTGGTATGGATTCGACCGTTGCCGGTGCTGACCGCGCGGCTGCGGGCGGTATCGCGGGAATGCTCGGTTGGGAGCATACGTACGCCAACTGGGAGCTGTTCGGAAATGCAGATTTTGAATATTGTGTAAATAAAGCTCCTATTACCGTAGGAGATAAGGGCCGTGCTGCAGGCGGTATCCTCGGTGAGACGCTTGGTGACTCGCTCAACGGAAACGTTTCGGGCGGAACCGACAGTAAGGAAGCTTCGCAGAAGACTTGGTACGGAAAGACTTGTGACTCGTACACGCAGAGAACTTGGTTTGACTGGTGCGGAAGCGACGGAGCTATTACCTGCCAGAACGCAAGCGGTAAGGCTGCTTGTATTGCGGGCGCGGTTGCGAATAAGTATTATCTTTGGAATTCTCAGGCGCTTGGATCCCGTACCGTTGGAACGGCTGCGGCGACTACAAACGCTTGGGTAACTGCAACTTGGGTTGAACAGGCAGGCAATGATATGAACAGCGGCAAGATGGCTACTCTTGTCAGCAGCGTGACTGACGTTCTTACCAAGGCTTCCGAGCTTACCGCGGCTATAAAGTCGGTTGAATCGCTCGGCAAGACGGGTCTTCAGACGCAGTTGGATGCGGCTTACGCGGCTCGTCTCACAAACGACACTGCGGCGATGGCTGCGGCGTTGACCGCTCTTGAAGAAATTGAGAACGTTGACACCACAAAGCTTGAAGCGGCAATAGCTGACGCTGAAGCTCTCAACGAGAGTGACTACACTCCCGATAGCTGGGCTATCTTGCAGTTGGTGCTTGCAGATGCAAAAATAGCTGTTAACGCAACGTCTCAGCAGACGGTAGATGCGGCAGAGTCCGCGCTCCGCGATGCAATGGCTGCTTTGGAGAATAATAGCGGAAACGGCGGAAACGGTGGCGGAAACGGTGGAATCGACGGCGGAAACGGTGGAAATGACGGCGACGATAACGAAGTAACGGTTGATTACAGCAAGCTTGAAGCGGCAATAGAGTCGGCTGAAGTTCTTGATTCAAACGATTACACCTCCGAGTCGTGGGAGGCTGTTGCTGACGCGCTTGCGGCTGCAAAAGCGGCGTTGTCCGCTCAGACTCAGAGCGAGGTGGATGTAGCGGAGGCTACCCTTAAGGCTGCTGTAGCTGCTCTCGAGGAGCCCGATTACTCGGCGCTTGAGGCTGTTATAGCAGAGGCGGAGGAGCAGGACGAGAGCGAATATTCTGCCGATGCTTGGGAAGCTTTGCTGGATGCGCTTGATACTGCAAAGTTTATACTTGAAAACTCAAGAATGCAGGTAGAGATAGATGACGCGACTATGGCACTCTCCGATGCGATTGACGCAAAGTCCGAGAATGGAAACGACGACCTTGGCGGTGGAGATTCCGAAAATGACGACAACCTCGACGACGGTACTTCAAACGACGGTAGCGACGATGGCGACGGCGAGACGGAATCGGGTGATAATAACGGTTCCAACGCAGGCGAGAAGGAAGACGGAGAGTCCAATAACACAGATAACGCAAACGGCGAAAGTGAATCCGGGGACAATACGGATGATAAGAACGATGAGTCCAATGGGTCCAGAAAGGCTGAAAAGAAGGGCGGATGCGGCTCCGCTATCGCAGCATCTGCAGTAGTTCTTACCACTGTCCTTGCTCTTGGTGTTGGATTTAAGAAGAAGGAAGATTAAGTTAGCTTTGGGTTGAGGATTTGCTACCTTTTTGAAAAAAGGTAGCGCCAAAAACTTCCTTCAAGGTTAAATAAAAAATGCATAGTTAGTCTCCCTTCCTACGGTTGTGCTGTAGGAAGCGAGGTTGAAAACCGCGGACGTCTCACCGACACCGCGGTTTTCTTCATTTAATTTTCAACTTTATTTGGTTTCGTGTATACAAAATTCGAAAACAAAAATTGTGCAAAAATCACAAATATATTTCGAAAAACAAATTAAAATTGATAAATACTTGACAACAGCGATTGAAAATGTTAAAATATGTATACGTATATTTGTCTCTTTTACTTTTGTAAAAGATGAAAATAAATTCACGTAAAGGAGAGTTTTATGAAAAAACTGATTTCGATTTTGTTGAGCGTTGCTATGCTTCTCTCGATGCTCGTTGCGGCTATTCCCGCAAGCGCGGCAGAGAATACTCTTGGCAACGATACGCAAGCCGCATCTGATGCGGGAGCTGAAAAGAAGGCAACTGTGCCTGAAAATCACGTTCCCGGTGACTTTGACGGCGACGGAGCGACAGACAAGGATGCCATAGCTATCGACAGCATGGCAAAGCTTCAGGCTATGCAGGGTAAAAAGGGTTATCTTACCAAGGACTTCGTTGTTAAGATGTCCGATGCAAAGCCTGCTACCGACGCAAACAACGCATTTACTATCGCAAGCGGATGGCCGGGCGTAGATACCTATCTTGACGGATGCGGATATACTATTGAGTTCGACAAGAGCGTTGCAAAGGGTGGAGCAGATACCCCCGTTGCTCTCTTTAACGGAAGCGGAGCGGTTATACACGTAAAGAACCTTAATCTTACCGGTGTTATAAACGCAAGCTCCGACTCTCACGTTGCTCCTCTTTGTAAGCACGGAGGAAAGGGTGACGTTGAAAACGTAGTTGTTGACGTAGATATAACCGTTAAGTCGATTGGAGCAAACGCATCTATATCGGGCGTTTGGGGTAAGACTGACGGAAGTACGCCTCTGACGATGAAGAACGTTCACTTTACCGGCTCTATTGACGTAAAGTGCGATGTCTCTACGGGCGGATACGGTGGAGTCGGCGGACTTATAGGTAACACTCAGGCAGTTACCGCTATAGAAAATTGCTCCAGCAGCGGTGCTATAACAGTTACCGCCACAGGAACGACAAACGGCAACATTGGAGGTCTTGTTGGTTTTTCGAGTAATACCCTTACTATAAGCGGCTCTTCCAACACTTCGGATATTACCGTCAAGGGTAAGACCCCTTGTGTGGGCGGATTTGTAGGCAGAGCGCACTCAAAGGTTACTATTTCGAACAGCTCTAACTCGGGTAACGTTAATGTGACGACTACCGAGGAGGCTTACGGACACAACGGTATCGGTGGATTCGTAGGAATGATCGACGGCGGTAACGATACCGCAAAGGCAGGAAGCATCACGGGCTGTACCAACTCAGGCGCGGTAAGCCTTGCTCCCGCTGATGCTGCCAAGAGTGTGAGCAACGCGTACGTTGGAGGAATTGCGGGCAGACTGTACCGGACCGCAGGCTTCAACGTTGAGAACTGTACAAATAACGGTGCAATAAGTTACTCCAGCGCCGCCGGCGCAGGCTGGGGAAGCACGGGCGGTATCGTTGGTACCTTTATTACAATAACAAATACCGGAACCGAGCCCATTACTCTTCAGGTAAAGAACTGTGTAAACAATGCCGCTGTTACAGGTGTCGGCGGTGTCGGCGGTGTATTGGGAACTGCGAAGCAGTTTAACCACGAAGGTAACGGACAAGGACAGATAAACTTGAATATACTTGGTTGTAAAAACTATGCCGATATAACGGGTACGGGATCAGGAAACAACGGAAGCTATGCTACGGCAGGTGTTATCGGAGATGTATCGGCAGAGAGTAGCGATACTACTCTTAAGCTTACTGTCAGTGACTGTCTTAATACGGGTGCTATAGTGGGCCATGGTTGGAACGCAGGCGGCGTTCTCGGACGCTATATGTGGTCTACGGCAACTAACGTTGCAACGGTTGAGCGTTGCGTAAATACGGGAAGCGTTAAGCTTAACCGCGCGGCGACCAAGGAAGACCCATGGCTTGACGCGGCAGGTATCGTATGTCAGGCAACCGGTGGCAGTGATATAGTTATAAACGACTGTGTTAATATCGGAGCTATTTCCACTGCGGAAGCTACGGGAATGAGTACCTATCCAATAACCAACTGCGTTAACACCTTGGTTTCGGGTGGAACGACCACTGCAGACCTTTCCTACATAAAGGGAACGGGCAACGTATATCTTGCAAGC
>SVUH01000026.1 GCA_015063335.1 Oscillospiraceae bacterium | reverse complement strand
ACCTTCGCTCCGTATTCTTCGGCAGAAGCGAAACTCTTACCATCAAGGACGGTAAGCTCGACCTCGGACTTTTCGCGCACGTATACTTCATTGACTGGGACCACGTTATCGCGCGCCGCAGACAGGTAAACGTAACCGTAATGGGAACGACGGACGACGTAGAGGACAGAAAGGTAAACGACGGACAGGTCATCAACACCCGCCGTAGATTTACCGACGAGGAGAAGGCTTACGATATTCACTACGATCTCCAGCAGATGAGATAATTTCTGAAAGCGAGACCTGTTATGACGGACAAGTACGTATATAAATATGAAATGCACATGCACACCTGTCCTTGCAGCGGCGGTGGCAAAGATATACGCGAGCATATAGATGATCTTATCAGTAAGGGTTATTGCGGCGCGGTGGTTACCAATCACTTTTATGCAGGCGATAACAGAATTGACAGAACGCTTCCTTGGGAAGAATTCGTCGATGCGTATAGACAGGATTATCTGTACGGTCTTGAGTATGCCAAAGAGGTTGATTTTGACCTTATGTTTGGACTCGAAGAGGGCGTGTATGACGGTCGCGAGATACTCCTTTACGGTATAACTCCCGAGCTGATAGCCGCTCACCCCGAACTCAAAAAGGCTCCTGCGGAGAAATACGCGGAGGTCGTTCATGCGGCAGGGGGACTTGTATATCAGGCGCATCCGTACAGAGCGCGCCATTACAATTCAAAGCCTTTCCCGCTTGAATGCCTTGACTTACTTGATGGTATAGAGGTATACAACGCAGGTAACGAGCCCGAGTGGAACGAGAGCGCGCAGAAGCTGGCGGACGAAAAGGGACTTGCTTGCGTTGCAGGCTCGGACGCACACAAAATAGGAACGGGTGGGCGTGCCGGAATCGCTACGAGCGAGCGCATGAGAAATAACGACGATCTTGTTCGCGTGTTAAAGAGCAGAGACTATATAATTCTTAAAGGCGAATAAAGAAAAAATACGGTAGCAGATTTTCTGCTACCGTATTTTTATACCATTTACGCCTTCTCGGGCGCGTCTACCTCGATCTTGGCAACAACGGGCAAATGGTCCGAGGGATATTTGCCGTCCTTTATGTTGTCAATTGCGGAGTAGTACTTTGTTCTGATAAGGTCCTTCGTTACGAAGATGTAATCGAAAACGTAGGGAATTCTCTCGGTGAACTTGCCCTCTACCAAGGTAGGACCGGTGTCGCCCTTGACCTCAGCTACCTCGGACGTCATGCCAAGGCGCTCGTTTTCTGCCAAGAAGGTGGAGATGCTTGCCTGTTGGGCGGTGGAGTTGAAGTCTCCGAGAATGACTGCGGGAACGTTCTCCCAGCGAGACTCGGTCAAGAATCTGTTTACAGCTCTCAGCTGCAAAACGCGGGTGTCCTCGTCAGCGCGGTAATCGGCGTGAAGATTGAGGAAGAGGAGGCGGCTTCCCGTATCCTTGTCTTCTAAAAAGAGGTAGTTAAATCCGCGGTATTCGCGCGATCTTTCGTACTTTGAGCGTACCGTGGGCGTGTCGCTCATAAAGCGGTGCCCGAACTCAAGCACGTTAAACTTGTTATCCTTTAAATAAATGTAATTTCCGCGACGGATCTCGTCGTGGTACACCTCACCGATAAAGCAGGTGTAACCCGTCAGATTTTTAAGGCATTTTTCCTGGAGCTCGGTGGTCGTTTCCTGCGTTCCGAGAATATCGGGCGCTTCCTCGAGAACACTCGCAACGAGGTCTGCGGGAAAGTTCGGATCACGTCCCTCCTTTGTGAAATTGAGGAGGACGTTATAGGACATCACCTTCCAGTTAGTGACTGCCGTGTTTTTTGCTTGCGCTTCTATAATGCTTTCTCCCTCGCAAAAAAATGTATTTTTGTATCATTATTATATATAGGGCTTACTTCGTGCGCTTCTGGCTTTCGCGAAGGCGCGCCTTTGCGGCTTTTCTGCACTCTGCGGGCGTGTGCCCGTATTTTTTCTTAAAGGCTGCTGTGAAACCGTTTCTGTGGGTGTAGCCGATAGACTCCATTATTTTTGCAACGGGTAGAGAGGAGTGAATGAGTGTATTTTTTGCCCATTCCATTCTGCAGTTGGTGATATATTCCTGCGGAGTCATTGACATAGCCTCGGTAAAGACGCGGGAGAAATACTTCGGGTTGTAGTGCTGCGCCTCTGCGAGGGCTGCTACCGTAACGTCTTTAAGATTGTTTTTTATGTAATCCTTTGATTCTCTGATCAGCTGAGCCGTCTTTTCAGAAGTAAAGATCTTGGGCTGGGGAGAGGGGTCGCTTGAACGGATGTAGGAAAGGAAAAGATCGATGATCGATTTCAGATATGACGTAGTGCGCTCACCGATGCTTGTTTCGTATAACAAGACTTCGGTGATCTTCATAATATCCGAACAGTTGTCTAGTGTAAAGAGGCGCGCGGTATCTATTTCGTTGAGCTTGTTTATTAGCTCTTGAGAATAAGAGCCGCTAAATGACATCCATACGGAAACGAACGGATCGTCTGAGTCAGATTCAATGGTATGCGTCTCAAGCGGACGGGTGTAATAGAACTGACCTGCCGAAAACGGCTCCCCGTTGATGCGCCCCTTTCCGCATATAATGAAATTGAGGAAGAGAGTGTCCACGCATCTGTCTTCGAGTATGTAATCAGGGGGTGAGAAATCAACGCCGAGATTGAACGACTCGATATTGCTATCGTTTGTGTATATGCGGACGTAGGTCGTGTGATATTCAAACTCGTGCTTCAGCTGAGTACGCTGATTTACTATAAAAGATCTTCTTTTAACTATAAAAAAATTTTTGTCATGCGTTCCGTTTGCTATTTCTTCGGGCAAGAAATATGCACATCGGTAATCATAATGAGCGAATTTCATTTTTCGTTTAACTCCCGATTGTTAAGATAGGAGCATTGGAAAAGTATGCCCCGATAAGTAAATTATATAATACTATACAAGGTTTGTCAATAGAAAAGCGTA
The DNA here is from genome assembly GCA_015063335.1 of Oscillospiraceae bacterium. Next base: position 17,644 of record SVUH01000026.1, on the reverse strand, counting down.
ACAAATGGGTGAACTGTATTACAAATCACCGCTTGTAGAGGGTGAGGTCGAAAAGCAAAAAGGTACGCGCAAATAAAATTTTAGCCAAAGGCTGTAGCCCCCCAACGGATAACAGCTATTTTGTCGAGATTTAATCCCGATTTGCCTTTGAAAGTGATATTTTGGTGCAAATTAGGGTACATTTGCTTATTGAAATATATTGGAATTAGTGGTATAATGATACCATGAATAGTATCGCTACGTGTCTCTTATGCCCCGAAAAATCCGACAAAAACCACTCAAAAGTCAGTTTTTGGCTCAAAAGTGCATGTGACGAATTAGTACCAAATTTCATTTTGTTTTTAATTGCGACCAATGCTTTTAAAAAAGAAAAATTTTTAAAAGTAGAAACTATGAAAAAGGTGATGAAAAAACTCTTGTGTGTGGTATTGGTTTTAATGATGACCTTGCCACTCATGGCTTTCCCCGCAGGCGCGGAAGCAAGTGTGCAAGCTGACCTCTTGAACCGCTTTACGAGTAAATTTCAGAGGCGGCAACGGCATCCTCAGTGGCAATACCGGATGAGCAGGAGCTAATGTCGATAAGCCCCAAACTTCTCTCACCATGCACACTTATTATAATAGTAAGGCGAGTAATCTTGTCGGCAGTGTTTGGGGAGGCGACCTTAAGGGATTTACGATTCTTAACAAGTCTTACACTGTTGTGTTCACCTTGACGGCGAGCGGTGCATACGAGGAAATCGGATTTTTTCCTGATGACTGGTCCGGATTCGTTTTGGCTCTCGGTCAGGACGCTTACAGATTTGTTATCACCACGAAGAAGGGCACAGCGGTATCGATGGTAAGAATTGAGCAATCTTTGGAATCGCGCAGGCAAACGTATAATAGACTACGTGCTTTATAGCGCTGGTACACTCGAGGTTGCTGAGTACTCTGTTCTTTATAATTTGGTAGACAAAGATCCGGAAACAGGCGAACCTCGTTGTCCGTCCGACCACTTTCCCGTTGTTGCAAAATTTATCTGTAAATAAGGAGGAACTGAAAAATGAAAATGAATAAAAAGTACGTTGCTCCTGAGATCGATATGGTGCTTCTGAATGCGATGGACGTTATTACCGCATCTGACGGATACGATAACTTTGAAGACGACCCGTTCGCTCCCTTGAGCATGTGAGAGAATTTCAGAATAAACCAAAAGCATGCCAACTTTTAGTGGCGTGTAAGTGCTATTAGAATAATAATGGCAAAATAATACTGCACAAGTCCGTCATTGCGGACTTGTGCAGTTGTGTCGTTATAGTTAAAAACAAAACGAGGGCGAGCTGCCAAAACTCTCCCATATTTGAGAAATTTTTCCACAAAAAACCTTTAAAAATCAGAAAAAACACTCGGCGGAGGGCGTTCCGCCACCCTTTGGGGAAACAAATGCGCCACATACACGTTTGCCAAGGCAAATTTTGATACTATAATTGTATTGATTTTGTAAATTAAATTTGAAATTTATTCAGCCGGCACTTTATAAATACCGACGTTGATATATTAAGTTGATATATTAAAAATATTTAAAATAAAGGAGTATTACGGTGAAAAACAAAATTAGGATTTTATGCTTTGTGCTGATGCTGATTTTGCTCTTACCTACGGCTTTTGGTTGCTTTGGCAACAATTTTGTCGGTGAGAACGAGACTCCGAGCTCCGAGGAATCGTCCGACGCTTCGACCGACGCAACACCTGCCACAACGCTTGCGATCAACGGCACGGCACTTTCGGAATACACTATCGTTTACTCCGGAAAATCAAGATTCGGCGGCGATAAGGCTGCAAAATATTTTAATGAAAAGCTCGACGAGCTTTACGGCACTACGCTGTCCACTGAGCGCAAGAGCCAGCAGGACCGCTACGAGATCGTTCTCGGTCTTGACGGAGGCGATGCGGCGATTAAGGAGGCCTTTGAGAAGAATCCGACGGGTGTAATCGGCACTTCGGGCAAAAGGGTAGTCCTTATGGGAGATACCTATGCATCGCTTTCTCAGCTTATTGATGCGTTTTTAGCAAAAGCAACGGGCAACGACGACGATAAGAGCATCAGCGTAACGGCGCTTGAGGTTCCTGAGATCACAACGCTCTCTCTTAAGGTCATGTCCTATAACATTCTCGGTGATATGACTAAGCCCGGAAGACCTGCCGACGCGCGCGAGCAAATGGTTGCGACTATTCTCCAGAATGATATTGACGTTTTCGGAACTCAGGAGGACAATCACGAAAACAATGCGGTATTTATGGAGCTTCTCGGAACATACAGCTCCTACAAGGGCGTTGGAGAAAAGGACAACGGCAACCACATATATTGGAAAACCGATAAGTTTGACCTTATAAAGCAGGGATTCTTCTATCTCAGCAACACACCCGGAAATAAATCAAAATACGAGGATTCTACTCAATACCGCACCTTGTCGTACGTTATTCTTAAGGACAAGGAAACCGGCAAGCAGTTCTTGTTCGTTGACGCACACCTTGATTACCAGGCAAGCGAGGCGACAAGAATCAAGCAGATAACTGTCCTTGGCAATCTTATCGGAAAGATCAAAAAGAGTAATAATGTGAACGATATTCCCATTATCCTTCTCGGCGATTTCAACACCATTTCTACAAAGGAGAACGGCGCTATTCCTAAATTCTTGAGTACTTATCCGAGCTTTGTTCAGACCTCCGCGATCGCAGAGAAAAAGGGAGATACGGGCGAGACGCTGGTAAGTCAGGAGGATTTTGTGACGAGATACCACGGCGCTTACGACTATATCTTCGTTTCGGTGGATAACGTATGTACTAACTACTACACCGTCGTTGATAACGTCAAGGACGGCAAATATCCGTCAGACCATTTGCCCGTTATGGCAGTGATCGACGTATATTAATTGACACCGTGATATACAAAAACAATATTTTAGGAGGTTTTTTATGAAAAAGAGCTTGAAATTTTTATGTTTGGCATTGACACTTCTCATGGTTTTGCCCATGACTTTCGGTTGCCTTGGCGACAAGCAGGGTGAGGAGAGCGAGGTCGAGACGAGCGGTGAGGCGGCTACCGCAACACTTACGATCAACGGTGTTGCCATCACGGACTACACCATCGTTTACTCCGGAAAGGCGGAGACGGGCGGCGAGAAGGCTGCTGCATATTTGAACTCAAAGCTTAACGAGCTTTACGGCGTTGCTTTGACTTCGGAGCACAAGAGTCAGCAGGACCGCTATGAGATCTTGCTCGGTCTTGACGGCGGCGAGACTGCACTTTCTACCGCTAACAAGCAGAATTCCGAGGGACTTATCGGTGCTTCCGGCAAAAAGGTAGCTATCATGGGACCGAACTATGCTGTTTTGTGCCAGGGTATTGACGCATTTTTTGCAAAGGTTACCGAAAATGGCGCGCAGAAGGAGATCGCCGTATCGGGAACTGAATTCCTTAACGCAAAGAGCTTTTCTCTGAACGTGATGACCTATAACGTTCTCAGCGATATGGGTAACGGCAGAGGCTCAAATGCCAGAGCGAGAATGGTTGAGACTATTCTTGAAAACAACGTGGACGTTTTCGGAACGCAGGAGGACGGCGCAGCTAACAGCGAATATTTCCTCGAAAATCTCGAAAATTACGACATTTACAAGGGCGAACTTGATGATGGTAACTATATTTACTGGAGAAAAGACAAGTTTAACGTCGTAAAGAAGAGCTACCTCTTTTTGAGTGACACTCCCGTAACTCCCTCGAAGTTCTCGGGCGCGAGCGCTAACACCACCATGTCTTACGTTATCCTTGAGGATAAGACGACCGCAAAGCAGTTCCTTTTGGTGAACGTACAGGCGGATGAAAAGGCTAATGATAAGGTCAGAACACAGCAGATGAAGGTCGTTGCAGAGCAGGTGGAGAAGATCAATAAGGATGATCTCCCCGTTATAGTTCTCGGTGATCTTAATACTGCTGCGACGGACCTTTTGTCGCACAATAAGAGCTTTGCTTTATCCTCAAAGCTTGCAAAATCCAAGGGCGACTCAAAGGGAACGCTTGTAAACAGCTTTACCGAGAGAGATGCAAAGTCTGTTCACGATTATATTATCGTTAATACGGACAGTTTATGCACCGAATACTACACGGTAGTAAATAACGTTAAGGACGGCAAGTATCCGTCGGATCATCTTCCCGTACTTGCAACGGTCAAGCTGTATTGATCAGCTGACATAAGCAGATCTCCATTGGAGGTTAGTAATGAACACTGTTCAGGTGGATTTTGAGTACCGTCGGCGCTATGAAGCCGATGAATGCCGTAAACAACGGTCCTAAGCATAGGTCTACTACGCAAAACAGAGAAAATTTTGATGAATATAAGGCTCTGAGAATACCATACGCGAGAACTCACGACTCGGCTGAATGCTTAGCACACGGCGCGCCGAATATAGTGGACGGTATACAGAACCGATGCCAAGACCAGCGCCGAACCGATAACCGACATGATATTGAACGGAGCAGAGTCCGTCGAATGGACCTACACGCTTAAGGTATTTGACGTTTGCTACGTTGATATAACACCAATAGACTAAGATGAGGAGAAAATCAAATGCGTGAAACAGTAATTAATGAAATTAAGAAGCAGAAGATCATCGCTATCATGCGCGGTCTTTCTACTGAAGATGCGGTAAAAACAGCAAAGGCTCTTTACGAGGGTGGAATAACCTTGGTTGAGGTGACCTTTAACCAGAAGTCGCCAGAGACGTTCGTTGATACCGCAGCGGCTATAAAGGCTATTAAGGAAGAAATGGGCGATAAGATGCTCGTAGGTGCAGGAACGGTTACAAGCCCCGAGCTTGTAAGACTTGCGGCAGAAGCGGGCGCTTTATACATAATTTCTCCCGATGCTGACGTAGAGGTAATTAAGACCACCAGAGAGCTGGGACTCGTTTCCTTGCCCGGTGCGTATACCCCCACCGAAGCAAAGGTCGCACACAATGCGGGCGCGGACTTTGTAAAGCTTTTCCCCTGCGTAGGAAACGCTCCTGCGTACGTAAAGGCTGTATGCGCTCCCTTTAACCACATCAATTTCTTGGCAGTAGGCGGAGTTAATGCGGACAACGCGGCTGACTTCTTGAAGGCAGGCGCCGTAGGCGTGGGCGTTGGAGGCAACCTCGTAAACAAGGATTGGATAAAGAACGGCGAGTACGATAAGATCACCGCTGAAGCTAAAAAATACGTTGCAAACGTGAACTAATTTAAATTTTATAATATATTTAGGAGAAAAAAACAATGAAAAGAATTATTACTTTTGGTGAGATCATGATGCGCCTCAACCCCGAGGGCTACAACCGTTTTGTGCAGGCAGGCAAGTTTGAGGCAAGCTATGCAGGTGGAGAAGCAAACGTAGCGGTATCCCTTTCTAACTACGGAATGGATGCGGCATTTGTATCCAAGGTTCCCGCACACGAGATCGGACAGTGTGCTGTTAACGAGCTCAGACACTTCGGTGTTGATACTCGCATGATGGTTCGCGGAGGCGACAGACTCGGACTTTATTTTGTAGAAAAGGGTGCTTCTCAGAGAGCATCAAAGGTTATATACGATAGAGCAGGCTCTGCTATCGCAAAGGCATCTGCTTCCGACTTCGACTGGAATAAGATCTTTGAGGGCGCTGACTGGTTCCACTTTACAGGAATTACGCCCGCTCTCGGCGGCGAGCTTCCCGAGATATGCCTTGAAGCATGTAAGGCTGCAAAGGCGCTTGGCGTGAAGATCTCCTGCGACCTCAACTACAGAAAGAAGCTCTGGTCCAACGAAAAGGCAAACGAGGTCATGTCGAGACTCATGCCTTACGTTGACGTTTGCATCGCTAACGAGGAGGACGCAAAGGACGTATTCGGAATCGAGGCAGAGGATACCGACCTCAATGCAGGTAAGGTAAACCATGAGGGATATATCAGCGTAGCTCGTCAGCTTGCTGAAAGATTCGGATTTGAGAAGGTTGCTATCACGCTTCGCGGAAGCATTTCTGCATCCGATAACGAATGGGCTGCTATGCTTTACAGCGACGGCAAGGCTTATTTCTCACCCAAGTACAGCGTTCGTATCGTTGACAGAGTTGGCGGCGGCGACAGCTTCGGCGGAGGACTTATCTACTCGCTTCTTTCCGATTACGACGATCAGAAGGCGATCAACTTCGCAGTTGCGGCATCCTGCCTCAAGCACAGCATCGAGCACGACTTCAACCTCGTATCCGTTTCTGAGGTAGAGGCGCTCGCAGGCGGTAACGCATCCGGCCGAGTTCAGAGATAAGAAAAGGGTAAGGAGCTGTATTGGAAATAACCGCATTTACCTGATTGACGGAAGAAAGGCTATAAGCAGATCTTCACTGTCATGCTACGGTATCTGTTGGAATTTCCAATACATGGCTCTAATTTATTGGTGCGATTTACGATTGAGAAAGAGTGCGTCGGAACTTGTGACGCGCGAGATCGTTGAAGAAACGAGTTCTAATCGTCCTTGATGATCGTATCGAATGTCCAAAATATTTAGTGTTGAATATTACAATTAAAAGGAGCTACATAATGAAAATTACACAGGTAAATACGTATTTCGTAAGACCGCGTTGGGGGTTCGTTGAGATAGTGACCGACAACGGCTTGACCGGTTGGGGTGAGGCTGTCCTCGAGGGACACGCATCCGCTGTTCTTGCTTGCGTTCAGGAGATGAAGGACTACCTCATAGGAGCTGATCCTACGAGAATTGAGGATCTTTGGTCGACTATGTACCGCGCAGGATTTTACCGCGGAGGCGGCGTTCTTATGAGCGCTATCTCCGGTATCGACCAGGCACTTTGGGATATCAAGGGAAAGTTCTTCGGCGCTCCCGTGTACGAGCTTATGGGCGGAAGATGCCGTGACCGTATGAAGGTATATTCCTGGATCGGCGGCGACAGACCGTCCGACGTAGGAGCTGCTGCAAAGGAAAAGATGGACGCAGGCTTTAAGGCTATCAAGATGAACGCTACCGAGGAGCTTCAGATGATAGACACCTACGACAAGATCGACGCTGTTCTTGAAAGAGTTGCGGCTATAAGAGAGTCTTGCGGAAAATATTTCGGTATTGCTATCGACTTCCACGGCAGAGTTCACAAGCCCATGGCAAAGGTTCTCGCTAAGAAGCTTGAGGAATTCGATCCTATGTTTATTGAGGAACCCGTGCTTTGCGAGAGCATGGAGTGCTTCAAGGAGATCGCCGCAGCCTGCAATATTCCGATCGCAACGGGCGAGAGACTTTTCTCAAAGTACGACTTTAAGCGACTTCTTACCTGTGGTGGTGTAGATATAATTCAGCCCGACCTTTCTCACGCGGGAGGAATTACCGAGGTCAAAAAGATAGCGTCCATGGCAGAGGCATACGACGTAGCGCTTGCTCCTCACTGTCCTCTCGGACCTATCGCGCTTGCTGCCTGCCTTAACGTAGACGCAACCAGCTATAATGCTGTTATTCAGGAGCAGAGCATAGGTATTCACTACAATGTAGGTAAGACCGTTCTTGACTACGTTGAGAACAAGAAGGACTTCGAATTCGTTGACGGCTTCGTTGAGCTTCCTCGTCTGCCCGGACTTGGCGTTGAGGTAAACAAGGAGCTTGTTATCGAAGAAAATAAGACTCCCCACAACTGGAAGAACCCCGTTTGGCATCACGCAGACGGCTCGGTTGCAGAGTGGTAAAAAAGATTTTATAGGTTTTATAAGGAGAAACTATGAGTTTGAAACTGGGTTGGTCAGAGGTAAGTATAACACCCCCAAAAAAGGTTTATCTTGCCGGACAGTTTTACGAAAGAATTTCAGAATACGTCGAGACCGAGATCACGGTTACGGCGATGGCAGTTGACGCATGTGACTCTCACATGATCATTTGCTCGTGCGACCTCGAGGGAATAGGCGACAACCTTGTTGTGGAAACGCGCAAGAGACTTGCGGGTGTCGAGGGACTTGACGTAAATAACGTCATTATTCACGCAACGCATTCCCACACCTCGATAGACTATCAGAGCATAAGAAAAATAAACCTCGGTACCTCTCTCGGTATACTTGCGCAGCTTTTGTCAGAGGCGGGTGACAAGAAGGAAGAGGCTCCCCAGGCAGAGCCAGGTCCCGACGTTATGGACGGATACGAGGCGCTCCTTTGGCTTGCGGACAAGATCGCTGAGGCTGCAAAGAGCGCGTGGGAGAATAGAAAGCCCGCATACTATATCAACGACTTCGGCAGAGCCGCAGTCGGCATGAACCGCAGAGTTTGTTACAGTGACGGCAGTGCAAAGATGTGGGGCGACACCAATACGGCAACCTTCGTTGAGCTTGAGGGCGGAAACGACACCGGAATGGAGCTCATATACACCTTTGACGAGAACAAAAAGCTTACGGGTATCGTTGCAAACGTAGCGTGCCCCTCTCAGGTAGTTGAGCAGAGAAGCTTTATCTCCTCGGACTACTGGGGTAAGGTAAAGATATTGCTCCGCGAGAGATTCGGTGAGGATCTTTTCGTGCTTGGACTTTGCTCGCCCGCAGGTGACCAGTGTCCCCGTGACCTTATCCGTTGGGTAGATCCCGAAACTCCTATCAAGGACCCCAACGTAATAAGAGAAAACGTTATCCTCAGAAAAGCAGATCCCTCGATGTACGATATCAAGGGTACTTGGAGGATCGGAAAGAGAATTTCCCGTGAGATAATCGACGTATACGACGACATAAACATGGACGACCTCAAGTCTGAGGGAATGTTCGCCCACAAGACCTTGATGCTCGATATGCCTGTTCGTCGAGTAACTCCTGCGGAGTACGAGGCGGCAAAGCGCAGAATTGAGGAGTTTGCCCAGAAGTCAGGCGAGATCAGCTTTGCGGACAACGCGGCTATGCACGTTTATGCGGGAACTATCGCAAGATACACGGCGCAGGAAGAGTATGATCTCTATCCCGTAGAGGTACATATCGCCCGTCTTGGCGACATCGCGTTTGCGACCAGCTCCTTTGAGCTTTTCCTTGACTTCGGAAACATCATAAGAGCTCGCAGCCATGCTCAGCAGACCATTCTTATTCAGCTGACCAACGGTGCGCACGGCTATCTTCCCACCGAAAAGGCAGAGCGCGGCGGTCACTATTCCGCATACGTTTCGAGCGGTGTGACGGGCCACGAGGGTGGAGACATTCTCGTTCGAAAGACTATTGAAGAAATCAACAAAATGTTTTCTTGATTTTCTTAAAACGAGCGCTTGAGAAAGCTTGATAAAACAGTTCGCCCAAAATAACGGTGCGGAGCTTTTACGCAGCTATGATAAGATTTGCTAAAAAGCCTGCGGACGAAACAGAGCTTAACTGAAAGTTATCTTTTAAAACACAATAAAAAGGAGAATTTATTATGGAATTCAAAGTAGTACAAAAGGAAATAGAGCTTCAGTCCAGAGGCTGGATCCCCACGTTCCACGACATCAGAAAAGAGATCGTTGACATAGTAGAGGCATCGGGAGTAAAGAACGGAACGGTATCCGTCGTATCTCACCACACCACCTGCTCCGTAATGGTACAGGAATGCTCACACGACATAGACAGCTTCGACCTTGAATATTTGCAGCACGACCTTCTCGACATAATGAGAAAGCTCGCTCCCGACTTTGCAGAGGAGCATCAGTACCGTCATCCCGGTCCGATCCACTCGCAGTTCGGCAGATACGTAAACGAGCCCGGCGACTATTCGAGCATGAACACCGACGGACACCTTCGCTCCGTATTCTTCGGCAGAAGCGAAACTCTTACCATCAAGGACGGTAAGCTCGACCTCGGACTTTTCGCGCACGTATACTTCATTGACTGGGACCACGTAATCGCGCGCCGCAGACAGGTAAACGTAACCGTAATGGGAACGACGGACGACGTAGAGGACAGAAAGGTAAATGACGGACAGGTCATCAACACCCGCCGCAGATTTACCGACGAGGAGAAGGCTTACGACATTCACTACGATCTCCAACAGATGAGATAAAATACCGCAAATAAGGCTGCTTAAATTTTTAAGCAGCCTATTGCTCTGTTGACAATAACTAATGAACACAAACAAAATTGATTTTAATTCTCCGCAGTATAAGCGGTCGCGAAGCGTATACATGGCGCAGTGCACGTTTGAATACATGCTTGCGCTCTTGGTGACGGACGCCTTTTTGGCAAAGCTTTTGAGCCACCTCGGACTTGACGATACCACCATAGGCATAATCTCGTCCTTTATCACGCTTGCGTTCGTAATTCAGATATTTTCGCTGTTCCTCTATAAGCTGAAAATGCCCTCAAAGACGGTAACGCTGATCTTTTATCCGCTCAGCCGATTGCTTTTTTCGTCACTTTATATAATACCCTTTATCCCGATAGGAACGGCGGCGGTCAAGGTGGTGGTGATGTGCTTTATACTGCTTGCGTATGCGAGTAAGTATATCGTGCTCAACGTCCTTTATAAGTGGGCGAATACCTTTGTAGAGCCGACGAAGCGCGCGTCCTATTCCGCAACCAAGGAAATAATATCCATCGCGGCGGGCATAGTATTTACGGCTTCTGTCGGATACGTTTTTGATGCAATGGAGGCGAATGGGAATATAAAGCACGGCTTTATAATGATAGCCGTCCTTGCCTTTATCATATCGGCATCGGACGTCGTTTGCTTGCTTTTCATAAAGAGGGAAGAGAGCGAGAAGACGGAGCATCGTCCCAAGCATTTTAAGGATATTATCAAAAATACCTTGGGTAATAAAAATTTCCGTTCTGTTGTAATTTTCACCGCAATATATAACTCAGCGGTGTATCTTACGAACGGCTTTTTGGGCACGTTTAAGGTCAACGACCTAATGATAAGCGTTTTCGTGATACAGCTCATAAATATTATTGGAAACGTGGTACGAATGGCAGCATCAAAGCCGTTTGGACACTTTTCGGACAAGCATTCGTTTGCCTCGGGAATGGCTGTTGCGCTTGTTTTTCTCTCGGTAGGATACGTAGCGCTCATGTTTACAACACCAAAGACGTGGCTCTTGATAGCGATATATACCGTGCTTTATTCCGCAACGCTGGCGGGAGTTAATCAGAACTCCTTTAACATAGCGTACAGCTACGTGGACTCTGACTATATAACCGAGGCGCTGGCGATAAAGAACTTTATCGGCGGACTTTTCGGCTTCTTCGCCTCACTTGTGGGAAGCAGGATACTCAAATACGTGCAGAGCAACGGAAATACGCTTTTCGGCATACACGTTTACGGTCAGCAGCTCTTGGCGGCAATATCGCTGGTGCTTATACTCGCAGCGCTTTTCGTAATGATCTTCGTTGTCGGAAAGCAAAAGGCTATGAAGCAGTAATATAAATAAAAAGCACCTGATGGGCAACTCCCACTATGCTATTTTTTTTGACGTTGTGGTAAAATTGTACAAAAATAAGGTCAAAAAATCTATATCAAGTATAGCAAAGCGCTTATTGACAAAGTGAACTTGGTATGATATAATGATATATACAAAATTGGATTCGGTGCTCATTCAAAGCGCACGTTTGAGCCTGACCGAGCTTGTATAACTCATCTTAACGAAAACAATTTTTATAATTTAAAAGGAGAAAAGTTATGAAAACGAGAACCCTGAAAAAAGCGATGAAAAAACTTTTGTGTGTGGTATTGGTACTCATGATAGCAATACCATTCGCAGCATTCCCCGCAGGTGCGGAAGCAAGTGCTCAAGCCGACACTCTTGAACCGCTTTACGAAGTGGACTTCAGAGGTAACGACGGCACGTTGGGCGCATTCGCCAAAGGCTGGTCGGGTAAAATGAAGGGTACTGCCAGCAGCGATGGTAAATCCATTGTAATTGAAAAGACAGGAGACGGCAGTAGTTACCGTAAGAAGAGCGCTGTTAGTGCTACTTTGAGTACGGAAACGTTTTCCTTACTTAACAATGCCTACACGATGGTATTTACCTTGACCCCTGAAAACGATTTGCAGGAAATCGGACTTTTGCTCGACCACTGCAACGGATTCATTATAACCCCTGCTTCAAACGGATACAGATTCGTTGAAGCTACCAGCGGGGGGGCGAATGACAACTTGTCGCCCTCTGACAACGAATACTATGAGGGTGAAAAGACCTTGACCAAAACCTATGCTATTGAGATTGCTACTGAAGGTGAAAAGGGAAATGTAGGCGACAAGAACTGGGCATTTACAGCATACAACCTTTACTGCTTGGCAGATGATGGCGAATGGGTTTGCCTCTACGAGCTTAGCGATGAGGAATTGGCTGCAGTTGTGTGGGATTTCGGTTGGTATGAGGAAGATGGCGCGGATCTTTTTGATGAAGACCTTTGTATCAGATTCTATCGTAACCGTGCGGGCAGCAGTGGTTCCGACCTTGACGTGGCTAACAACGCGCAGATGACCGTTAGCAACATGAGCGTTTATGGTGGCCTTGCTGCAAGTAGCGGAAGCTTGAACGTTGAGACCAGAGCTTACTATCTTGCAAGCGACGGCGATCTGCTCTACACGGCTAACTTCAACGGCGACAGCGTGCTTAAGCCATATGGCGGTAACTGGGAAGCTTGGGCAGGAATGGCTACCAATGACGTTATTCTTGGCGGTAAGGCTGTTGTTTTGAAGCCTATTATTAGTAGTCAAGCAGCTTCATTCAGAGGATACATGGACACTACGAATTATCCTGTAAAGGGCAATTCGTATACTATGGTATTTACCGCAACCGCAAGTGACAAGGAACAGGAAATCGGTTTGTATGCTGACTGGAGCACCGGATACGTTGTAATCCCCGGTAAAAACCAGTTCAGATATAACAGAACCGAAAGTGACCGTACAGTTAATACTGAAATAGTTGAATATACTGACTACGAGGGCACAGGCGCTTTGACTCAGACCTACGCGGTTGAATTTAAGCTTAATGAGGATTCTTTCTCTGCCGCAGAGTACAATCTCTACGTAGCGCAGAACGGCAAGTGGGTACTTCTTTACTCTCTTGACGCGGACGAATTGGCTGTTGGACCTAATTGGAGTGCGGGCGAGCCCGAAGTAGTAATCGGCTTCTACCGTGACTCCAAGATCGCAAACCAGAATGGAACCGTTACTGTTAGCGACTTCAAGGTTTATAAGGGTCTTGCTGCTAAGAGCGGAGCTGCTGCTGCGCCCGCAAATGTTGTACACTACAGCTACGATGATGCTGCATACGGCGATCTTATCTACGTACCTGACTTTAACGGAGACGCAGTATTGAGAGATCCCGTTGCTGACTGGACAGGAATGCACACAAGCTTTAACGTCGCTGCTGACGGAAAAACCGTTACTATTAAATCAAATTGGTCGAATAACGGTAAAGGCGGTGTTTGGGGTGCAAAGCTTAACGGATATACCATGCTTGGTAATTCTTATACCACCGTGTTTACGGTAACGGCGTCCGATAACGATGAGGAGATCGCATTTTTGCCCGACCACTGGGCAGGATTCGCTGTAAATCCCGGTCAGAATACTTACAGATTTATTAATACCAATGGTGCCGATGGCACAGATGAAGAAATAGAGAGCGGCACGTATGTCGGAAACGGCGCTCTTACGCAAACCTACGCTATCGAGATAAAGAGTGAAGGAACCTCACTTGAGGATATGAACCTCACTGCGTATAATCTTTATGTAGCAAGAAACGGCGAATGGCAGCTTGTTCGCGCGTTTACCGCAGCAGAGTTGGATAAAATCACCTTTGACTGGGGCGCTGCTATGGCTAACGATAACGATTTCGTTCTCCGCTTCTACCAGCTTCGTGACGATAATAATCCTAACAATATAATGAGTATCAGCAACTACGCTCTTTATAAGGGACTCGGAGCTACTATCGGCGTAATACCCGCTGAATTTAATGCTGTTTCCTATGAAAACGCTAAGGACGGCGATCTGCTTTACAACGTTAACTTCGAGGGCGACAGCATCTTTAGCGGTGGGGACGGCTGGGCAGGAATGGATGAAAAGAACGCAACCGCAACTTCTATCGAGCTTTATCCAAAGAAGGACGCTAATGCTGAAACCAAAGGAACGTACAGAGCTTGCGTTTGGGGCTCTGACCTTAAGGGATACCAGATCTTTGGTAAGTCCTTCACTACGGTATTTACCGTAACTGCAGAGAACGAAAACCAGGAAGTTGGATTCTTGCCTGACGACTGGACAGGATTCGTTGTAACTCCCGGTAAGAATGCTTACAGATTTGTTACCACCACGGAGAACGGCACCGGCGGTACTGATGGTGAGTACGAAAACGTAATCGCAAGTGGTACTTATGACGGTAACGGCGCGTTGACGCAGACCTACGCAATTGAGTTCACGACCGGAGGGGAAGCGACTAGCGACCAGAACGATGGCAGTGAAAAGGTTACTGCTTATAACCTCTACGTTCTTCAGGACGGAGTATGGGTTCTTGTTTGCGCTCTTAACGAGACTCAGATGGACGGCAACTACTACGACTGGTTCTATGATTGGGAAGGTGTTTACGAGGAAGACTTCACCGTACGTTTCTACCGCAGCTACTACGTTCGTGGCGAAGATGGCTGGGCAACCGAGGAGGTAGGAAACCAGACAGGAAAGATAACCATCAGTGATATGAAGATCTACAGAGGTAACGACATACTTCCTAAGGTTGGTCTTATGAACGGCGCGTCCGTTCGTATCTCCGAGCCTACCGGAATCCGTTTCACGGGATCTATCACCAATGAATACTACAATGAGCTTTCTAAGGACGGCAAGGTAACTCTCGGAGTTCTCATTGCTCCCACGGACTATATTTTCGATAACCAGATCGCGTTTACCAAGGAAGCATTTGTCGCAGCAGGTGTTAAGTACCTCACCATCGACGGTACGTTGCGTGACGAAACGACCCACTACAAGGTCAACTGCGCTATGGTAAATATGAACGAGGGCAACTACGAGAGAGACTTCTCCGCAAGACTTTACGTTGCGGTTGACGGCGAGATCGTTGCTTACTCCGCATACAGCCATGCAAACAACTCCAGAAGTATTGCAACTGTTGCAGAAGCTGCATACGGTGACGTTAGTACCAAGAAGAACGAGAAGTACAATAACCCCGTAGTTATTGCAGGCACTACCGTTTACAGCCCCTACGATGCAGACGAATTGAAGACACTTACAGGCTTCTTCACTCCTGCAGACGGAGAAAATGAAGAGAAGCAATCCTCTATTACCGTACTCTCCTACAACCTTGAGTATAAGAGCGACAATTGGGAGGGAAGAAACCCCGCAAACGCAGTTCAGACGATCCTTGATGCTAACACCGACGTTGTCGGAATCCAGGAGGACACCGAGGATTGGAACAGTTATTTGAAAGTTCTCAACTCAAACGGATACACAAATCTTGCCGGAAACAGAACGTACAACAAATATTTTAACAATTTCGGCAACGGCTGGGCGTTCAACGATATCTACTACAAGACTGAGAAGTTCACTCTTGTGACTTCCGGTTGGGATTCCTTTAAGAATCTTGCTGACGACTATACCATTGAGGGCTACGAGGGCACAGATATGTCTATCGACGTTCAGGGAGATGACGACATCGGAAGATTCTTTAGCTACGCAGTTCTCCAAGACAAGACGACCGGCGAGGTAATACTCTTCGTAAATGCTCACCTCCATTACGGTGACGGTACCGGCTCTGGGGAAACGTACGATGACGACCATCTCTTGCGTGAATATCAGTCGAGACTTCTCGCTGCATGGCTTGCGGATGAGGCGGCACAGTATCCTACGCAGATACTTACCGGTGACATGAATGCACACGTTAGCTCCCCTAAAGGTAAGGTCGTTCTCAGCGGATACTCCGACAGCGGACTCTCCTTCGCAAGAAACGAGGCGCTCATTGCACCTGACACTGGCGGTACGACGGCAAGCACAAGTGATTACGTTAGACGTGATCCGTATGTATTTGACCACGTTCTCTTCAGAAACGCTGAGGCTCTTGAGTACACCGTAATAAATAACATGGTCGATCCCGTGGTAGATGAAGAAACAGGCGAGACGGTAATGAGATATCCCTCCGACCACATTCCTGTATACGCTAAGTTTATTTACTAATTAAGGAGGAATTGTATTATGAAAATGAAAAAGGAATACGTTGCTCCTGAGACCGATATGGTGCTTTTGAACGCGATGGACGTTATTACACTTTCCGGCTCTGACGAAAACGACGACTGGAAGGACGACCCGTTCGCACCCTTAGGCTTCTAAGCTTTCTCGCGATCAAACGCAGAAAGACCAATGGCTGATAAAGCAAATTAGTCATATATTTGATAAGCGCCTGCAAATTGATTTCTAAAGGATCGATTTGCAGGCGCTTTGCTTCTTAATATAAGTATATAAGTGAATGTGACAATTTCTTGTCAATATGGTGATTTTGCACAAAAAACAGAGCAAAAATTTTATACCCGAAATGGTGCTTTATCGTACAATTGAGGGGGGATTTTGGTTGACAGTTTGCTCACATTATGGTATAATTTACTTATAGAAATATTTTTTACAATAAATAAAAAAGGAGAAAAGCGATGAAAAAACTTTTGTGTGTGACAATTGTTCTTATAATGACCTTGTCACTTATGGCGATCCCCGTGAACGCAGACACGACGGAGGCAGAGCCGGTAGAGTTGTCCCCGGCAGAGATTTATGAAGCCGCTGAGGACGGAGATCTGCTCCAAACAGTCAACTTTAAGGCGGATTACTGGAGTGACGAGTTTGCAAGCGACTCTAACAAGGGCGCAACCGTTGAGATCTCCGAGGACGGAAGCCTTGTAAAGCTCACCGAGCTGACCACGAGTAGCAAGCGCGCTATGTGGGGTGGAATTGATGAAGCAAGCAGATTCCCCTTGAGAGAGGTTACCGAGGTAATTGAAAACCCCGATGATCCCGATAATCCTACGTATGTATACGGCAAGAGCAACAAGTACACTCTTGTGTTTGACGTTAAATTCAATAAGACGAATATAGGTTACACCTGCGTTGGTATCCAGATAGACGGCGACAACACCCTCCTTATCGACGGATACGGCTACAACTATTGGTATCAGTGGAACAACTTAAAGGTAGATAAGTCTGACGGAAATGACGGATACGACAAGTGGAACTACCATATAGACGGAGCAAAGACCGATAAGCATACCTTTGCAGTTGAGGTCGATCCCGAAAATAACGAGATGACTCTCTACGTCATGAACGGCAGCGGAAAGTTCAACGCTGTAAGAACGTTGACCTATGACGGCGCAAAAATCGGAAATACTTTGAAATGCGCAGTTTATACAAGAGCACTGAAAGTTACACCCGACTCGAGCTTCTGGATGGAGCTTTCTAATCTTCAGATATACAAGGGACTTGTTGCCGCGATTGAAAGTGACGATGGAACGACCGACGACGGAAACGACAACACCGGAAACGACAACACTGGAAACGACAACACCGGTAATGACAACACCGGAAACGACAATACCGGTAATGACAACACCGGAAACGACAATACCGGAAACGACAACACCGGAAACGACAACACCGGAAACGACAAGACCGGAAACGA
>SVUH01000025.1 GCA_015063335.1 Oscillospiraceae bacterium | reverse complement strand
AGCGTGCTATATACGCAAAGCAACAATTCGCAAGAAGCACGGATGCTTCGCATCCTACCCTCATCCGTCGGCTATCGCCGCCACCTTCCCCCGAGGGAAGGCTTTCTATAAACCGAGCCTTCGGCGACCCGTTTTAAATTGAAATAAAAAAGAAAGTCGTCGGTACGTAGGGTCCGACGACTTTCTTCCTTAGAAAGCGAAAAACTATATTTTAAATCTAAATTTCCGTCTTTTGCTATGCAAGCTTTGCGAAAAACTTTTTATGAAAGTTTTTGCGGAGCTTTTTACAAAAAGCGACCGCGTCCCCGCGTCCCCGCGTCTTTTTAACCCTCCTCCTCGGTAATGAGCTCGGTTTCGACGGTTTCGAGTCCACGAAGGATAGCGTCTTTTTCGCTCTCGCGCAGTCCCTTACAGAACAGGTTTCTGCCGACGGGAATAGCGACCTCGCTGAATATCATAATTGAGAGTCCTATAAACGCGCCGACTACGAATTTTACGTTCGCGTTGATGGTCAAACCTGGATAGAACGAGGCTGAGACAAGGGGCGCGAGCAGGAGCACGCCGCACATGGTGGTGGAGAAGAAGCTGGTCTCCTTGTTTCGCTTTTGCATACTACCGATGCGCATGAGTGCGCTCATAGCCGTTGAGAATGCGGCAAAAAGTGCGATGATCGCCGCAAGCGACATGATTGTGAACAAGAACTGCTTAAGGAAAGCATCGCCGTGATCCTGTGATAGGATATTACCGATAAGGTCTCTGAAAGCAACTGTGAAGTATCTTGAAATAAGGTTGGATTTTGCGAAGCAGAGGAAAAATATGCCGAAGCCAACGAGCTTGGCGGCGGAGCAAATTTGCAACACGTTTATGTAACGTATACCCTCAGGTGTGCGCGATTTAAAGCGTGTCAGGAGAGCTGCAACGGCAAAGCCCAATACGCAAGCCAGCAAGGACAGCAGGAGCCCCCACGAGAGGCTTATGGCGCGGCTTGTCAGCATGACACCAAGTACAACGACATATATAAATATGGAAGCCTTGAAGCACTTGTTCATCCAGAAATACCAGCGCTCTGCGTTCCATACGGTAAACACCGTGCCAAGCAGCGTTATTGAAATAAGTGTCCAGAGAGCGAGGGGCAGTAAGACTGTCATAAGTATCATAACTACCATTCCGCCGCCTTCGACAGAGCTTTGCGAAAAAGCATGCATGACTGTAACGACGAGCGCAAGCGTGTCGATAAACTCATCGCTCGTTACGAGCGAGCGAGCCGCCGACATGGTTGAATACAGAGAATTGAGCATTCGGTTATAATCTTGCGAGTCGGTAGCTGAGGAGTAAAGATCGACCACGCCGCCGAGTATCCTTGAAACGTCGTCGATCTTAAATAGCAGCTTTATAAAATTAAAAAGGCTTACGTCTACCTTTTCGGGAAGAACGACCTCTATTTCGTCCGCACTTTTTTGCGGCTCGGTGTCCGTATCGTCTGACGGCAGAGCCGCCTCGCTTTTCTCGACTGCGACCTCATTGAGAATATCGACTACGTCGTCAATTGCTCTTTGCGCATCGTGACTTACTTTCACGTCAACGCTGTAAAGGCTTCCAAAGCTCGTAAAGAACATCAGAAAAATGAGCGTAAGGCAGGATAGAGATTGAAGCCTTATTACAGAGCGGCGGGTAGATCCTTGATTTTGGCGCATAACATCCTCCAAATTTTTATACACAATAATGATACCATAAAATGCCGTTAAAGTCAAGTGTGTTTACAGTATTATTCTATATAAATAAAAAACGCAGGTCAGTTTTTACTGACCTGCGAAAGTGGTTTTTTAATTATTCGGTTGTCTCGGGAGCTTCGCTCTCGTTACCGCCCGTAATGCCGTCGATAATGCCGTCGATAACGTCGCCGACCTTATTGATTATGTTGTCAACGATCTCCTGATACTTATCGGAGGTCTCAAAGCCCTTGATATCTGCGCAGGAAGCAACGCGAGTCTTGAACGTCTTTCCGTTGGAGGTGTAGAAAAGCTGCCATTCGCTGTTGTCCTCGTCGTAGAACGCCGCGTATGCTGCCTTCGCGTTGTCGTCGGAGAACGCGGGGATAGACATTACGTCATTCGTGCCGAACTTAGCTACCTTCTTGTCAGAGCCCTCGGAGGTGGTGTAGATGGTCATGCTGTCGGTAAATGAGAAGTACAGGGTGTTGGAGTATCTGTGCATAGAGAGGTACTCAACGTCGTCTGCTATTCTCTGGCTGTCGTCCTTAGCTACGTTGTAGTAAACAAGGCTGGAAACGTCGCTTATCCAGTAAAGGTTGCCCTTTGCGGTTACTGCGAAATCCTCAACACCCTCGTCGATCTTCTCGGCACTGCCTGAGCTCTTGAGGTTCTTCTGCATGAGGTTGCCCTTGTCGTTTATGTAGTAGAAGAAGTTACCGTTGGGAGAGAACTCGCCGTCAAAGTTAGATATCTTGTCAATGGAGTAATCCTTTGCTACCGCGAAGATGGGGCAAGCGCCTGCAAGCTCATTTCCAAGGCTTGCGAAGGAATACTTGAAGTAGGTGTTCTTGAAGGTCTCGAACATTGCAACGTTGCCCTCAATGGTGAAGGGCTTGTAAATACCCTCAATGGAGAACTTGGAGGGAGTTATCTCGTCACCCATCTTTTTGAGGTTGAAGGCTGCAAGGTAGGTGTATACCTTACCGTCGCCAGCGTTCGCGGTGTAAACGACCTCGTTACCGTCAATGTTTATGTCAACGATGGAGTTGAAATTATCAGCGATAAGGTACTTATCGTTGTTGTCGTTGAAGGGAACAACGTAGAGAGACTTGGTGATCCCATCTCTCGAAGCGGAGGCGTAAATGACCTTACCGTCGTTGGAAACTGCCTCGGGAGTCATATTCTTCTGGAATTTAACCTCGTCGTCACCGCTTTCCCATACGCAAAGGAAGGAGCGAAGCTCGTTTGCTTCATTAGCCTCGATCTTGTTGTAAACTACCGTGGTTCCGTCAGCGGAAAGGTGGAAGGAATTCTTGATAGCAGCGTATTCAAGAATGTTGTTGGTCTTGAGCATTCTCTCCTCACCGTGTCTTTCGGTGTAGAGGTAAATGCCGTTAGCTTCCTCGTAGTAAACTACCGCAGGCTCAAGATCAGCGGTTGCCAAAACCTCGGTAACGGGGCTGGTTGTGATCTCTACGGGATTCTTAGCGCCCTTAACGTAGGAAACGCTGTATCCCTCGCCGTCTATATTCTCAATTATGTAAGCAAATGAACGGTCAGCCGCAGGAATGACCTTGACCTCGTTTTCGTAAGAACCGACTACCTTGCCGTTTGCGACTACGTGATAGGTATCGTCCTCATCACTGTATGCAACGTACGCGTTGTTGGTGTAGGTAACGTCTCCGCCCGAGTTTGCCACAGCCGCAACGACTATAACAACGATAAGGGTGAGAAGCACAACGAGAGCGGCAGCGGCAATGATTATTGCCTTGGGGTTGAGCTTAAAGCCACCCTTTTTGCCGTTTCCGTTGGGACGGGGACGACGGGGAGCGCCACCCGTTGCACCCTGCGAGAATGAACCGAAATCATCGGTCTCGGACGCGCCTGCATCATAGGTGAATGCGGTGTTCTTCGGCTTTGCGAACCTTGCCTGTCCTGCGCCTTCAGCAGCGAAAGCGGGACGCATGTTGTTCTTTAAAAACATATTTGACCTCCATAGATATGCATTGATATCTTATTTTATACCATGATAAGATATTATACCATATATATATAATTAATTAAAGAATATTTTTTTAAAAAATTGTGAACTTACTATTAAGTGCGTCTACATCTTGTGACAAAATGCGCCAAAAACGCAAAAACACCACATCATTTTGGGTTTGGGGAAAATTGAAAATGAAAAATGAAAAATGAAAAATGAAAAATGAATAATGAATAATTTCGGTGGATTTTCGCCACGGCGAAAATCTTCATTAATTTTTCGTTATTCATCAGCGAAGCGGCTTCATTATTCACTATTCATTATCAGTTTAAACTATACTCCCGTAGGCTTGTCATAAACCCTCTCGGACGGGCATATTATTCAACAGAACCTGTAATTGCGGAAAAACTGAGAAATGGGGGAGAGGTATGGCTACAAGAATATACGGGCGAAGCAGCGCGGCGGCGACACTGCCCGACGTGCTTTTTAAAATTTTGCCGTCCGACATATATTCCGCGCTTCTCGCTTTTGTAAGCGGCGGTGCGGAGATAGAGGAGATAAGACTGCGCCGAGGACAGCTTTCAACTATTACCTCGGGAGGAGAAAACATACCCTTTGGGAGGTGTGTGCCCTCGGGGGAAATGGAAATGATATTTGAGAGCGTCTGCGGCGGCTCGGTGTATGCGCATGCCGACACGATACGAAAGGGGTACGTCACGCTTGAGGGCGGTATCCGCGTAGGAGTCGTGGGCAGAGCCGCGACGGACGGCGGGCGCGTCGTCGGCGTTTACGATATAAGCGCTCTTTCCTTTCGCTTGCCCCGTCGGATAGCGAGGGTGGGAGAGCCCGTATGCGAGCTGCTAAGGGAGCAGGAGGGAACGGGAGGAGTGCTTGTTTTCTCCCCGCCCGGGCATGGAAAAACTACCCTTTTGCGCTCGGTTATCGCCAAGATGGCGGGCGGTGAGTCTCCCTTGCGAGTGGTTGTTATCGACACTCGCGAGGAGCTTTGCGCTTTTCTTGGCTCGGAGGCGCTTTGCGTTGACGTGCTGACGGGATATCCGCGTCCACTCGGGATAGAAATTGCCGCGAGAAGCATGAACGCACAGCTTGTGGTGTGCGACGAGATAGGAGAGATGGACGAGGCTCGGGCGATAATTGCCGCGCAAAACTGCGGCGTGCCGCTGCTTGCCACCGCTCACGCCTCCGACGTGGCGGGGCTTTTGCGGAGAAGCGCTATTTTTGAGCTTCACAGAGCGGGCGTGTTCGGCTCTTACGTTGGTATCAGGCGCGTGCGCGGCAGACGTGACTACGAGTATTCGGTCACCTATCGGGAGGAAGCAGATGAATTTTTTGAAGATATTAGGGGCGGTGCTTGTCGCGTTTAGCGGAGCTTTGCTGGCGCGCTCACTAAACGTCGGTGAGCGGCGCACTCTCGCACAGATCGAGGGAATGCTTGCGTTTTTACGCTTCGTAAGGACGAATATTGAAGCATACTCAATGCCTCTCTCCGAGATACTTTTTCGGTGTCCGAAAAATATATACGAGTCGTGCGGATACTCACGAGAGGTGCCGCCGAGCACGGTAGGTGAGCTTTTGGAGAGCCTTACCGTGGCGGACGGCTTTACGGCAGAGCGCCTCTCGGAATTTGCCGCCGAGGTCGGAAAGGGCTACCGAGACGAGCAGCTCGCGCTCCTTTCAAGAACGCTTGACGCGCTTGAGGAGCGGCGGCAAGTGCACTCGAGAGCCTTACCCTCACGTACAAGGGTGAACGTCGCCGTGTGCCTTGGCGTATCGCTTTCGGCGGTCATTCTGCTTTTTTGAATTTTTTATTTGGCGCTTCTGGTAGCGGCACGGGAAAGGAAAAGCTTATGGACGTAAGTCTTATTCTGAAGATAGCGGGCGTTGGAGTGCTCGTTTCGGTGGTGGTCGCCATTCTCAACAAATCGGGGCGAGACGAGCAGGCGATGCTCATAACGGTTGCGGGGATATTGGTGGTGATGCTGATGCTTGTCGAGGAGATCGGAATGCTCTTTGAAAGCGTTCAGTCGGTGTTTGGCTTCTGATGGACGCGGAGCTTCTTAAAATTTGCGGCATTGCCTTGCTGTGCGCATTTATCGGCGGCGCTCTCGGGCATACGCTCGGCGGCATGTCGCTCGCGGTGCGACTCGGCGGACTTGCGCTTATCTTCGGCGGAATTCTCGGATCGCTCGGAGAGGTGGTGAGCTATCTTTCGGACATGGGGCTTGACGAGCCCTCGCTTGAATATACGGCGCTTATGATGCGCGGACTTGCCATCGGCGTGCTTTGCCGAATATGTGCCGACGTGTGCCGCGATTGCGGCGAGCCCACGGTCGCCTCGGGGGTGGAAAGCGCGGGAAAGCTCGCTATTCTCGCTCTTGCTATGCCCGTGCTTGCCGACATAGTGGAGTGCGTGACGCGCCTTGTGGCAGAGCTATGATTGACCTTTGGGCAAGTTATGAGATGCTTCGCATCGTTATGATGCGCCGATGGCGCAGCTTGAAGATAGATGGCAATCATATCATAACTTTTGCGAAGCAAAATCATAACGCGCGAATGCGCTTATAACTATAAACTATGAATGGATAAAATTTTACAGGTGTGTCGGTAGGGTAGGGGCTTGCTCCTCACGAAAAAAAAGATTCCGCGCAAACAAAATTTTGCAATCTAAGGCTTGATTTACAGAAAGCCTTCCCTTGAAAGGGAAGGTGGCATTGACGAGCCGACGATGCGAGTCAATGACGGATGAGGTGTCATATATTCAATTCATTCTTTAACACCTCATCCGTCACTCGCAAAGCTCGTGACACCTTCCCCCGCTGGGGAAGGCTCACGCTGACGGGAGTCGTTGCGTGATGTCAAACGGATCGTCGAGGACGTCGACCCGAAAAAATATCGGTTTGCGCGAATAAAATTTTGTAGCCTAAGGCTTGACTAACAAAAAGGCTTCCCTTGGGGGAAGCTGTCGCGAAGCGACTGATGAGGGTAGGATGCGAAGCATCCGTGCATTTAATTTAAAGTTACTTTGCGTATATAGCACGCTCGCTCTGCTCGCTACCCTCATCCGTCACTCGCACAAGGCTCGTGCCACCTTCCCCCAAGGGAAGGCTCACGGAAACGGATGCTAATTTCAACTGATACGCTAAAGGTTTAACAAACGAATAAAGAAAGAAAAAACAAAAGGAAGGAAATGGTATGAGGCGGAGGCGGAAATTCGGGGCTTTGACGGTGCTTTATGCTGCTGCATTTGCGGCAGTCACATTAGTCGCGCTTTGTGCGCTCGGTGTTAGTGTGTCCGCATCCCCCGAGGATATCGTGACGGACGGGCTTAGCTCGGCGGCGGATGCCGTGCACGGCAGCAGCGGCTCCCACCTTGCCGAGGATCTGTCGGGCGGGGATATTGACACGCTCGGGCAAAATCTTACGGAGCTTTTGTCGGTTCAACGCATATTTGAAGAAATCACCTCATGGATAAGCGCCGCTTTGCCGCGCGCGCTTTCTACCTTGGCGACCTTGATGGGGATTTTGCTGGTCTCGGCGGCGGCGCGAGGCTTGTCGGGCGGCATTGACGGAGAGAAGACCGCTGTGGCGTTTGACTTTTTGTCGACCGCCGCCATAAGCGCGGCGCTTCTTGGCTCACAGTACGTCGAAATACAGCGCACAGCGGAATTTTTCGACGGCATAGGCTCGCTCATGGACGCCATGATACCCGTAACGGGCGCGGTCCTTGCCATGGGCGGGAACGTGAGCACTGCGGGGGCGGGAACGGCAACGCTTTATCTTATGCTCTCCGCCACTCAAAGGCTCGTCGCAGGTGCGGTCGTGCCGGTGTGCGCCGTGCTCGTTGCCGCCTCGGTGTGCTCCGCACTCTCAGGCGGTAATATTCTCTGCGGCTTTTCGGGAGCGGTCAAAAAATGCTACACGTTCTTTATAGGACTTATCATGACGGTGTTCGTTTTCGTTCTCGGTGCGCAGACGACCGTCGCCGGGGCGGCTGATACGGCGGCAGCGCGAAGCGGCAAGCTTATCGCCTCGACGGTGATACCCGTTGTGGGCGGTGCTGTCGGAGACACGCTAAGGACTGTGGCAGGGAGCGTGGGCTACATAAAAAGCGTTGTTGGAGTCGGGGGGATATTGCTCATAATCATACTTGCCTTGCCCACGCTTATCTCGCTTTTGCTCACGCGCCTCGTGTATATCGCCGTCGCAACGGCGGCAGAGGCGCTCGGCTGTCATAACGAGAGCCGTCTGCTTTCGGAGCTTGGCAACGTATACGGCTTTCTTATCGGCGCTGTGTCGGTGTCGGCGGTCGCGTTCACCGTTGCGCTCGCGCTGTTTATAAGATGCGCGGTCGCCGTGGGGTGAGGGGTGGAAAATGAAAGGATACGTACTCGGAATATTCGGAATTTGCATAGTTTCTGCCGTGGCGCGCGTGTTGAGCGTAGGGAACGCAACGAAAAAACATATAGAAATACTTACCTCGCTCTGCCTTATCGCGACGGTCGCTTCGCCCCTCGCGTCGTTTATCGGCGACGCGGGCGGTGTTTCGGAGATTTTTGATTTTGATGCGGACGCTCCCATGCTTGATTATGGAGAGCTTTACGAGGAATATCTGCTCGGAGGAAACGCGCGTACCTCGGAGGAGCTTCTCGAGGGGGAGCTTGCCACGCTTCTCTCGGTGTCCGAGGACGCTTTTGACGTGAGCCTTACGCTGGGGGTGACCGATGCGGGGGTGGCGGAGGTGAGAGCGGCACACGTCAGGATATACCCCGAGGGGATTGCGGCTGACCCCGACAAAATACGCGAGCATATACATATGAGGACGGGGGTGGAGTGCGAAATAATATATGATATAAATGATTAAAAATACAAATTTATATTCAAATGCATAAAAATATCAAAATTTGTCGAGGGAGAATATTGTGTCGGATTTTTATAAAAAAAGTAATAAAAAGTGGCATAAAATTATACTTATAGCAGTAGGCGGCGGACTTGGCGTAGCGCTCCTTTTGATTGGCGGAGGCTTCGGCAGAAGCAACGGAGAGGACACCGCCCCTACCGCTTTGCCGACGGACAGCGCCGATGCCTATGCCGAGATGCTGGAAGAAAGGGTTGCCGATATATGCTCGGGCGTGTCGGGAGCGGGGCGCGTGAGCGTGCTCGTCAGCCTTAGGGGCGGCTACCGAACGGTCTACGCAATAGACTCGCAGTCAAACTCCTCGGGGTACAAAAACGAGATAGTCATGTCGGGGAGCGGCTCGGGCAGAGAGGCGGTCGTCACAGCCTATGAAAACCCCGAGATCGCGGGAGTCGGCATAGTCTGTACGGGTGGGAACGACCCGCGAGTCCAAAGGGAGGTGATCTCTCTTGTGTCCGCCTCTCTCGGCATTAGCACGAATAAAATTTTTGTCGCCTCGTCGGGCGCTTATGAATAAAACCAAATGGGCTGCAATATACATGTAGTGTATTAAAAATTTCGGAGGAAAATATTATGAAATTTGATAATTTCAAGTCAAAGGTTGCGGATATTTGCCGCAAGATCGGAAAAAGAAACTTTATCATTATAGGAACTGTGGCGCTCGTTGTGTGTGCGGTCGTCGTAAATCTCGTTATCGCGTTTAACAATGAGGACGGCGGCTTTGACTACGACCAGAGCGCAGGCATGAACGGTGGCGGAGCTGATACCACCACTACCGTTAATCCTCCCGACACCTCCACTTCGGACTCCTACTTTTCAAGCGTTCAGGTGAGCCGTCAGCGCACCCGTGACGAGGCTATCGAGGTCCTTCAATCGGTAGTTGAGAACGCCGCTTCGAGTGAAGCTGCCAAGAACGAGGCGCTCTCTCAGATAAACGCGCTTGCCGACGTAATGGAGGCAGAGGCGAACATTGAGGCGCTTATCGTTGCAAAGGGATTCAGTGAATGCGTTGCCGTTATCAGCGACGGCACGGCAAGCGTAGTCGTAAAGAGCGACGGACTTTTGCCCGCGCAGATATCCCAGATAAATGAGATAGTATACCTTGAAGCGGGGATCGAGCCCGTAAACATCACCATTATCGAAAGATAGGCAAGCCGCACTCCTGTCGGCATTTCGGGTTTATAACGCATGGTAAACAAAAAAGAACAGGTTGAATTTTTTGCGGCGGCAAACACCGCGGACGGCTTCGTGAGCTTTTTTGACGAGGTGTTTTTCTCTCCGCGCATAGAGCAAAGATACATAATCAAGGGCGGTCCGGGCACGGGCAAGAGCAGTCTTATGCGCCGTATTGCCCGACGCGCCGCGGACAGTGGCTTTGAGGTTGAATACTACTACTGCTCGTCGGATACGGACTCGCTCGACGGCATAATTATCGACTCGCGCGTCGCCGTTTTTGACGGAACGGCGCCCCATTCTTACGATACCGTCATCGCAGGCGCGAGAGACGAGATAGTAAATCTCGGAGATTTCTGGGATTCTGCTGCGCTTCGGGGGCGCGTTTGCGAGATCGAGGCGCTCGCAAAGGATAAGAAGCGCGCTTATAGTGAGGCGTACGGCTATCTTTTTGCGGCAAGGTCGATAAGAAATGTGGCGGACAGCGCCGCGCTCGGGTGCGTTGACTTGCCGAAGCTTACAGCGGCAGTGGCGCGGACGTACGCGCGCCTTGAAATACCCAAGAGCTCGCCGACAAGCGTGCTGACAAGGCAGACGCGCGCGGTGGGCGTGCGCGGCGAGGTGGAGCTTTCGACGCATGAGCGTGCGGCAAGGCGCACGCACGTAATAAACGATTACTACGGTACGGCGTACCTTTATCTATGCGAGCTTCTCGCTTTGGTGCGCTCTCGTGGCGGACGGGTGGCGCTCTCGCGCGACCTGCTTGATACGTCGCGCCCCTGCGATATGCTTTTTCTTGATACGGGGGATCATTTTACCGTGTCCGACGCACCAAGGGGCGAGGGCGAGGCGTGCCTTATAAACATGAAGCGCTTTGTTCACCCTGAGGGGATAGGGAAGATAAGATTTTCTTACCGCACCGTCATGCGCGCCTATGCCGACGTAAGGGCTCTTGCGCTCTCGGCACTTCACGAAGCGGGGAATGCCCACGCCGAGCTTGAAAAAATATACGTGCCGTGTATGGATTTTGAGCGGCAGAGGGGGCTTGCGGAGCGCCTTTGTGAGAAAATACTCTCAAGTATTTAGCGGCTCTTGACAAAAAAGCGGCTTTGTGGTATAATCAAGCGGTAACTTCGTCGGACGGTCGCGCGGTATGTTGCCGAAAGGTATTACCGTGAGGAAAGTCCGGGCTTCACAGGGCAGGATAACTGATAACGTCAGCCGGAGGCGACTCCAGGGAAAGTGCAACAGAAATAGACCGCCTCGCAAGAGGTAAGGGTGGAAAGGTGAGGTAAGAGCTCACCCACTCCTATGGTAACATAGGTTTGCTGTAAACCCTATCCGAAGCAACACCGCAGTCGGACGTTTGCCCGACGTATGTCCGCGGGTGGCACGGCGAAAGCCGAAGCTCATCGGTGACGGTGAGCGAAGATTGATGACCGTTCTCGACAGAACCCGGCTTACAGACGGAGTTACAATAAAAGAATTTTGCCGATAAGGCATAAAAAAAGGCAGCCATGCAGTTTTTTTGCGCGGCTGTTTTTTCTTTTGCTTTTTTCGCAGCCGTGACCATGACCTTTGCGATAGAATGTGATAAGAATTCGGGAAAGCACTTGACTTTGTGTCATGATAGATGTATAATATAACCAATAGCTTATTATGGAGGTGTAAGATGTTTTTTGTTATTTTTTCTCTCTTGTTCTTCTTACTGGCATTCACTGCGTTTTTTATAGGTGCTGTTAAGGGAAGAAGATTCGTATGGCAGCTTTCTCTGTCAAAGATAATTTTAAACGCAGTATCGCTTGCGATATCGGCGCTCTTGTCGTTCCTTTGCGCATCGGTATCGGCGATCGTGCTCTGGAAGATACTCGGTATCTTTGATCTTCTTAGATCCGTTAATGACTTAGGAATAGGAATTGACGTGGAGAGCATGATAGCGGTCCTTGTCGCGGCTGTTGTGGCAAGCATCGTCTTCCTGCCATTCTTCGCTATTACACGCTGCATAATGAGGCTTTTCCTTAAGCTGCTTACAAAGCTGTTACTCAAGCTTACCGAAAGGAAGCAGGTCGAGCGTGCGGCACTCGGTGAAAAGCGCGGAAAGTACGACGAATTCAAGGTCGCAAGATTCAACAAGATGGGCGCGCTTTGCGGCGGTATCTGCGGTCTTATTACCTTGTTTGTCTTGTTTATCCCCGTAGTGGGTACTCTGAATACGCTGAACGATATTTCGTATGACGCGCTTAAGGCGTCCGACCATCTCGCGCTTCAAATTACTGCCGATGCCCTTGATGCTTCTGCAAACAACGTAGGAGCAAGGACTCTCAAGATCTTTGGCGGAGAGGCGATATTTAAGGGGCTGACCTATTCGAGGGCGGGCGAAAATACGACGTCTCTCACTCTCAAAGAGGACTTCCGTACGGCAGGACAGATCGTAGCGGTTGCAGAGAAATACGACGTTATCTCAACCATATCCGATTCCCCCGAGGACGCATTGGCTAACGAGGAATGCGTATCGGAAATTTTGCTGCTTGTGATAAAAAATCCGAGATTCGTACATCTTATAGATTTTGGCGCTGATACTGTGTTAAAGGAGATGCTGAGCGCGGTATCCGTTCCGCAGAGCACCGCGCACTTGTACGACGGATTTCTTTACGAGATGAGCACTGCCGAGGGAAAGGACGCCGAGGCATTGACTAAGGTGTACACCGACGTTTTCGATGAATACGGAATAAGAACCCAAAAGGATACGGCTCTGCGCGCGGCAGAAGCGCGCATGGGAGGAGCCGACATGAGAGCGTGGACTCTTGAAAACGTCGTTCGCGACGAGCAGGACTTCCTTTCAAAAACGGAACGAGTATCCATAAACGACGTGACTGACGGCAGAGCACAGATCGTAAATGCGGAGAAAGAAGCGCGCGCCTTGGCGCATGTATGCGCGGTCTCGGTTGATTTTCTTGACGTTATAAATGCCTCCGACAAGGACGCTGAGACGGTGTTCGGCGAGATAGGCCCCGTTCTTGATGCTCTTGCAGTGACGGAAAGTGTAGGCCCTGAGAAGACCAAGACTTTACTTGTCGGTCTGCTTCAGTCGGATATGGTCCACGTTGACATGGGACTTGCCATGCTTGATGCGACCGATGCGGCAATTTCTATGTACGAAAATTCATACGCGGACGGATACAGACCGCTTACGCTGTCATTGTCCAGCGCATTCGGCGCGGTCGAGGCTGCATCTGATAGCAGCAAGGATACGACCGTGGCGGTAAGAAAAATGCTTGACGACCTTACTCCCTCGTCCTCAAAGGTGCTTCAATCCATTTCGACTCCTTCCGTGGTTATGACCTACGACGTGTCGGAGCAAAGTGCCGAGCCTGTGGCAGATATGCTCTCTGATATGTTTGGAAATCTTTCGAGTGCCAAGGAGGAGGGAATGAGCAACGAGGAATACGAAAAGGAATCCGTTGCTGTTGCAAACATGATGGACGTTCTTATGTCAACGGACAAGTCGGCAGAAAACACCTTCGGAGAGGGAAGTGCGACGGGACTTACCGCTGATGAATACGTAAACAATATCATGGATTCCAAGGTAATGTCTGTAACTCTTGTGGAAAACGTATACGCTGACGGCGAAAATGCAAGCCATAACCCCCTCAACAGAGGAAGCGAATTGAACGATACCGAAAAGGCTGACGTTTTAAGTGCTATTACAAGCAGATGGGAAGCGTCTGATAAGAGCGCGGAGACCGAAAAGAAGCTCGTTTCTATTGCGGCTGTTCTGAATTTCGCAATAGAGAGGACCGACGGCGGGTTTGCGGAAATAGATAAAGCTACCGTTTGATTTTTGGCAAACGGTAAGCGCGGCGGCTCTTGCTGTAATTAAATATATTTTCTCCCTTGATGCGGCGGCTCGTGCCGCCGCATCAAGGGAGTTTTTGTTGCTCCTTTCTCCGTCGGCGCTCTTGCTTGAATATCAATAGGTCATTTTGCTATGTTTGAACCTAAAAGTTTGTGCAATCATACAAGTGTAAAAGACGAGAAAATCTTGTTTAACCTATTGAAATTTATAACTATATATGATATAATATAATGAAACCATATTTTTAACAGTGCATATTAGAGCCCAATTCAAGTTGAGGTTATTGTGAAAAAAAGTGTATTAAGATATCTTGCGGCTGTTCCGTTGATCGTGGCGACGCTGTTGCCCTCGTTTGCTTGGACTGCCGTTGGCGCTGAGGCAGCGGTTACGGTTGCTGACTTTGGGGTGTCCAATACCGACAGAAACACCACCGTTGAGGGAAGCGAGCTCTTGGAGCTCCTTTTGGGTGCTGACGTTGGAAGCGCCGAGGCGGATTACATAGATCAAAGCGGACTTTATAAATTTATATACAGCGCGGCTGTCCCGTCGTCTGCCGTCTCAGCAAGGCTTACGCCCGACGGCTTGCTCGTTACGGTGTCCAATTGGACGTATACCGCGCAAAATGGAGAAAGTGTTACCTGGAAGCCGTATTCCGTCACAGCCAACGGAATAACAGAGAGTATTGACGGAGAGGGCGAGTACCTCTTCCATGGGGACTGGTTAAGCGTCGAGCAGTTTGACATTTCTGCCGAATACGAGGCGGAATTCCCGATAGACTCGTCTCTTTATAATTCCTTGGTAAATTACGCCTACACCGATGCGAGCAAGAAGGACGCAGAGCTTTCCGAATACGACGAGAGGGTTGCGGAGCATGAGCTTGCTGTGACGGTGTATAACCAATACGAGAAGGATCTTGAAGACTATAAGCTTAAGCTTGAGGACTACAATACTTACCTCGAGGAGCTTGCGGAATACGAAAAAAAGCAAGAAAAATACGAATATTATCAGTCAAGGCTTAAGGAGTACGAGGCGGCAATGATCGCATACGAGACGTATCTTGCCGATCTTGAAAAATATAAAGCCGACAAGGCATTATATGACGCCTACATCACAGCGTTTGACGATTACAGTAGAAAAAACCTGGAGTACAAAAACTACGTCAGTTTAGTTGATAAAAAGGTGCAAAGGCTTTCGGCGATGGAAGCCATCTATACGCAAAACAGCATCGGACAGAATCTGTACGGTACCATTTTGGGTGATACGGTAGATACGGTAGTAAGACGCAAGGACGAGATCGTTTTGGGGGGAGTAAAACCTGAGGCGATAGACCGCGCGGGCGAGTGCACCGAAGCTTTGAGAGTGATGCTCGAGGAATACCGCGGACTAAAGACCGATCGGGAAAGATACTTGTATTACGAGGAGCATTACGACGAGCTGTGTCTTAATTTCAATGATCTTCACAAGGCGTTGTATGCCTTTTATAACACGCAAAGCGTGATCGCTGCGTTGGAGTTCGGTGGAAAGCTGGTTCGTTATAGACAGTTTTTGGCTCAGCTTTACGTGATCACGACCTATCTTGACGACAGCATTAAGCGAGACGAGAACTGGCGCTTGGCAGTAGAAGGCGGTGCGTACGCTTACGTGGGCGATCTGCTTGAGGACGTGCATATTATTCGTGATGTCGGTACCGTAAGCCCCAAAAACGATCCGGGCTGGCCCGACGAGGTAGCAGAGCCTACCGAGCCCGAAAAGGTCGAGCAGCCCGTAAAGCCTGCGGAGGTCTTGCCTCCGGGCCGCGCGCCGAATGAGGTTATCAAGCCGACCGCTCCCGAGACGGTGGCAGAGCCCGTAAGACCTACGGAGGTGCCTAAGCCCGCAGACGCGCCCCAACCCGTAAGCATTACGGCGGCAGAGAGAGCGATCGTTGAGGCACTTCGCGCAGGACAGATAGGTAAGCGCGCAGAGGTGACGGCGGACGTTACCGTAAAGAGAACGGCAACGGTCTCAAAGAGGATCAACGATCTTGAGAAGCATCACGTGCGCTTTATCAGCGGTAACGACGTAATTTTTGAGTACGACGTCGCAGACGGCGGCGAGCTTATATTGCCGACGGAAATTCCCACAAAGGCGGCAACGGCTGAATTTGAATACACGTTCAGCTCATGGAAGGACGAGGAGGGAATCGACGTAACAGACTCCAAGGTCTATTCGGATATTGAGTTTTACGCCTCCTTCACCGCGCAAACAAGAAGCTATCCCATAACATGGAGCGTAAACGGCAAGACGTACACGTACGAGGTCGAATACGGAAATATTCCGTCGTTTTACGGCAATACCGACAAGCCTGCGGATGCAAGGAGGATATATACCTTCGTCGGCTGGGACAATGCGCCGTCGCGCGTGATAGGTCCCGCTACCTACACTGCAGAGTATGACTCTATCGACCGCTTGTACGACGTAAGCTGGAATATTGACGGCAAGACCGTTACGGAGCAATACAAATACGGTGAAAGACCGAGCTATAAGGGAAAGACCGAAAAGGCGGCGGACAACACGTACGTTTATACCTTTGAGGGCTTTAGCCCGAGTGTCGTTTACGTAACCGAGGACGTTTCTTACAATGCAAGCTATTCTAAGAAGGCGCTTGTACTTGACAGCGAGGGAAATGCGGTACCCGTTAAGACGGAAGGCGCAACCTATACTGCCGTGCTCGGCACGAAGAACGCTGACATTACCGTTCTTTACGGAGAGGCGCTCAAAAGGGAATACGGAATTGCGCTGGAGCTTGAAGGCTGCACGCTGTCGTTAAGCTCCCTTGCAGTCGCAAGGCTTTCTGAGCAAAGGGTAACCAAGGTTGCGGCAAGTGCTAACGAGAACGAAGCAAAGCTTTTGCTATGCGATGCCTCAGGTAACGTTATTATGGGCGGCGAGAAGGCAGTCCTTGAATACGACACCCTTGACGATACGGGTGCGCATCTCTTTGGCCGTGTGGACGGCACGGAGGATCCTATATACGTCGAGGACGGAAAGATCGCATTGAATATATCAAGCGGACAGACTATACAGACAGTCAAGAAATATACCGTAGACGTCGTGCCGTCGGATTTCGGAAGCTACACGGCTTCGAAGGAGATGGCAGAGGCGGGCGAGAAGATACAACTTACACAGACGCTCTTGAGAAAAGAGTACGTTGTAAAGGAGATAAAGATCACGGCAAATGCAAGCGGTGAGAGAGTCGAGCTTGATGCTGTGACTAAGACGTTCGTGATGCCCGTCGGCGGAGCGACCGTTGAGGTGCTCTACGAGCGCCAAACCTACAAGGTGACCTTTTTGGTTGAGGGCAACGTGATCTCCGAGAAGCTTTATTATCTTGGAGATACGGTCGAGTTTCCCCCCGAACCCACCAAGGACGGGGTGGGAAAATACACTTACACGTTCTCAGGCTGGTCGCCTGAGGTCGTTATGGTGAACGGAGACGCAGTTTATACGGCAATATTTACCGAGACCAAGCTTGCCGACGAGGTCGAGATGAGCGAGGAAAGCTTTAAGAGCCGTGAATACGAATGGCTGATACTTTTCGGTGCTGTCGGCGCTGCGAACATCGGTGGCGGTGTGGCTCTCATATGTATAATAAGATCAAAGCGCAAAAGGAAGATCCTTTAAGAGTAGAGCGGCGATAAGCCGAGAGACTCGCTGCTTTCTTTGCAGGCTTGATTTTAGAAATAAAGACTAAATACAGCAAACAAGTACGCGAGTAAGTACAAAAAGGAGGAACTAAAGTGAAAAAGATTTTCAACTTGGGTTCAAAATGTCTTGCATTTTTTCTGTCACTCATTATGATAATATCGAGTGTTCCGACGGTTGCTTTTGCGGCAACTGCGGATACGCATGAGCATAACCATAACCATGCAGACACGGAAAACATTAGCGAGGAGAAATCGCCGGGAACGGGCGTGAAATTTTCGGACGGAGTGTTTACGGTCACCGTAGACGTAGACGAGATCTACGGCTTGATCGACGGCGGCTCTCTGTCTAAAGAGGCGGTGCTTGATCTTGTTCCCGCAGAGCTTAAGGAAGCCGTAGGAACGGACGGAGATGCAGCTGCCAAGGCAGAGGCACTCATAAGAGCATACTTTAATCTCATGATCGACAACGATCCCGAGAGGCTTTATGACAGCATTCCCATGGATATGCTGATAGAGTATCTTACAGAGGAACCCGATCCCTTGCTTTGGAAGATCATATCAAGGGAAAAGCTGTTTGGTAACCTTGACCTCATAGCAGTTTTCCACGAGCTTGACAAGGCAGGGAAGCTTAACGAGGTTATCGACGTAAACCAAGCGGCTGACGTTGCGCTAGAGAGCGGAATGATCGACGACGCTATAATGAAGAAGCTAATCGACGACGTTAAGAAGAATGATACCGAGGCGTATTACGATCTCATTGACGCGGTCGTAGAGATAATCGTCAGCGATTCTGAATTCGATCATATCTGCGACGCGGTGGTTGAGGATATGCTTGAAGACGAGGAGGCAGAGAAGGCTCTTACCGATTTCATTTTGAAAAAGCACGTGCTTTCCTCCTTGATCAAAGACGATCCCGCCGCTAAGGCGAAGCTTGCGGATCTTATTGAGGAGAAGAATGCGCTGAATGAGCTTATCACCAAGGGCGCAATTGATACCGACGGTCTCGGAAAGCTTATTGGCACTGAGAAGATAGGCGCACTCATTGACGGGGAAGCGCTTGATGTAGACGGCTTTAAGAAGCTCGTTAGCGAGGAAGACATCAAGGACTTGATCGTAAACGGCGAGATCGACCGTAACAAGGCGGTGGAGTTCATTAACTCCCAGGGCGGTGCTAAATGGCTTATTGACAACTCTATCGTTGATATTTTCAAGGCTGTTACCATAGTCGGTATCGACGTCGTTACCGATAAGAATCTTGTAGACGTGCACGAGGCGCTTCGCGTGCTTGGCGGAGCTAAGTCCATAGTGGACCACGAGATAGTTGCTATTGATGAGCTCATCAAGGCGCTCGGAGGCGCGTCCGAGCTTCTCGTAAACGACGTTATCGACAACGAGATGTTTGAGCATCACATGGATTCGCACACCATTCGCGAGATCGCGCTCAGAATGGACGTAAGCGACGTTGTTGAGATATTCGGCTTTGCGAGAATAATCGACGCCGTTGGCGGTGAGAAGCTTGCGACCAATAAGGACATACTCGCGCTTATCAATTACGCGGCGCTGGTAAGGCATCTGACAAAGAACGGCTATATTCAGGCAAACCTGAAGACCATTATAAGCTCCTTGGATACGGAAGAGCTTCTTAAGGTCCTTCCCACGTTTATTATCAACTATTCAAAAAAGATTTCGATAAACGGAAAAACGATATACCATAAGGACGACCCCAAGCTCGACGTAAATCTTATTACGCAGGCAATGGCGGAGTCGATCCCCACCTTTGACAAGCTTGCAGTCGATCCCAATAACGTTTACGCATTCGTCATTGACTGGGAGCTGAACGAAAAGAATATTGATATCGATACCACTAAAACTCACTATACGTTTGGTATTAAGGTGGAGCTTAGGGGCAATACCGATCGCTTGGCTTCGGTCTTTGAGAAGATCGCAAGCTACATCAGCGTTGTGAACGTGGGAGATACGACGAGCGTTTCTATCCGTATTCCCGCAAAGGTTGCTTCTCTTTATTTGAGAGCGGTAAACACCGACAAGCTTCCCGAGAACTTGAGAACAAAGGTAGTTTATTACTTGAGCATGGAGATCACCGAGGATAACGTGCAGTCGATGATTTCCGACTTCTCAGTCGATGAGATAGCAAGCATTATTGAAAGCGTTGATTTTACCAAAGTTCCCGACGTAGCAGAGCGCTTGCTCGATCTTTATTCCGATCCCTACGATCGCGCGCTGTCTATGGCAAAGCGCGCAGTCAACGCGATGACCTACGATAAGCTTCTCAGCGTTGCAGAGCGTATAGGAGTCGATAGGATAGAGAGCGGTGTTGAAAACAACGAGGAGAAAATTTCCGAGCTTCGCGAAAAGGTCCTTGAAAAGATAGACGCTATGGAAAAGGAGAAGCTTATAGAGGCTCTCCGAAACCATAACTTCGGAGATTACGACACGCTCCTGGCTGATGCAGTAAGATCAAAGGCAGATGCCTTTAATCTGATAAGCAATTACGCGCATAAGGCTATCAGCAAGGCGTTCCAGTACGCGCCCGATGCGATAGTCGGCGTAAAGCTTAGCGACTATTACAGCAAAGATGGACAGTTCGGTCCTTTCACGAAATCCTTCGGATTCGATATAGGACCGAAGCTTGAAGGACTTCTCGGCTCGGCTCTTCCCGGAGATTCTGCGGATCTCGCGATGAATTTCCTTAAGAATACTGAGATCACGAGAAACGTATCCTTGAGTATAAAGTTTAGCGATATATACGAGGCAAGCTTTGTCGATAAGGACGGCAACGTCATATTCGTTACGTATTTGCCCGTTGGTGCAGATCTTTCCGTCGTTTATGGCGTTGACGACCTTAAGGATTACTATGGAAAGGACTGGACGTACGACGGAGAAACGGCGGTTACGGTAATGCCCGCGATGGACGTACGCCTGACGGTATTCGATTCCGAGCACGTTCACGAGTTTGTTTACATTAAGACCGTAGAGCCTACGTGTACCGAGGGCGGATACGAGCTCTGGCGCTGTGAGTGTCAGTTTGAGGAGAAGAGAAACGAAAAAGATGCTCTCGGACACGAGCTTTCCGCAGATTGGGAGATAAATTATCCAACGAAGGATATTACCGGTATGGCGGTAAAGAAATGTACCCGATGCGGATCGGTATGTAAGGAGATCGTTCTCCCCGAGCTTCCCGATGCGACCAACTATTTCTACGTCGTTACCAATAATTTTGACGGATACTGCCACGACAGGACGATCACTTATAAGTTTTTGTTGGATACCGATGAGGAAACATACACGGTGAGTGCGAATGCATACCACGTGTGGGGCGAATGGGAGATCACAATAAAGCCCACCATTCACGACGAGGGTGTGCAGAAAAACGTATGTACGGTCGCGGGCTGCGGTTATACGATAACAGAGTCCGTTCCCGCACTTGAAACGAGCTACAAGGATCTTTACCACGAGGAGACCGGAGTTATAATTTCCGGTACCTTCGCTAAAGACCTCGAACAAGAGGTCGTAGTTAAGGACGTGGATTACGATGCCGACGTTTGGGCAAAGGCAGACGGTATTGATAAGGTTGACAGAATAAAGCTTATGGATATAAGCATTGCCAATCTGTCTAAGGACCATTATGATTACGCGGAAGGTCTTACCGTAACTATCCCGCTCGATCCTAAATACGCCGACAGAGATTTCGTTATCTATCATAAGCTTCACGGCGGAGATATTGAGAAATTTGCCACCAATGATGAGGGCGTTGACAAGAAGCATAGGATCACCGTAGTAGAAATTGACTCTGTCAGCGGAGAGAAGATCCCCGCGCTTCGCTTCACCGTTTACTCATTCTCGGAATTCCTCATAACCACGCTGCACGTGCATGAATTCGGACCTTGGTTCGTTGTCGACGAGCCTACCCTCGACAAGGGCGGTAAGATTCAGAGAGAATGTACGACGGGCGACGAGATCCATATCGAGACAAATGATATTCCCAAGCTCAACAGCGTGGATTATGAATATAACTATACACCGCCTACCTGCGGAGTAACAGGAGCGCACGTATACATCAGCGATGAGTATGACGGTCAGAAGTTTACGTTTACTATCGAGGTCGCGGCGCTCGATCATAGCTACGGTACGTGGTCGGTTCACCGTGATCCTACCGTGGACGCTCGCGGTGAGCTCATAAGAAAGTGCTCTAATTGTGGCGGCGAGCAGATATATATGCTTCCCGCGCTGAACGAGACGGATTATGACCGCGAGGTGATCAAGCCTGCTAACTGTACGTCTACGGGAACTGACAAATATACACTCAAAGAGAAAGTAGACGGTCAGACGTTTTACTTTGAGGTAGAGACCGATAAGACAGAACACAGCTACGGAGAGTGGACAGTAATACAAGCGCCCACCTGTACCGATAACGGTATCAAGGCAAGCACGTGTCCGCTCTGCGGTGACGCGATAACAGAGATCATTCCCGCGCTCGGACACAGCTATGACACAGGAACGGTCACAAAGCAGCCTTCCTGTACCGAAGAAGGTGTTATGACGTTC
>SVUH01000024.1 GCA_015063335.1 Oscillospiraceae bacterium | reverse complement strand
GTTCAACGCGGAAACGTGGGGCGAATATAGCAAAAACGCATCCGAACGCATATACACTTACGCCGACTTCTCGCCGTTTAACACGTCTACCAATGGTGGAAAGACCGGAACTATTGATGCCCCCTACGAGATCTCCACTCCGGAACAGCTTGCGGGCTTTGCGGCATTGGTGAACGCATACAACGGAGAATCTACTGTTGAGCTGACCGGCATCAACAATTCCAAAGCAACCGCAACCAATTTTTTTGTAAATAGTGAAAGCCAACACGTCAAACTCATGGCGGACATTGATCTGTCGGGGCACGATTGGCTCCCGATCGGCACAGGCGAAATCAATGCATTCAAAGGCGTCTTCGACGGCGCGGGATATACGATCAGCGGTTTGTCCATCGAATCGTCTACCGTAATTTATGCGGGCCTTTTCGGATACGTAACAGGAGGAACGGTCAAAAACGTCGGCGTCAGCGGAGAGATCAAGGTCACTCTTTCGGCGGGGAACGCCTACGTAGGCGGTCTGGTTGGATATGCCAACGCCGTCACGATAGAGAACTGCTACAGCACCTGTAACCTCAACGGAAGCAGCATAAATACCTATGTAGGCGGTCTTGCAGGGCGAGTTTCCTACACCACGATAACCAACAGCTATAACACAGGCAGCGTTAGTGGAACAGGTCATACAAACTCCACCGCAGGAGGTCTTGTAGGGATAGTTGAATCCGCCACGATCACCAACTGCTACAGCGCATGCGACGTCAGCGGTAATGTTGCGGGCGGTTGCATTGGCCAAGTTGGCAGTATGGCAACAATCACTGATTGTTATTGGTATGCGGGCGGCTCGCAGAAAGCGATTGGCGAGGGCACCACAAACGGCTCTTCCATGGAGCTTATGCAGGATCAAATTAAAGGCGCCGCAGGCAAAACCGATTCAAGCTGGGAAATGATTGGAATTTTAGGCAATACCGGTTCTCTCGTCGATGCGCTGAACAAATGGGTGGAGAGCAACACCTCATATTCCCCCTGGCATATTCACGATGGCGAATATCCCACGCTGGGAGCAAAAGAAAGTGTGGCATACGAAAATGGCTTCTGCAGCATATGTGGTGGCGGCTGCGAAAAGCCCACACTGAACGGTGACGGTTTCTATGAGATAGACAATGCGGGCAAGCTCTACTGGTTTGCAGCGCAGGTCAACAGCGGAAATAAAGAGATCAACGGTAAGCTGACAAATAACATCGTGGTCAACCAAAACGTGCTGAATGCAGACGGCAGCCTGAACGGCGACGGCTCGAATTTCAGAGTATGGACACCTATCGGCAATAGCACGAATAATTACGCCGGCACCTTTGACGGCGCAGGATTTACCGTCAGCGGTTTGTATTATAACGATTCGGCTGCCAACCATATAGCCTTTATCGGTTATCTTTACAGAATAGCCATCGTTAAGAATGTAATCATCGCCGATTCCTACCTTTCCGGTAAAAATTTTGTGGGCGGCATTGTGGGTGTGAATAACGGCACCGTCAGCGGATGCACCAACATCAGCACTGTTAATGGCGCAGAGATGGAAGTCGGCGGCGTTGTGGGCGAGAACAACGCTACCGTCAGCAGCTGTGCCAACAGCGGCACTGTCAGCGGCAAGCTTTACATCGGCGGTGTTGTGGGATATAATGCTAACATGGCTACCGTACAAAACTGCTATAACACGGGCAATGTCAGCGGTACAACAAATGTCGGCGGCGTGGTTGGCTTAAACCAAAAAACCGTGGCAAATTGCTACAACACCGGCAACGTCAGCGGTACAACAAACGTCGGCGGCATTGTGGGCATTAACAACGGCACCATAGAGAGATGCTACTATAACAGCGACGTTTATACGGGCGACGCTGTTGGCTCGAATGGAAGCCAAGCCACCGTTGACACTCTGAGCGGCGGCAAGACTACAGTGCAGTTTGAAATAGGTGAGGTTACCTACTATCTTAACGATGGCAACACCGACGGAACACAGAGCTTTTATCAGACGGTTGGCACGGGTATTCCTGCATTCAGCGGCGACACTGTCTACCGCCTTGAAGATTGCAGCGGCAGTATAGTTTACTCAAACAGCAAAACGCTTACCTCTCACACCAATGGCGTTGTGTCGGAAAGATTCTTTGATTCGAACGGCAAGTGTCTCGTTTGCGGCACGCAGGCAGAGGCTAAGCTTGTCTACATAACAAGCGGCGACGCTGACGCCGAGTCGGAGACGGAGCTCTATATCAATGTGGAAAGTGCCATGGAAAGGATCAAGGATTTGGTTGAAGGCGGAATAAGCCCGGAAATACTTCATCCCGAGATCACACTT
Source organism: Oscillospiraceae bacterium (assembly GCA_015063335.1). The sequence continues at coordinate 20,563 of SVUH01000024.1, read as the reverse complement.
CTTACAGACCTTAACGATACGCTGACCATAAGCGGAGATCTCCCCTATTTCCGTATTGCTCTTAACGGATACGACATCATAACCCCCGATGATAGCGCTTTGATAGTTCATGAAGGCGCTGACGTTTCGGTGGTGAATTTGTCCCAAGAAAACGAATCGGTCATAAAGACCGAAGCTTCGAATACAGCTTCCATTATCGTCAACGGACGCCTGAGCCTCGCGGGCAAAACGTATATGGACACCGGTGCGAACAAATTGACCGTAGGCGGTGCAATGGGTATATACTTATCCGAAAATATTACTTCGACGGGATACTGCGAGCTTGTATTCGTCAACTTTGATAATAGCGGAGCCAACGTCACCTTCGGTAACAGCAAGGGAACTCTTCATATTGATACAGACCTTACCGACACCATATACGTGGACCGCGGAACTAAAACTACGGAAAAGATCGATGCGGTCATCACCGTTGGCAGCGGACTCAAAACTACCGAAAATCTTGATAAGATCATGGTTGTGAATGAGCTTGATGCAGAATCCTTGGTAAAGACCTTTAAGCACGAGGATATAGGCGATGGAAGTAAGCTCCTCCGCGACAGCGAGATCATCATAGGCGAGCTTTCGGTGACGCAGAACGAAACCGAATTCACCTACAATGGTACTTCTCAGACGCCTTCCGTCATCGTCACCATAAAGACCGACGACGACACGCATTCTCTCAACGATAACAAACATTACATTCATGAATTTCAGGACGGCGAGACCTACACTGACGCAGGCTTGTATGACTTGAAGATCGTGTTCAGTAACGATATCAGAATGAACGAGGAGGAAAACCCCTATCTGGAATATCAAAATATCTCCTGGACCATCAATAAGGCTACTCCTACTGCAAGTGATTTCACTTTCACACTTCCTGCCGACCTTACCTATAACGGCGAAGCTAAGGCGGTTACCGTTACAGTCATGGACGGTATTGTGGGTATGGGAGAGATCACCGTGAAGTATGTGGATGCGGACTTCAATCCTGTTAACGGACTTCCCACAAATCAAGGAGTTTATGACTTAGAGATCAGCGTAGCCGAAGGTAAAAATTATACGGCGGTAAACGATCTTTTTCTTGTTTCCTTTAATATCTCTCCCTTCACGCTTGGCGAGGGCAATATTGCAATGTATCCCGGTGAGTACACCTACAGCGGCTCGAAGCAGCAGCCCGAGATCACCGTAGTGGTTGACGGCAAGCCTCTCGTTATTGACAAGGACTACACGGTTACTTGGGATAAAGAAGGCTTTGTGTATGCAGGTACTTACACCGCAACCATTCAGGGTATCGGCAATTATAAGGGATCGGTAGAAAAGTCCTACGTGATCAACCCAAAGCCTCTCGTTGACAGCGATATTTCGATCTATTCTGCCGAGGAAACCTATAGCGGCGGAGCTTATTCTCCCACCATTTCGGTAAAGGACGGCGATATTTGGCTTTCGACAGGCCCTTACGGAGATTTTGACGTTACTTGGGATAAGGACGGCTTCGTGGATGCGGGTACGTACACCGCAACCATTACGGGAAAGAATAATTACAGCGGAAGCTTTACAAGAACGTTTGTGATCAAGCAGGCTGAGCTTGAGCTCGAGTTTTCCTCTCCCATTACCTCTGTTCTCCCCGGCAACCAGATCGCGCTGACACTGAATACAAACAGCGATGCGACACCCTTGTGGACTCTTGATAAGGCTACTCTCGTTTCGGGTTCGATCGTCAAGGTCGATGACGGTCTTGTAATCGGTCAGGATGAGGTGAAGATCACCGTTACCTATCCCGAGACTACTAACGTCAAGGGCGGCTCCAAGACCATCTCTCTTGATGTCGGTATGGCTGACTTTACGGGCGAGATCGCGGAGCTGGAAGCCGATATTTCAGAGCTGAACAAGCTTATCGAGGAAAACGGTGAAATTGATCAGATAAATGAAAAAATTGCCGATATCACGAACAGAATTCAGGGGCTTGAAGATATTAAGGACGCATACAAGGATGCGGACACTGCCTTGAAGCAACAGCTTGAAGCTATTATTGAAACAGCAAAGCAAGAAGCGGTCAATGCGGCAAGCACGGCTCTTGAAAACGCGAAGACCGAGCTCAAGGATCTTATCAAAGCGGGCGACGCGGATAACGCAAGCGAGCTTACTGCGGCTGTTGCAAATCTAAACAATGCTATTTCGCTTGCGCAAGACACCGCGCAGAAGTTCGCAACCGACGCTGACGTAATACTTAAGGGTGAGCTTGAAGGAAAGATCACCGAGGCGCAGAATGCGTTAAGAACCGCTGTTGAGAAGGTGGCAAAAGACCTTGCGGATGCTGAAAAGAAGCTTGCGGAAGCTATTGCTTCGGGAGACGCGGCTAACGCAAGTGAGCTTACTGCGGCTGTTGCAAATCTCAACAATGCTATTTCGCTTGCGCAAGACACCGCGCAGAAGTTCGCAACCGACGCTGACGCAATACTTAAGGGTGAGCTTGAAGGAAAGATCACCGAAGCGCAGAATACGTTAAGATCCGCTGTTGAGAAGGTGGCAAAAGACCTTGCGGATGCTGAAAAGAAGCTTGCGGAAGCTATTGCTTCGGGAGACGCGGCTCTCGACGATAAGATAAGCGCTGTCAGTGCATCTCTCAGCGCGGCAAAGGCTGCTCTTGAAAAGGCAGACGCGAATAACAAGGCAGCGCTTACCTCCAAGATCGAGGCGACAGAAGTCACCCTGGACGCGGCAATCAAGGCCGTACAGAAGAACCTTGATGACGCAAAGGCAACACTTGAAAAAGCGCTTGCGGACGGCGATAAGGCAAACGCGGCAGCGCTTATACAGGCGATCTCCGAGCTGAACGCGGCGATCGATGCCGCCGAAACAGCAGCGGCAACAGCGGACGGTTCGTTAAAGTCAGAGCTGACTGCCAAGATCGATAACGCAGACGCAACACTCGATGCGGCTATCAAGGCGGTGCAGAAGGATCTCGATGATTTGAAGGCGGATATTGAAGCAAAGAATAACGAGCTTGCAAAGGTTGATGCTGAAAACAAGGCAGCACTTGAAGCAAATGACGCGGAACTTCAGACCTTTATCATCATCGTATGTGCTGTTTCCGGAGTAGCGCTTTGCGGTAGCGGCGCATTCGTAGTATGGTTCTTCATTGACAGAAAGAAAAAGATCTAACAAATAAGAGCCTGCGTAGCCATTTGTAGGCGCAGACTCAAACCATAAGCGGTGAGCAGAAATGCTTGCCGCTTTTACTATCCCTACATATCAAAAATTGATATGCAGTAAGAAAAAATGGTTTATAGAGTAAACAAAAAGTTATGCACCATTTTTGAGTTCCACACCGCTAATTTTTTATGCAAACTTGTTCTGACGTACAACCGTTGCCTTATTGTTTATTCCTTTTTTCTTATCTATATAAAATATTATCTTGAGGTATAAAATTCTGTTTGTGTTTGAGATCTAGGGATTATTCGCAAATGTTTGGTAAAATAATAATACCAAACCCAATGCGTAAGGAGAGTGTTTTATGAAAAGGATTTTAGACCCAAGAAAAATGCAGGAATTTGAATTCTATTTAACATCAGTTATGAACACTCGATATGGTCTGAGTGACAAGACTTGAACGCAAATCACTATGTTTAGATAGTCTCCAAATAGTGGAATGTTTTGATTTTTACACTCAAAAAGGTTGATTAAGATAGTTCCCTTATAGTGGGGGAGATGTGTATTTGCAACTTTTTTGCAACTCACGAACACATTATAGCATATGCAGAGCGGTGTGTCAAGAGGGAGTTAATAGTCTGTTGGGGTTTTGCCGATAGACCAACAATAACTCTCATAACATTTCTTGCACATATTAGTCATTCTAATACATTTAACATTTCGTGATGCTAACCCACCGTATTCGTGTCCCTCGTATGAGTATGTTTTGTGGCATACTTGGCAAGTAGCGGAATATGTATCACTATCGTTTCCAGCGCATTGTGTAACGCCAACAATTAAAGCAATAATTAAAGCAATAACAACAAGTCCGATTATGGTTGATTTTGTTTTTTGTTCGGGTGTCATTTTGTTCAATTCTTCCATAGTTTGTTGTTGCCTTTTCTTTGCTTGCTCTTGTTTGACATCGGTATGACAATACGGGCAAATGTCCGCAAATATGGTGTTTCCACATTTAGGGCATTGTTGTGTTGTGTTTTCGTTTCTTTCCATTACTGTCCCCCTTTGATTAAATAAAAAAGTGTGTCCCATTGAGAGACACACCGAAAAGCGTACCTCTCAATGTTACCACACATTTTTGCCCACGTCAAAGGGTGAGAGAATACGTTTTTACCAAAAGGCAGTATTCCCCCTTGAAATGGGCATATATTCAAAAATGTGTGGTGCTTATATTATACATCAAAACCCCGTAATTGTCAATATGGATTTCGGGATTTCTCCCCGTGAGAGTGAGAGGGAGCGACACTACAAGAAATTAGTGAGCGGTTATTTTTGAGAATGTAAAATACCCCCTTCTTTCGATAGTACCAAAACGAACCTTTTGAAAAAATGTACCAAAACCTATTGACAAACCGTTTTTGATGTGCTATAATGAGAGTACCAAAACGGGCGAAGGTTCGATTTAACACAAAGGAGAAATAAAAATGAAACAATACGGTTATGCAAGAGTATCAACAAAGAAACAGAATATTGAAAGACAAATCCGTAATATCAAAAGTGAATATCCCTCTGCGGTTATTCTTCAAGACGAATATACGGGAACAACACTCACGCGCCCCTCTTGGGATAGATTGATGAAAAATGTAAAAGAGGGAGACACCATTATTTTTGACTCCGTTTCCCGTATGTCGAGAAATGCTGACGAAGGTTTTGCGGTATATGAAATGTTATACAACCGTAATATAGACCTTGTATTTCTTAAAGAACCGCAAATAAACACTCAAACATATAAAAAGGCAATACAGAACTCCGTACCAATGACGGGAACTGCGGTTGACTACATTTTAGAGGGTATCAATAAGTATTTGTTAGAACTCGCAAAAGAGCAAATACGCCTTGCATTTGAACAAGCAGAGAAAGAGGTTGAGGACTTACACCAAAGAACCCGAGAGGGAATTGTTACGGCTCGTTTGAACGGTAAACAAATCGGTGGCAAAACGGGGGTAAAACTCACCACTAAAAAAAGCGTGTCAGCAAAAGAGATTATCCGTACACATTCCAAAGATTTTGGCGGTACACTATCCGATGCGGAATGTATTAGACTTGCAGGAATATCACGCAATAGTTTTTATAAATACAAGGCAGAGTTAAAGGACGAAAAAAGAGAGGGCTAAAATGCCCTCTCAAATGCCTCACAAAAGGCGTTCTTGTTGTCTCGCCCCTCTGTTGCCTTGATAAATCCTCAAACGCGCTCTAACGGCTTTATTTTGCCCTCTGTGGCGCGTTCTGTATTGCCCCTATAATTTCGTTTAAGGTGTCGGCATTGTATGAATAACAATGCCAATCGTATGCTTTACCTTCTCCAATCTCCGTAGCAATAACGCACTGTGTTTCACGTTCTTTTGTACGGGTGTTATATACTCCACCGACAACCGTTTTGCCGTCTGTTTCAAAATACATTGTAACGTGTTCAAAGTCCCTATATCTCCATAAATATTCACGATTAAGAACTACCAAAAACAAACGCTCATCGTCCTTGTTCTGCGTGGCTTTTGTGCGGTCAACAATAACCGCTCCATCTATCTCTCTCGTTAGATAGCGCGATAATATGTATGGATTGTATTTATTGCTTGCTTCGCATTGTACCATTAAAGCCGATTTTTTCATAAGATTTTCCCTTTCTCTATACATTCTCGAAAACACCCCTTATAGTGGCGTTTTTCTTAATATTTGGCTTGTTTTTGGGCGTTCCTTTCGGATTTTTTTGCAAAAGCAGAGAAAAAACCTTGATTTTCTTGATTGCACAAGAGAATATTTTAATCTCTAAAACGATTTCAAGAAACACCCCATATAGTGGGGGTTTTCTGTGCTTTTCTACCCCTAAAATGCCCGTTTTTCGTATCTCTATTTATATTTTAGAACTTGTAAGGTTCTATATTGTTAATGTGGCGCGTTCTCGTTCCTCTGCGAATTGTACCGCGACAATATCAAAGAGATTATCCATAGTATCACGGTTGAATGATACGGGTATTGTTACGGGGTTAATGTTTAACCGCTTCAAATGCTCTAAAACTGTCTCTGCTTTTATATCACTCTCAAACAATTCTTTGGCTCTCCAAAGGCTCTTTGTGTGCGTTACAAGGCGTAGAAAATCAATGATAGCCGTTTGCGTTCTCTTAGTCTTTACACCGCTCAAAACGCGCTTTTTGGCGGTCTCAAAGGTACTATAATCGGCTCTGCCCGTTATATCTTCCAATGCCCTCATAACAATAGGGATTGCCACATCATAACGTGCAAAATATTCAATGGGTTTTCCGTCAAAATCAAAGTCGATTTTGATGTTTCTTTTTATGGCGTTTAACTTATTCTTTTTGATTTGAATTTCTATCCGTAACACCCCCTCACTTGCCTTTAATTCTGCGGTGTCGGTTATCTCTCGTTCCTCTTGAACCTTTAACCGCTCCAAATGCTTATTATAGATATTTACAGAGTATTGTTTATTGTCGAATAATACGCTCCCTGTGGGGTGCGTTTTCTTTCGGTGTCCGTGTTTGCTTTCCTTGCGGTTCTTTTCCTCGTCTGCAAATTCGTGAACGTGCCAACTGTGATTTTTGCCCCCACGTTGCAATAGGGTTATATATTGTTCAACCTCACGGGGCGTTAGTTTCAAGTCGATATTATAATCAATTCTTTGGAGACTCCACTCGTTCAAGTCTGTGCGGAGAGGGAGAACTGATGATATAAATTTAGCAAAGTTTATTGACAAGTGTTCAAAATCCCTCTCGCTATGATATGTTTCTATCGTGCGTTTTCCGTTGTTTACAATGCGTTGCAAATTGATTATAACAATACAATAATAATAGGGAAAACCATTCCGTGTCTTTGCCTTCTTTGGCTTAATATCGGTTATTCCGTAGGGTTCTAATGTGCGGATATGACAATGTGTTTTGCCCTCTCCGTCACGCTCCCAACGCACGTCATTTCGCGTGATTAGTGCGCGGTGTTCTTCGGGGGTGATTGCTATGTGTAACTCTGCGGTGTGTGTCATTTTTGCGCTCTCCTTTCTGCTGTGTTTTTTTCGGGAAAATCCCTTTTTTCGTAGTACCGCCAACCCGTGTTTTGCATATAGTTTCCTTGTTGTGGTGTGAATATCGGGACGGGTAGCGGTGTCTGTATACGCCTATTTTACCAAACGATTTTATTTTCCACTTGCAAAGTTCCCTTATAAAGAGCGGTTTTGAATTTGTGTTTTTAAGTGGTCTTTCGGGAAAGAGGATTATTTATCACCGAATATTTCCGCAAATACGCTTACCGTGTTATCTGTCAAACTGTCGCGCAAATGCGTGTAAACTCTTTCCGTAGTGCGTGATGATGAGTGACCTAAATATTTTGATACTACGGGAAAACCCGCATTGTGTTCAATCAATAGTGTGCAACAAGTATGCCGTAGGTCGTGCAGCCGTATGTGTTGCAATCCTGCTTGTTTGAGAAATCTATTGAACATATTGTTTATATGAGTAGGACTTATGGGAGAGCCTTTGTTTGACAACACTATGTATTCTCCCGTAATTCCTAATTCTGCTTGTGTTGAGCGATATTCTTCCAACGCTCGTTGTGTTTGAGGTTGCAAGGGAATTGTTCTGCGACTGTTTTTTGTTTTAGGACTTTTTTCAATGATTGTTGCTCCTATTACGGGTACTCTCTCCCGTTGTATAGATATTCTTGAACCGTCTGCCCCCGTAGTTATATCTTCCCATTTCAACCCTAAAATTTCACCTCTGCGCATACCTTGTAGCGCACCGAGACAAACAATAACTTTTAGGCGTTTGTCTTGGCAATCGTCTATTGCTTGCATTAAGGCTTGAACTTCGTCCTTTGTCAATGCCGTAACCGCAATATTTTGTGACAAGATAATGCCCCGTCTTTCTGTCTCTTACTATGTTGCGTTCGATGCGTTCACGCGCGGTTTGTGATGTGACTTGATTGTTTGTTTTCATAGACTAAATTCCTTTCATTCCACGTCAAAAGACGTATTTTTTGAGGGCGTTTTTTCTTCTCCCTCCTTTGCGGAACTTATAAAAAGTCTTTAAGGAATGTTTCAAAAATCAATCAAGATAAGGGGACTATTTTTCTATTTTAGAACCGTGCCTTTTGAAAATGCGTTAGGATTTCGGGCAAAATCTGCAAAAAAGTTTGTCACTTATATCTTTAATAAGGGGTTTTGCAACTTTTTTTGCAACTCGTCTAAAAGAGAAAAGAAAAAAGGTTGACTAAATAACCATAAAACCACTAAATATAGTGATAATACGATTGATTTAATCAACCTATTGTGTTCCGCTCGCGCGGATTTTGGTCTGAGTGACAAGACTTGAACTTGCGGCCTCTACCACCCCAAGTGCAAAATATAGTACATTTTATCTCTGAAAACACAATATATAGTGGTTTATGCTCCGTTTCAAATGCTTTGTACCACTCTTAACTTCGTTGTTTCCATCGCTTCCAAGTCGGTCTATGGTCAAGAATGGGGTCAAAAGTGCTTGGGTGGAGCAGTCGCAAAAGGATAGGGAAGAAAGAATGGTGACTCAAAAACTGAGTCACCAATCAAAGAAAAATTACTGCTGATCGAAAAAGCCTTTGTTGCTATCCATAGACCACTTCTCAAACATCTCGAGGTAGTTGATCTTGATGAACTTCTGAATCTTATTGATTTCAATATCCGAGAGAACGCCGCGGTTCTGCACGACGGTAGAACCGTCGCTATTAACGAAGAATTTTGCCGAGCCGCCCTCGGTCAGCTTCTTATCGCTTGCATGAACGTGCATACATTCGATAATGCAGTGCGAGGTGTAATAAAGATAGTAACCGGCAATCTGATACTGATAATATTTAGGCATTGTCGTCCTCCATCAAAGAGGAATTCTTTCCCCAAATTCTCATAACAAGTGCCTGCTCGACAGGCTCCATGTTTGTTTCAAGCAGCTTTCCTTCAATGGAAAGCACCATGGCGTATTCGGGATTGTTGATATTCAGCACGGCGATTTTGCCGTCTTTTTTTGTAAACGCATATCCGCCGACGACCATATCGGCGCTGTCAGCGATTTTCTTGATTTTCTCTTCAGGCATAACGCACCTCCACCTGTTGAATTGGATTCAGGAACGCCTCAGCGTTCATATAAAGGTTTTCAAGAATAGGGATAAGGTCGATATATTCTTCCTCTTCTGTCGGTCGTGTCGAATACTTCGCCATAACCACGAGGTAGCCGTTATCCCATTCTTTGATGCTTGTGTAGCGTTCAAGGCTTTTGCTGGTAAGGAAAGTGAGAGTACGACCGCCGAAGGTGAAGGTCGTGTACTCACCGTTGCTACTTAAATACGCTTTCGATTGTTCAGCCATCGTGTTGCTCCTTTCAAAATGATACTATTTCACCATCATATACATTATACCACGATTTTGTGAATAATTCAAGTAGGAAATCAATATATGCGCACAGATTTTTGAAGTTCAAAATTTGAGTCACTATTCAAAGAAAAACAGTTTTCGATTTAACAAAAAGTTATCTGGACTTTCCGCATAAATTGTGATATTGTATTTATAATCCCCAAAGGACGATTAGCATGAACAGAAAATCAGAGGTATAAGATGGAATCTTCTCAACGTGAATTTTTACGAAAGCTCGGAAAAGAAATATGTACAGCTCGCAAACGGCAAAATATGAGTCAAGCGGAGCTTGCCGAAAAGGCAGATTTATCGATAACATATATTAGCAAGATAGAGTGTGGACACAAGAATATCAGTGCTTATACTTTGGCAAGAATTACAGAGGCACTAAACGTTCCGTCAAGTGAAATTATAGCAAAGGCTTGCAGAGATAAAACGTCCATCATCAGAGAAGCGGTAGAAGAAGCATTAAGAACTCTGACTGCTCAAAAGCAAAGAGACGTGGTAGAAATTTTGCGAATTATAAGCAGACTAACAACCAAATAATACCACATAAACAAACGGCGGAATGCACTCGTTTTGAGTTGCATACCGTTATTTTTTGTAAAAAATTGCACTGTCGTACAACTGTTGCTTTATCGTTTATTCCTTTTTATCTTCATTCGTTATAAAATATAAGTTGTGGTATAAAACTCTGTCTGTATCTGCGGTTTAGGAATTATTCGCAATTATTTGGTAAAATAATAATACCAAAACCTAACGCAAGGAGAGTATTTTATGAAAAGGATTTTAGAACCGAAACAAATGCAGGAATTTGAATTCCATTTGAGAAACGAGGAAAGGAGCGCGGCAACGATTGAAAAATATATGCGGGACGTCAGATTCTTTATATCGCATATCGGGAAAAACGAAATAACCAAGCAAACGGTATTGGATTATAAGAGTAAGCTTGGTGAGACTTACGCTGTGTCAAGCGCTAATTCTATGATCGCTGCAATGAATTGCTTTCTTCGCTTCTGCGGATGGCACGATCTGTGCGTCAAGCAGTTCAAAATGCAAAGAGAAGTCTACTGTTCGGAGGAAAAAGAGCTTACACGTGCGGAGTATATTCGATTACTTGAGGCGGCAAACGCCAAGCACAACGAACGTCTTAATCTTATAATTCAGACGATCTGTGGCACGGGGATCCGTGTGAGTGAACTGCAATATATCACCGTGGAGGCTTTACACAGCGGTGAGGCTATCGTAAACTGCAAAGGCAAGAATAGACGTGTGTTTATCGTTCCAGAGCTAAAGAAAAAACTGCTCCGTTACGTGAAGGCGCAGGGAATTAGTATGGGAACGGTATTCGTTACAAGGGGTGGGAAGCCTGTAAACAGGCATAGCATTTGGAAGGAAATGAAGGCTCTGTGCGAGCAGGCAAATGTATCGCCGAGCAAGGTCTTTCCTCACAATCTGCGCCATCTCTTCGCCCGTACCTTTTATCGTCTGGAAAAGGATATTGCCAAGCTCGCAGATATACTCGGACACGCAAGCATCAATACGACACGCATTTATATCGTGACAACAGGCGCAGAACACAAGCGCAAGATGGAGCATATGAGGCTTATCATACATAACTCTTGTTATGTCGCTTTTTGAATGCAAAGAACACATGCTTTTCGTCATGTGAAAGAGTGTCAAATCGTTCAAACCAACTGGAAAGTATCATCTCAATGGGATTTTCAACATGGAGATGAAATTGAAGCAATGCTTCAGGAATTAGATACATATTTTGAGCAAACATATAATTATAAGGTGTTCAAGAAAAACTCCTCGCTCTCTCAGATCATCCAACAAGGCGAGTGCGATGTGCTGGGTATCAATATGCAGAATGGTAACGCAACATACTATGCGGTTGACGTTGCCTTTCACGAAGCGGGACTAAATTATGGAACAAGAGAAGAAACGGTGCTGAAGGTCGTATCCAAGAGTGTACGTACTGCTTTCTGCCTCTATGGATATTTGGGTGCAAAAGACGGTGACATCGTATTTGCCTCTCCCAAGATTAACAAAGCAGTCCTTAATGATATCGAACCTCTGATTCAGTATCTTAATACGTTCTTTACTGCCAAGGGATTTGCGTTTAACATCAGAGTAATCTGTAACGACGAGTTTGAAGAAAAGATTTTACAACCAATCCTAATGGTGAGTGAGGATGTGGCAGATACGAGCGAATTATTTATGCGTGCGTATCAACTGTTTGCGATGTTTGCTCAAGCAAAGCCGAAGGTGGAAAGAACTTCAACTGCTCAATCGCGTTCCACAAATCACACTCAAACACAGTCGGTTTATGCTACCGATGCTTATAAGGAACTCAAGGTCGGAAAGATTGCACAGACCATTCTCAAAAACATTTTGGAAAGCGGATCTGTTTCTGATGAAGAAATCGCAGCTCTGCAAACTTCTGACTACAGCAAGAAATACTTCGACCTGCAATTTCCGCTACTTGTTCCATACGGAAGTGACTTCATAAAGGTACGCTACTATGCTAACCCTATAACGATAAAAGGAAAAAAATATTATATGTGTTCTCAATGGTTTGAGGTATCAACCAACAACGACAGACCGTATCTCGTTAAGTGGATTGAAGAACATCAAGATAAATAGACCTCTATAGTTGACAAACACGGCAACATAGGTAGAAGTTATTAGCTCATTAAATAGAGAGAGGATATAATGGGAGTTAAAAGAGAAACACTAAAAAGCGGACGAGTCTTAAAGGCTTTGATCGAACAATTTGAAAACGATAGAACCAAACAAAACCTTATTGCTGTATTACATTGTTTGCGAGATAGCTTTGTTTGGATCCCCGGCACTCTGCAAATGAGTGATTTAGATGCGGAAAAGTTCAAAAACTCCAATGTTGGAGATACTGTCACTACAGACGAAGTAATGAAATTTGAACCCGATATTCTTCAAAATGGTGAAGATAAGTTTTACCCAGTATTTTCGAGTATAGAAGAAATGGGGGAGTACGGAAACAATTTTAGTAAAGTTGAAAAACACTTTTTTGAAGCAATGTCATATGCGAACGGTAAAAAGGAAACCGTTGGAATAGTTGTTAATGCATTTTCTTTGCCGTTTGTAGTACCAAAGGAATGGTTTGAAATTGTTAGTCAGTTTCCCACGAATATAGAGGATGACGAATAGCACTCGCGAAAAATGCAAGACCTTTAATGAAATAAAATATGGAGGTCATCAGTGATGGATGAAATAGAAAAGAAGAATGCCATTATTCAGGCAGTGACACAAATAGAATGCTATCCTATTGTACAGGATGAAGTTGCCATGCAAGAATACACCAAAGTACCCATTGGAGAGCTTTCTGCTTTAGGTGCTACGTTTGCATCAATTGCACCAGCATTTCAGAATGTAATACAAAATGCTTCGAGCTCTGGTGTGGGCGAAAAGTTATATAAAATGATAATTCCGAACGGGGTACACGGAACGGTTAATTCTGTTGGTAATATTACGAATGCAGGTGGTAAAATCGTTGGTCGTGCTCGTTTTGTTGAAGCAGGGGCTTCAGCAGCAGGTACTGTCGCTTCTATTAACCCTGCAGTCATGCTTATGGCTGTTGCTATTTCCGCTGTAACAAAAAAGCTCGGTCAAATCGAAGAAGCTTCAAAAGATATCATTGAGTTTTTACAGCTTAAGGAAAAAGCCGTATTAAAAGGTAACATTGTAGTACTACAAGAGATACTTGACGAATATAAGTTTAATTGGGATAACGAAAAATATAAAAACAATAAACATATTCAAGTTCAAGAAATAAAGCGAGATGCCGAGCAAAGTATAATTTTCTGTAGGGATCAGATCGACAAGAAAGTGAGCAAAAAAGGATTCCTACATAGCGACCGTGATGTTAAATCAAAGATTCAGAAAGTGCAGTATGAATTCAAAGATTACGAGCTCGCAATGTACATTTTCTCCTTCTCGTCCTTTCTTGAAGTCATGCTACTTGAAAACTTTGATGCTGGTTATTTGGATGCGATATCGCAAAAGATACAACTGTACGCTGGTCAGTACCATGACTTGCATACCAAGTGTTATCAAATGATTGAGGACGACTCTAAAACTTCTATTGAAGCTTACGCATTAAAAGGTGTAGCTGGACTTAACAGAGCTCTTGGAAAAACCATTGCAAAGATTCCAAAGATAAGTGAAGGTCAGGTTGATGAAAACTTAATTGAAGCCGGTGATAAAGTACAGGGCTTTAGCGAAAAGAGGACGGAGAATACAATGGAACTTTTCGCCCACGAATACTGCACATGTGTACAACCATTCATTGATAATATAAACGCAGTAAATGTGGTCTATAACGAACCAATGGAGTTGCTGTTTGATAAGGATAATGTTTACTTCAGCATAAGGTCTGCTTCGTAAATAAAGCAAGGCTGTTTTCCAAAAGGAGAACAGCCTTGCTTATTACCCCAATTGGGGATAAATAATTCTGCAAGTGGTCAAAATTGGGGATAGCCCTATTTTAAGCACGAAAATATCGTCAAAATACAAGGAGGGAAAGAAAGCCCAAACGGCGAAAAAAGCCCCAAAAAGCCCGTAAAATAAAGAAAAATCGGAGGTTCGGTTGAACCTCCGATTTTGGTCTGAGTGACAAGACTTGAACTTGCGGCCTCTACCACCCCAAGGTAGCGCGCTCCCAACTGCGCCACACCCAGATCTTTGTCCGAAATTTGTTGTCTGTTTTTCGTACCTTGAGATTATACCACATCTTTTTTATAAAGTCAAGCCTTTTTTGAATTTTTTTGCTTTAAAAAATAAAAAACAGACAAAAAAGGGTAGGCTCTATGAATATACCGAAGCGTTTATTCGTAGAAAACTAAAATTTTTATCTTGACCAAAGAGAAGCACGCTCTGCCCAACATCCTTGAGCGCTATAATCGTGCAGAATTATATGGCTGACGCACGTCCCGTCCTTATATTTAAGCCGAAATAAGTATTACGGGCTTTTTTTCGTATTCTTCTTTTAACGCGACAAATTTTTCGCTGATCAATATTACTGTCATATATGAATTTTCGCAGTATTCAATGGCATCAGACATAAAGATCATATTGCCGTCTTTTTCGCCGTTTGAAATAATGTAACATTTTTCTTTTGGATCAATCTTTTTTAATTCCGGAATGTCACAGCTCTTAAAACAGTTTTTCAGTATTATTTCGGATGAGTGAGAAAAGCGGGAGATCGCCTTTTCTCGGAGTTTTTTTGACTGCAACTCAAAGAGTATGCGATCTTGGTATTCCTTTTTTATGTATTTTTTTACAAAGGCTGTTTCTATATCAAAATTCATAATAATTACCTTTCTGATTTTATGCGTTACTTTTATATTAGCATTTTTCGAATATGTTGTCAATAAAAAATTATGAAAAGGGACTGAGCCATACGACTCAGTCCCAAAAGGTTTATTCGTCGAGAGCCTCGAATTTGTCTCTTGCGCGGAAGAGAAGGGAGATGCACCAAACGCCCGCGAGTGCTATAACCGTGTAGATTATGCGGCTGACGAGTGCGTCCTGTCCTCCGCAGATCCAGGCGACTATGTCAAACCGGAAAAGGCCGATGCTTCCCCAGTTGAGCGCGCCGAGAATCGTCAGGATAAGCGCGATTCTATCCATTATCATAACTGTTTTTTCCTTAATCTATTATTTTTAATGCCCGATGATATTCGGGAAGAACGAAAACTCGTTCTTCTCTCTCATAGTTTTAGCGTTCCGCGCGAAAATATAACGGTAAAATTTTAGCATAAAAAATTTTTCGGTGTAAATACTAAAGACAAAAGAGGTGGATTATGAAAAAGCTTTCAAAAAATTATAAAGATAACGTCGCGGAGCTTGACCGCGTTCTTCGCGTTGATGAAAATTTTGACATTCTCAAAAAAACGCTGACGATAGGTAAGGACGAGCTCACCCTCTATTATATAGACGGATTTATCAAGGATGCCATTACTACGAAGCTTATGCTGTCATTGGTTTCGAAAAAGGAGCTCGGAGACTCGGCGAGGGAGTTCCTCGAATCGGGCGTGCCGTACGTTGAGACCGATCTTACCGACGACATGGAGCTTATGATACAGATGGTGCTGTCAGGCGCGGCGCTTATGATAGGAAGCACGTTCGGCGAGTACGCAATAATCATAGATGCCCGCGAATATCCGTCGAGAGGGACAGAGGAGCCGCAGAACGACCGCGTTATGCGCGGCCCGCGTGACGGATTTGTCGAAACTCTTATTTTCAATACCGCGCTTATTCGCCGCCGTGTCCGAGATACCGCGTTGACTATGCACTATATTTCCGTTGGAAAATGCTCGAAAACGGATATCGTCGTCTGCTATCTTGAGGACCGTGCCGACCCGAAGCTCGTTGAAACGGTGAAAACCAAGCTCGGAAATATCAAAACGGATTCGCTGACTATGGGTCAGGAATCGCTTAAAGAATGTCTTGTCAAGTCGAGATGGTACAATCCTTTCCCGAAGGTCAGATTCACCGAGCGGCCCGACGCCGCGGCGGCGCAGCTTTTTGAGGGTGGAGTGCTCGTGCTTTGCGACAACTCTCCTCAGGTAATGTCACTCCCGACGACGGTATTCAGCTTTATGCAGGAAACCAACGATTTTTATTTTCCCCCGCTGACCGGCACTTATATACGTACTATTCGGCATATAGTTTTCTGGCTGACGCTTTTTTTGACACCGGTTTGGTTTTTGCTCATCAAAAATCCGTCATTTATTCCGGGTTGGCTATCGTTTATAATTCCCGACGAGGTGGGAAAGATCCCCATATTTGCCCAGCTTTTGCTTGTTGAGTTTATCATTGACGGTCTCAGAATGGCGTCAATGAACACGCCCGATATGCTGACTAACTCACTGTCCGTCGTTGGAGCATTGATACTCGGCGATTTTGCGGTCGATATAGGTTGGCTCATTCCCGAGGTCATACTTTATATGGCGTTCGTGGCTATTTCGAACTTTACGCAGGCATCGTACGAGCTTGGTTACGCGTTTAAATTTTTCCGCATCGCGCTCGTTATACTGATACAGCTCTTTAATATTTGGGGCTTTGTCGGCGGATGCGTCGGAATACTTTTACTGCTTGCGACTAACAGAACGGTCGTTAAGGGCAGGGGATACCTCTATCCGCTGATACCCTTCAATGGAAAAGCGCTTTTATCTCTGTTTTTCAGGACTAAAAAGAAGAGTAATGAATAAAAAACGCGCCGAGTATCAAACTCGGCGCAATATTTATTTGTTTATCAGTTTATCTCAACGATCCAGCCTTCGGGCGCGGGAATACGTCCCATCTGGATGCCCGTGAGCGTGTCGTAAAGCTTCTTTGTGACCTTGCCCATCTCAGTCATACCTGCAGGGAGAGCTATCTCGCGTCCGTGGTCAACGATCTTACCGACAGGGGAGATAACAGCTGCGGTTCCGCAAAGTCCGCACTCGGCGAAGTCATCGACCTCGGAGAGAAGGATCTCTCTCTCTGTTGCCTCAAGTCCGAGATAGTCACGCGCGACTATCATAAGTGAACGGCGAGTGATGGAAGGGAGAATGCTGTTCGACTTTGGAGTTACTACATTTCCGTCCTTCGTGACGAAAATGATATTAGCGCCACCTGTTTCCTCAAGCTTTGTGCGTGTGGCGGGGTCAAGGTAGATATTCTCGTCGTAGCCCTGCTCGTGAGCGTCAACGATAGCGTAAAGGCTCATAGCGTAGTTAAGACCCGCCTTGATATGACCCGTTCCGTTGGGAGCCGCGCGGTCAAAATCGGAAATCCTGAGCGTGAGGGGCTTAACGCCGCCCTTGAAATAGGGGCCGACGGGAGTTACGAGGATTCTGAACTGATACTCGGTCGCGGGCTTAACTCCGATAACCGCGTTCGTTCCGAACATAAAAGGTCTTATGTAGAGAGTCGCGCCCGAGCCGTAGGGGGGGACGTAAGCCGCATTAGCAGCGACGACCTTTTTGACGGCTTCAATGAAACGCTCCTTGGGGAATACGGGCATACGGAGTCGTATTGCGGACGCTTCCATTCTTTCCGCGTTAAGGTCGGGGCGGAAGGTGACGATCTTGCCGTCCTCGGTAGTGTAAGCCTTAAGACCCTCAAAGCAGGTCTGCGCGTACTGAAAAACGCAGGCGCACTCGTTGAGAGTTATGCTGTGGTTGGGGGTAAGCTCGCCGTCATCCCACTTGCCGTCCTTATAATTGCAAACGTAGCTGTAATCCGTCTGCATATAACCGAAGCCGAGAGAGCCCCAGTCGATGTCTTTTTTATTTGTATTCATAGTTTTTCCTCCGAGTAAATAATTTAATACATTAAAGTATATCACTGTTTTTTTCTCTTGTCAAGTTTTTTAAGAAAAAAAACGGTTTTGGAGCGGTTCGAAGTAAAAAAAACAAAAAAGTTTTTCAAAAAAAAGATTTTTTCGCAAATTTCTATTGATAAATAAGGAAAAATGTGGTATATTATAGGATGGAAATAATTTGAAAGGAAATAAAACCAATGAACTACAATAAGAAGACCATTGAGGATATCGAAGTATCCGGCAAAAGAGTTCTTGTCCGTTGCGATTTCAACGTTCCCCAGAAGGACGGCGTAATTACAAGTGACAAGAGAATCGTTGGCGCGATCCCCACCATCAAGTACCTTATGGACAAGGGCGCAAAGGTAATTCTTTGCTCTCATATGGGTAAGCCGAAGGGTGAAATCAACCCCAAGTACTCCCTTACTCTCGTTGCGAAGAGACTCTCCGAGCTTCTCGGCGTTGAAGTACCGCTTTGCGCTGATACCATCGGTCCCGATGCTAAGGCTAAGGCAGCGGCTCTCAAGGACGGTGAGGTTATCCTTCTTGAGAACACACGTTTCGACAAGAGAGAAGAGAAGAACGATCCCGAGTTCACAAAGGAACTTGCATCTCTCGCTGAGATATATGTTTCCGATGCTTTCGGCGCTGTTCACAGAGCACACGCATCCACCGCGGGCGTTGCTGACTATCTCCCCGCTGTTTGCGGATACCTTATTCAGAAAGAGATCTCCGTTATGGGTAAGGCTCTCGCTGACCCCGCAAGACCCTTCGTTGCTATTCTCGGCGGCGCAAAGGTCTCCGACAAGATCGGCGTTATAAACAACCTCATTGAGAAGGTTGACACTCTCATTATCGGCGGCGGTATGGCTTACACCTTCTTCGCGGCTCAGGGCTACTCCATCGGTACTTCCATCTGCGAGCAGGATAAGATAGAGCTTGCTAAGGAAATGATGGCAAAGGCTGAGGCTAAAGGCGTTAAGTTCCTTCTCCCCGTTGATAACAGGATCGGCAAGGAATACGACGAGAACACCGAGTACGCAGAGGTTGACTCCGACAACATTCCCGACGGCTGGATGGGACTTGATATCGGACCCAAGACCCGTGCTATCTTCGCAGAGGCTATCAAGGGTGCGGGAACCGTTGTATGGAACGGACCTATGGGCGTTTCCGAGTGGAAGAACTTCGCGGCTGGTACTGAGGCTGTTGCGGCAGCTGTTGCTGAGTCCGGCGCTATCTCCATCATCGGTGGCGGTGACTCCGCTGAGGCTGTTGAGCGTCTCGGATTTGGCCCCAAGATGACACACATTTCCACGGGCGGCGGCGCATCGCTTGAGTTCCTTGAGGGTAAGGAGCTTCCCGGAATAGCTTGCCTTCTTGACAAATAATTATTGATCTTGATTTTGGGGGCGTATTCCGATACGGAAAAAGCCCCCTTTAATAATGAGAATACAGAGAGGATTACAACAATGAATACAGCAAAAAGAAGAACAGTTATCGCCGGTAACTGGAAAATGAATTTCACACCCGCTGAAGCTACCGCTTTCATCAACGAGGTCAAGCCTCTTGTTGAGGGCAAGGACAACTGCGACATCGTTTTCTGCGCTCCTTACGTAACTATTGCCGCCGCTATGGAGGCTGCAAAAGGCTCTAACATAAAGATCGGCGCTGAGAACGTACATTTCGCTGAAAAGGGAGCTTACACAGGTGAGGTTTCCGCGGAGATGCTCAAGGCTATCGGCGTTGAGTACGTTATCGTCGGTCACAGCGAGAGAAGACAGTATTTCGCAGAGACCGACTACACCGTAAATCTTCGTACAAAGGCAGCGCTTGCGGCAGGTATGAAGGTCATTCTTTGCCTTGGTGAGGTAAAGGAGCAGAGACTTGCGGGTATTACCGACGAAGTCGTTGCAATGCAGACAAAGCTTGACCTTGCCGACATCACGGCAAACGAGCTTAAGAATGTAATTATCGCATACGAGCCCGTTTGGGCTATCGGAACGGGTCTGACAGCTACCCCCGAGCAGGCTGAAGAGACCTGCGCTGTTATCCGTAAGGTCGTTGCAGAGCTTTACGGTGACGCGGCGGCTGAGGGACTTACCATTCAGTACGGCGGCTCGATGAACGACGCTAACGCGGCAGAGCTTCTCGCAAAGCCCGACGTTGACGGCGGTCTTATCGGCGGCGCGTCTCTCGTAGCTAAGAAGTTTGCGGCTATCGTTGACGCGGCACAGTAATAAGATAAAAAAGCACGTCTGCTTTGGCAGGCGTGCTTTTTTATGTGATATTCGCCCGTTGGGCGAGTGATATTTGCCTTCGGCAAGTGATATTGCGCTTCGCGCAGTGATATGTTTCCTTCGGAAACGTTAAGGAAGAAACTCTCCGCCGCGGGCGGAGAGTTTCATTTTATTTATAAGCTATCAGCGAATGTCGTCGCGAGGACGTCACAGCGTTCGTTGTACGGGTGACCGTTGTGCCCCTTTACCCAAACGAGCGTTACTTTATGCTTTTTCAGCAGGTCGAGGAGCTTCTCCCAAAGGTCGGGATTGAGCGCGGGCTTTTTGTCGGGCTTGACCCAGCCGCGCTTT
>SVUH01000023.1 GCA_015063335.1 Oscillospiraceae bacterium | reverse complement strand
CCAACCGCTTTAGCGGTAGCTTGAGTCCGCTTGCGGTTGGCAGATTTTTCGGTGGGCTTTCAGCCCCGCCAGTAACATGCCCTTATAGGGCTGAGCAAGCCACCGGCTTAGCCGGTGGTTATGACTGTTTAGTCAAGATAGTTTATAAGATTTGCAAGAAGGATCGCGGCGTCAGCGCGGGTGAGTGCGGCGGTGGGGGCTATGTTTCCATTCGTCGTGTTCATAACGCCTATGGAGTTGAGCGAATATACCGAGGGGGCTGCCCATGCGGGAATATCAGAGGCATCGCCAAAGGTGGGTAGCACGGTGGGCACATCTACGTTCAGTATGTTTCCGAGAACCACTGCCGCTTCTGCCTTGGTGATAGCTCTGCTTGCCTCAAAGCACCTGCCATTCTCGGTTTCTATTCCTTTAATATAACCGAGCTCGTATGCCGTCGCTATATAGCTCTTCATGTGTGAGGGAATGCTCGCGTCGTCCGCAAAAACGGTGGCGGTCTTTTCTGGGGCGTCGTCAATGCCGATCGCGCGGAGCGTCATAACGACGAACTCTCCCCTCGTAACCGTACCGTCAGGATAGAAATAGGTGTCTGAGCCGACCTGCGTGCCGCTCATTATGCCCTCCTCGAGCATAGTAAGTGCCGCATTGTAGGCGCGGGAACCCGTCATGTCGTCAAAGCTTGCGTTTACCGTCGGTTTGCTGACTGTAAGCGAGACCGTGCGAGCCGCGCTGTAATTGCCGTACACGTCGCGCGCTACGTAGGTAAAGCTGTCCTTGCCCGAATATCCTGCATTGGGGGTGTACGTATATTCTCCGTTTGCTTTATCCGTAAGCGTGATATAGCCCGACTGCGGATAAGAAACGATCTCCACGACGGTTGCGTCTCCCTCGGGGTCGCGGCAGGGGAGCGTGCCGTAGAGCGTTATGTTTTTGTGCGTGCTTACATCAAGATAGTTTTCGGGGACCTCGGAAAGCGTGGGAGCGCAGTTTATTGAATTTAACATATAAAGCTCGCATGGCACATCGTAGCCGCTACCCTCAACGGAAAAACGGAAGCTTGATTTTGTAGCGCTCGACGCGGGAACATATGTCATAAGGGATATGGAAGCGGCGCTTACCGTCTGCCCTGAATTTAATACGGTGCTTCCCACGCGAAGCTCGCCCTCGCTGACGGCGGGGGCTTTCGTTATGGTTATGGAGCTTACCTTTGCGAGGTTAAGCGCTCTTGCAAAGTCGTCCGCCTCAAATGTTATGCTCTTTCCAACGAGTCCTGCCTTTGCCATTCCGTTACCCTCAGCGATCACGGCAAGTGCGGGGGAGAGGGGAGCGGCGGAGTCGTTTTCCTTGGCAAGTGCGGGGAAGGACGCGCCGAGCGCGAGCGAAAACGCCATAAATCCGCAAATAATTACGTTTATAAATCTTTTCATGAGTTCCTCCTTGTGTTCTCTTTGCTTCTCACAATATTTTATAGGCTCTCCGCCAAAAATATTACACCACTTTTTTTGAAAAGATTTTAATAAGGGTATTTATTTTTTTCTTTAATTGTTGTATAATATGAGTACAGGGGGG
The DNA here is from genome assembly GCA_015063335.1 of Oscillospiraceae bacterium. The sequence continues at coordinate 22,867 of SVUH01000023.1, read as the reverse complement.
TGAGACTGTGAAAAATACCGTTTGTTGCTTTACGGGGCACAGAACGATAAGAGAGGAGGACGCTGCGCGTATTATCGGGGCGCTTGACTCCGAGATAAACCGACTTGTCGGAAAGGGTGTGCGCGTTTTTCGTTCGGGCGGAGCTATGGGCTTTGACACGCTTGCTGCCTTGTGTGTGATCAAATGCAGGCAAAAAAATCCCGACGTAAGGCTTACGCTGTTTTTGCCCTGCCGCGACCAGGCAAGGTTTTGGGGGGAATATGAAAAGGGCGTTCACGAATATATAATCGCGAACGCAGATGAGGTCGTATATACCTCGGACGAGTATTGGGACGGCTGCATGCTTCACCGAAACAGACTTATGGTAGAGGGTTCGGGCTACTGTGTCGCATACTGCTACAAAAGCAGAAGCGGAACTGCTCATACCGTCGCTTATGCACGGGAGCGTGGAATAGAAATAATAAACGTAATATAAAAGGACTGTCACATTTAGCACGAAGTATAAAGCTAAATGTGACAGTCCTTTTGTTATTGGTTAATTATAATTGGTAGGAGCTGGTTCTCGTTGCGGCTCGGTCACGCTCGCGTTCTAACACCCCCCGTGGTGTTGTTCATTTCTCTCGCGCCGCTTCGCTACCTCGACGACCCGAAAAATGTCGGTACGCACTAATAAAATTTTGTATCCTAAAGTCATTTTTAAGTAAGCCTTCCCTTGTGAGGGAAGGTGGCATTGACGAGCCGCCCTTGCGAGTCAATGACGGATGAGTAGTCATTATCAAGTTTATTTTTAACACCTCATCCGTCGGCTACCGCCGTCACCTTCTCCCGCTGGAGAAGGCTTTTTCTGTTTTATACAATTATCAAATATAATATTTATCTACAGCAATATTTTCTTCTTCGCTTTTTAGATCATCATATTCGGGGAAACAAAGCAAATAGTAGTCGCACTCGTCGCAACAACACTCAAAGTCCCTCTCTCCGTTGCCAAGACAAACGGCAGGCTCTCCCGGCGTAAGCTCTACGCCGGTAACATCTATTGCCTTTTTTGGAATTTTATTGTTCATATATACCCCTTATCAGCATATAAAAAGGTGCGCTCCAAAAGGAACGCACCGAAAAAATGCTTCCCTCACAATTGTTGTCACACGAATTGCTCCCCAATAACGGAATGAGAAAAGAGAGAAAACACTTTTTACCAAAGTATTTTCCCGTTTTGGGGATAAGAATATTCAATTCGTGTGACAAGTATATTCTACCACCTTTATGCCGATTTGTCAATAAAGTTTAAGAATTTGACAACAAGAAAAAAGAACAGAGATTGCGTTCTCTGTTCTTTCCCGATAGGTGGTATGTCTATTTATATTAGTTCTTTTTCTTTTTAAATACAAAGCACTTCTGGAGCACCCAGCTTACGGCGAAGAATATTACCTCGGTTATGATCTTTGCTGCGTATTGGTTCATGTGGCATACGTTTACAAATACCCAAAGCAGAGCCGTATTTCCTGCGAGAATGAATGCGGCGAGCAGAATATATTTAATTGCCGCTTTGAGAATATTACCCTTGCTCTTGAATACGAACTCACGGTTTATACAGAAGTTTACCGTTCCGCTTATCAGACGCGCAAGAACGTTTGCGAGCACGGGCGGCAGAGTAAGTATGGTAAAGAGCGTAAACAAAAGGTAGTCTATTACGAATGAAATAAGGGAGGACGCGGAAAACTTGAATATTTCCTTATATATTTTGAAGGAGTCCTTTAAGGGGTTGAAGTGAGAGGAGGAGTTGTCGTTGATGTAGATAGTTTCTATCTCTATTTCCTCTATGGTTATATGCTTGCGTGCAAACTCAAGAAGCACGCGCATTTCAAACTCATAGCGGTCTCCAGAAATGGCGAGCAGCTCGGGGATCATGGATGCGTGGCACGCGCGGAGTCCCGTCTGGGTATCATGCACCTTAAGTCCCGTTGATACGTGATAAACGAATCGCGTGACGGAGTTACCGAAGCGACTGCGAAGCGGGATCTCGCCGACAAGCTTTCTGCTCCCGAGAATGAGCGCATCGGGGAGCTCTTCTGCTCTTTTACAGAGTCTTAACGCATCCTCGACCTTGTGCTGTCCATCCGCGTCAATGGTAACGACAATACTGTCATCGGGAAAATTCTCGCGAATATATTCAAAGCCCGTCTTCATAGCGTGTCCCTTGCCGCGGTTAGGCATATAGGATATGACCTTTCCGTATTCGGAGGATATGCGGAAGCGCTCGGCGAATTCTTCTCCGCTTCCGTCGTCAACTATGACGATCTCAAAATTTGCTTCCTTTACCTTGGGGAGCAGCTCGAGCATAAGCCCCTCGGGCTTGTATGCGGGGATAAGCGCAATATACTTGCTCATGATCAAATTCCTTTCATTAATGCATATATAAAAACGTATATATCAGCTAATATTATTCCGACACTTGGGTGTTTAGGTCCTTAAAGTATGCCGCCATTGTCTTTGCGACCACCTCGGATGCGTAATATCCGTGCTGACCTTCCTCTATGACGCAGGTGACTACTATTTGGGGATTTTCAAGAGGGGCAAATCCACAGAAAAGCGCGTTATCCTGTTGATTGTCCTTTTCTGCCGTACCGGTCTTACCTCCCGCCGTCACGGGAAGATCCTTGAAATATCGGTACACCTCGTTATTGTCCGAAACGACGAGCGCCATGGAATCTATAAGCGTGGTGTAGGTTTCGTTAGAAAACTCGACTCTGTCGGCGGGAGAAACGGAGTATGAGGATATAACTTCCTTTGAATGGAAGCTGCGCTCCGAATCGAACACGTGCGCCGGATAGCGAGTTCCGCCATTTACGATGCTCGACATGTAAACGCTCAGTTGCATTGGTGTGTATGCGTGGTCGGACTGACCGATAGCTGCGGTTACGTCCTCGAATTTTGTCCACGTCTTGCCGTCAAGTGTTCCCGCGATAGTGCCGTCGGGGTCTGCAAGCTCTATTCCGGTCGGCACACCAAGACCAAGTCTTGCGGTGTAGTCAGTAATATTCTTAACACCCAGCTTCTCACCGAGCGTATAGAAGAATATGTTGCAGGACTCCTGAATTGCCGTATAAATATTTACGCTTCCGTGAACGCCGTTACACTTGGGATTTCCGCTGTCAAAGCCCGTATATATTCCCGTGCAGGTGCAAGAGTACGCTGTGTCCGCCGCTCCATTCTCGAGCGCGGCAAGTGCAACGCCTATTTTGTAGGTAGAGCCGGGCGCGTAAAGACCGCCGAGCGCGCGGTTTGAAAGCGGAGTGCGTTCATCTGCGGTAAGGGTATTGTAATATTCAACCTCGGAAATTTTTGAGAGGTCGTAGGTGGGGTAGGACGCGATCGCAAGCGCAGCGCCCGTATTTGGGTCCATTGCCGTGAGCGCGCCGACCTCTGCCGTGTCTATTTCATCTATTCTCGCCTTTAGAGCGTCCTCCGCGGCAATTTGTACGTTTATGTCTATCGTCAGATAAACGTCGTTGCCGCTTATCGGTTCTTTTTCGTAGTAAGTATTTATGACGTTTCCGTAATCGTCGTATTCGATCACCATAGTGCCGTCCTGACCGTGCAGAATGGACTCGAACGCAAGCTCGCAGCCTGTTCTTCCGACGTATGCGTCCATAGGATAGCCGAGTATGCTGTAATATTCGGCACTCTCCGCGGTTATTTTACCTACCTGTCCGAGAATGTGCGATGCGTATCCCGGATAAAGATATTGGCGCTCCGTAAAGGACGTAAAGGTTACACCCTTTACGCTTGTTTCGTTTATGGCGGACACAAGCTCGTCCGTTACGTTTTTGGCAATCGTATAGGACTGGAACTGTCCGAAATCAACTCTGTCCATTTCGTACCACAACCGCATGAGGTCGGCTATCTGCCGAGGTGTATAAAGCTCCTCGGAAAGCTCACAGCGGTTTATGTAGTACTCCGCAAGCTCAATCGCAGTAATATCTGAGGTTAGATTATTACGGTCAAGAACTCTTGAGAGATAGTAATATTCATTCGACGATGTATCCGAAACGGCAGAAGAAAAGCGCACGTTGGGGTATAATCCCTCAAGGGGAAAATAGTCGTCTGACAGGTTTTCTTCCATTCCCGTGTCCTTGATTTTCTCAAGGACGGTGATAAGCTCTCTGTTGATCTCGGCAAAGGTGTATGGCATTGCTCCGTATTCGTAAATCACGTTGTGACTGCTCGAATTTGCAACAAGCTTGATTCCGTTTCTGTCGTATATCTCGCCACGCATACCCGAAACGGTGACTACTCTTTTGTTTTCACCGCCGGGGACGTAATCTGTCTGCGGTCCTTTTACCTGAAACACCGCAAGAACTACGATAAACGCAAGACAAATAAGGGCAAATGATGATGGGAGGACCATGGAGCGTATATTCAGATTTGGCTTTTTATACGGCATAGCGTCCTCCTTTATATGCTAATTTAAGATCGAAGCGGACAAGATAAGCGCAAACAATACAAGTGAGGCAATAATGCCGCTTGACGTTATCATGCACTTAAACGCCTGCTTTTCGGGTGGGGGAATGAGCCCCTCGTAAAGGTGAAATGAATTGCGCTTCTTTATGATAATTGTGACTCCAAGTACGGTGCTTCCCGTAGTAAGAAGCCAGAACCACAAAAAGCCGAGCAAAGGGAAGATATTTCCCGCATGGATCACGAAATTTTCGGAAAGAGCCTCGAGGTCTATCTTATCGTATATTATCGAGGAGAGAAATCCACCGATAAAGTTTATTGCCATGTGGTAGAGCACAGAGTAGCGTAGTTTCCCCGTTTTAACGTAAATAAACGAGAAAAAGCAACCGAGAGTGAATGCGTAAAAGAGCTGATAAAAGTTGCCGTGCACCAAGGCAAAGCATGCCGAGCTTAAAACGACCGCGTATCTCTCACCCAAAAGCAACAGTCTTTTGCAGAGTATTCCGCGAAAAACTATCTCCTCGAGTATAGGCGAGAGCACAACGATAAAAACGAACGTACCCCAAAGAGGCGCTTTTGATACAGCGGTTTCTACGGGGTTTTGCGTCTCTACTCCCGTGTAGCTCTCAAGCAGAGTCAGAATGATACTGCTGACATAGTTTCCAAGCATCATGAGCGCCATGCATATGCAAAGTCCCTGCCACCAATGAGAGAGCGGCATTTTTGCGCGGTCGGGCGCTATGCGCGGCAGTCTAAAAAGCGGGAGCAGAGCTACGGGCAGGGCTATTACGTAAAAGGCGATAGGTGAGAGCAGCTCGCCGAAAAGCCAATGTGAGTATATCTCGGGAGAGATATTATACACTATACGAACGATGAGCGATACCGCCGCTCCCGAGAGTGCCGTAAAGATAAACGCAAACCAGCCGAAATGTGAAAAATATCTTTTTGCGTCGTGCTCCGAAAGTCTGCCTGTTAACAGATTTGCTTGAAATTTTATAGCTTTCATTTTGCCTCCTACCCCTTAGAGCCTACCAGAAGCATACACAGCTTTATCAAGAAATATACGGGTAAGCAGAAAATAAACGTAGAGAGTATTTCGGGGAGAATGACCGCCGTGATATATACTGTCGGCGGGAGGGCGCCGAGAGATATCCAAAGGCTGATAAATGTGAATATAGAGCTTAGACATACTGCGGGCAACATAACCGCGGTAAAGGAGAGAAACCTCGGCATCATTTTATCAGAGATGAACCCCAGCACCGCTACCGCCAAAAGATAAAAGATCGGGGAGAGGGAGGGGGGCGTTGCTCCGATCGCGTCGAGGAAGTATCCCGTGCCCACGGCATATACCGCCGCGCTTTTCTTGCCGTCAAGCATGCTTATGGCAAGAATTGAGCCAAGAACAATGTCGGGTGTTGCTCCGAAAGGTTTAAGTTTTGAGAAGAATGAGCACTGAATAATACACAGGAAAAATCCGACAAGACCGAAAATTATTATTCTGCGAAGTATTCTTAGCTTTTCTCCTGTTGGTGAAAATGCGTTCAGCTTCACGTCACTTTCCCTCCGTTTGTCCTGCGTAGCCCGTGACGATCATAACGTTTCCAAGGTTATGTATAGTTTCAAAATCGACGGCAGGCTCGATCGTTGCGATAAGCCGTCTTGTAGTTTCGTCTGCCTCGACAGAAATTATTTTTCCGACAAGAAGACCGTCAGGATATATGTCGCCCGTGCCGCTGGTATAAACGCGGTCGCCCGGCTTTATATCAGCATCGGGATTGCAGCTCATGACGCATTTTCCATCAGCACGGAGTATAGCGTCGCCCTCGACCGTACCTATAACGCCTGTGCGGTCGGTGTAGGCGCTTACCTTGCTTGTGGATTCAATGATCCCCGTGACACGGCACCAATCAAGTCCTACCTCGCTGACGTGTCCGATAACTCCGCGGGAGCTTATCACGGGCATATTCTTTTTTATTCCGTGGACTGTGCCCTTGTTAAGCGTCAGCACGGTAGAGTAGTTGCCTGCCTCAAAGGATATAATGTCTGCATCTGCAAGAGCGAAATCGGGATTCTTGGTTGAGAGATCCAAAAATTCGCGCAACCACTTGTTTTCCTCACGCAAGACCTCGTCGTCCGCGAGCTGATTTTCCATAGATTCAATAGTGGCGCGAAGCTCCTCGTTTTCCTTTTGAAGCTCGTCGTAGTCTGCAAACACCGAGACAAAGCCGTTAAAAGCCTCTGCGATCTTATTGCCGCAATACGAAAAAGGCTTTGCAACGGTAGCAAGACCGCTACGTACCACGTCAACCTTTCCGAACGCTGCAAGAACTGCGGGAACGAGCGCAAGAGTGACGGCAAGAATTGCACAAATTATAAAAAGCTTACTCTTTAAGAATTTTTTCATACGTCAGCCTCCGCGTCGCAAACGGTGGAGCGACTTTTTTTCTTGTTTTTCTTTTCGAGTCTTGGAAAGGGATTGGAGTACATCACGGCGATCGACGAAAAGTCGGTCTGCTTGTCAATACGTGTCCATTCGTTTTCGTCTCCCTCAAAAAGGACCGTAACGCGAGAAGCGTTCTCTCCGAATATATCCTTACCGATATGCTCAATGCTTCTCGGTATATAAACAAACGAAAGCTCCGCGTTCTTTTTTGAGGCAAACGCGCCGTCTCCGATGTGCGTTACCCATGCCCAAACAAATCTGTCAGGAACGTAAGCCGTGTTTTCAAAAATGCAGTCAATGCGCGTTACGTGTATCCTGCCGCGGACGTTCTCAAAACGGAGTCCGAGCATAGAATAAGCGCGGTGGGTCGAAAGAAAAGCATAAAGGACAGCAGCCGCCACCGCAATAAGTATACCGATGGGCAAGCTCAAAAGAATGGCGATTACCGTAGCGCCGATGCAAAGCGCTGCGCAGATCCCCACGAGAACGGTGTAAAAGCCGTTGAAGCGATTTAATTCACTGAGGTAGTTTGCGCTGTCCGTCATTCTTCTTGCGTCCTTTCTTTTTTATACTTTTAACGTGAGCGATAGCGGAGCAGATCTCCGAGTTGCGCCTCGCTTTCGATCACTCTTGATATTCCTATGCATACGGCTTCAAGCGGTCGCTTTGCCGTCGTCACCTTAATTCCGAGGCGCTCCTGCATGAGCTTTGATATTCCGCGCAGGCGCGCGCCGCCGCCCGTCAGCATGATTCCGTAGTCGTATATGTCTGCGGAGAGCTCGGGGGGAGTGGCTTCAAGCGTGCGCTTGATGGAGTCTATGATCTGGTCAAGCGGCTTTGACATTGCCGCCCGAAGCTCGCTTCCCGAGACGTTTATAGTGCAACACATGTTGTTAAGGAGATTTCGACCTGCGACGGTCGCCTCGCCCGCATCAAAGTCCTTGTGAGCCGAGCCGATGCTTATCTTCATTTCCTCGGCGGAGGAGTTGCCTATGAGCGTATGTCTGTTTACCTTTAAGTAATCAACGATAGCGTTGTCGAATTGGTCTCCCGCCACGCGCACCGAGCTTGCGGTAACGATCCCGCCGTGGCTTATAACGGCAACCTCGGTCGAGCCGCCGCCGATATCCACTATCATGCTGCCCTTGGCGGCACCTACACGGAGACCTGTGCCTATCGCCGCGGCGAGCGGCTCGTCTATGAGAGCAACGTATCTTGCGCCCGCTTCAAAGATCGCGTCCTCAAGGGCGCGGCGCTCAACGCCCGTCGCCTTGTGCGGTATGCAAGCGATAATTATGGGACGTGAGAAGATCGAAAAGGCACCGACACGTTCAAGGAAGCCGCGTACCATTTTGGAGGCTACGTCGCCGTCCGTGATAACACCTCCCTTAAGAGGTCGAGTCGCTGTAATTCCAACGGGCGTTTTGCCGAGCATATCCTTTGCCTTAGGACCTAAGGCGACTATTTCTCGGTCGTCGTCGCTGAGCGCAACGACAGAGGGGGCTCGCAGAATTATCTCGCCCTTGTGGCAAATAAGCGTATTTGCCGTGCCCAGATCCATGCCGTATATCTTCGCCATGATATGCTCCTTTCCTTGGAATTCTTGCTACTAAAAGTTTAAAGCTCGTCGGGGTAGCAGCCGACAACGCTGTAAAAAAGCTTGGAGAGAAGATTTACGGGGAGTCCGACAACTCCGAAATAGCAGCCGTCGATACCGCTTATCCATCTTGAAAAGCTGCCCTGTATCCCGTAAGCTCCTGCTTTGTCATCACATTCGCCGCTCTCAATATAGGCTTCCATTTGCTCCTCGGGAATTTCGTCAACCATTACGTGAGTAAGACTGCAATCGGTGAATATTTCACCCTTGTGCGCGATAGCTATTCCTGTTGCAACCTCGTGTGTGTTGCCCGACAGCATACGAAGCATTCGGCGCGCGTCGTCCGTGTCGTGGGGCTTGCCGAGTATTTCACCGTCGCAAGCCACAACTGTGTCAGCGGCAATAATTATCGCGCCGTCAGCCTCGCCACGCTCGGAGAGCGCGTCGAGTGTAGCTCTCGCTTTTCTCTCTGCCAGCTCTCGTGTAAGCGCGCATGGATCGAGTATTGAGCTTGATTCGTCCGCGTCCGCCGCGAGAACCGTAAAGCGCGCTCCCATGCTCGCAAGAATTTCACGCCTGCGAGGAGAAGCCGAGGCAAGTATTATGCGAAATTTACCTTTTTTGCAATCAGTAGCCATAAATTTTATATCCTAAAATAACCGTTTTTCTAATTTTGACACTAAAATACCATTATCCAGTATAATTATAGCACAATGTGCGGACTTTTTCAAGATTAAAACTGATTATTATATAAATTTATTTAAATTTATATAAAGAAAAAGGATACCTCAAAAAGAGATATCCTAAAAAATTCTTTATACCATTACGTCGCAGTATTCGATTCCGTAATAAAGCATTGCGCTTACGGCGTCCTCGCTTATCCGCTCACCCGATACGACTATCGGTACGGCGGGAGGGCAGGAAACGCAAGGCGTTGCCAAAATTCGACCTGCCGCATCTTTCGTGAGCACCCTTTCGGACGGAGCGAGAATTGCCTCGCGTATAGAGATCTCCGCCGTTGGCGGCACGAATGCCGGCGCGGCATCGGTCAGAGGTGCTTTCTTTGGGAGCTCCAACAGCGCGCATCTGAGGACGCTCGCGTCGGATTCGGGGGTTAGCATGGCGACTGTAAAATCGTTGTCTGCAAACTCACACTCAATGCCCCTGTCACGTAAAGCGCTCGCAAGCTCGTTGCCCGTATATCCGTATTGCTTTGCCGCAACGGTTATCTTCAGAGACTCGTCACCAACGAGCGTATATCCGTTTTGTAGAAGCTCCTTTTTTATGACGTCAATTTGACCTACAAGTGCGTCGAGCTTTTCGCGGTAGCCGTTTTCTATATATTCGTTTACCTTGTCAATCGAGGCGAGAAGTAAGTATGACGGACTCGTTGAGCCAAAAAGCGACAGTGCCTGTCGTGCGTTTTCGCGCAAAAAGTCGGGAGCGTCGAGGCTGACGTGCAGATACGCACAGCCCGTGAGGGCAGGGAGCGTTTTGTGCGCGGAGTCACAGCATATATCAGCTCCGAGGTCTATGGGGTGGGTAGATGGGCTAAGAAATTTTGTGTAAGCGCCGTGAGCGTTGTCTACGAGCAGAAGCACTCCATAGCGGCGGCACACAGCCGAAATTTTCTTTACGTCGCATACGTTCCCAAGATAGTCGGGGCTTGTAAGGTATACAGCCGTAGGACGCGATTTCGAATTGCTTAGGTATTCTTCAAGCTCCTCGGCACTCGGAGTGCAGGACAGATAGCTGCCACCGTCGGCGAAAAGCCAATCGACGGAAAGGTCAAGCATAGCCGCCGCGTAAAGGAACACCTTGTGTGCGTTTCGTCCCGCCAAAATGCGAGGCTTTTCTCCCCTTGCGGCAGCATACTTTGCTACGAGATAAAGCATCGCGCGTATGCAGAGCGACGAGCCCTCGGTGGAATAAAACGTACGAGCTCCAAAAAGGCGGCTTGCCTCACGCTCACTCTCGGCAATTATACCCTCGGCATTGTAAAGATCGTCCGCGCCCGTTATTTCCGTAATGTCAAGGCACTCAAAGCCAAGGAGCGACTTGCCCTTGTGCCCCGGCATGTGCAGGCGCTCCGTGCCCGACTCGGCGTAGGAGCGAAGAAAATCGTAAATAGGCGTTCTCATTTTTTCTTTGCGGCAAGAGTTCTTGCGATAGCGACCATTATGGCGCATTCCATTCTCTTGCGGAACAGCTCACAGCCGTATTTGTATACGCCGCGAACGGAGCCTGTTGCGTGGTATGCGTTTGCGGCACAGCCGCCCGAGCAGTAGAGCTTAGCCCAGCAGTCGCGGCAGTCCTCGCGGACGTAAACGTTACAGGAGCCGAATTCGTCTCTGACAGAGGTGTTCGTAACACCGTCGTATATGTTTCCAAGCAGGAATTGTTCCTCGCCCACGAATTGGTGGCAGGGATAGAGGTCACCCCATGGCGTTACTGCCATGTATTCAGTTCCCGAGCCACAGCCCGAAATTCTCTTATAGATGCAAGGACCGCCCGTAAGGTCTATCATGTAGTGGTAGAAGGTGAAGGGCTTGCCCTCGCGGTCGCGCTCGAGCATCAGCTCGGCGAGCTTTTCGTACTGCTCAAGGATTATGGGAAGATCCTCCTCGGTAAGCTCCTCGGCGTCACCGGGGGCGGATACCACGGGCTCCATGCTGAGCTCGGTAAAGCCGAGATCGAGCATCTGCTTTATGTCCTCAAGGAAATCGGGATTTGCATGCGTAAACGTACCGCGGACGTAGTAGCCCTTGCCGCCTCTTGCCTCGACGAGCTTCTGGAATTTCGGAACGATGCGCTCCCAGCTTCCGTTGCCCGCGTAGTCAACGCGGTAGCGGTCGTGGATCTCCTTTCTTCCGTCAAGGCTTATAACGACGTTGCTCATTTCACGGTTGCAAAAGTCGATAACGTCGTCATCTATAAGAATTCCGTTGGTAGTGAGAGTGAAGCGGAAGTTTTTGCCGTACTGTCCCTCAACGCTTCTCGCGTATTCCACAAGCTGCTTTACTACCTCGAAATTCATAAGCGGCTCGCCGCCGAAGAAATCCACCTCAAGATTGCGGCGTGTTCCCGAATTTTCAATAAGGAAATCAAGCGCGCGCTTGCCTACCTCAAAGCTCATGACCGCACGCTCGCCGTGGTATTTGCCCTGCGAGGCAAAGCAGTAGGAGCAGTTGAGATTGCAGGTGTGCGCGATGTGCAGACAGAGCGCCTTTACAACACCCGAGGTCTTTGCTTTAATGTGTCCTGCCATGGGCTCGAATGTGTCGGGGCAAAAGAGCTTGCCCGACTCCTTGAGAGATACGACCTGCTCGTAGCATTCGTCTATATCACCGTCGGTTATGTCCTCGCGTGACGCGTATTTTTCTTTCATTGCGGATATGATCTGCTCTCGGCTCGCACTCTCGAACATGGAAATTATGTCGTAGGCTACCTCGTCAACGACGTGAAGCGCACCCGAGCAAACGTCAATTACGATATTGTAACCGCCGAGCTTGTACTGATGTATCATTTTGATTCTCCTTTGATCTTATGGTCGTAAGCTTATAAAAACACGCAAAAAGGAGCTGTTTTTCAGGACAGCTCCTTTTTACTTACAAAATCAGTTGTTTTCGCACTGCTGGTTAGCAATACCGCAGCTGGTCTTGCAAGCGGACTGGCAGGAAGTCTGGCACTCGCCGCAACCGCCGTTCTGTGCGCTCTCGCAGAGATTGCGAGTCTCGATAGTTTCGATATGTTTCATGGTTCTTACCTCCGAGAAGTATGTTAGTGAGGATATTATATCATTTTTTTTTGGCAAAGTCAATGCTTTTGAAAAAATATTCTGTATTATTATGAGGCACAAGCGTGACGGATAATAAGAATTTGTCGAATAAGGTATTTAAGTTTTGAGGGGGTGGCAAAGAAAAATTGCAAATTGGGGTTGACAAAGGGAATAGGGTGTGATATAATAGTAAAGTCACCGAAGGGAGGAGTTGCGCCGGTGTGGCGGAACAGGCAGACGCCCGGGACTTAAAATCCCGTGATACGTAAGTATCGTACCGGTTCGACCCCGGTCACCGGCACCACAACGGTAACAAAATTTAATATCGCGGGGTAGAGCAGCTTGGTAGCTCGTCGGGCTCATAACCCGGAGGTCGTGAGGTTCAAATCCCACCCCCGCAACCAAAAAGAAAACCACCCATCAGGGTGGTTTTTCTTTTTGCTTTCGGAGAGGACTTCGTTCTTCACGACCTCCGGCAGCCGCCTCGCGGCGGCGGAGGGAGTGGGTAGCGAAGATAAAAACGATTGAGTATCGTTTTTATCAAGTGAAACCGCCCAAAGCAAGGAGTTGAAGGAGCGAGAGCACCGAGCGACACGCAACGACTATGCGACGGTGGCGGGCCTTTCAAATCCCACTCCGCGAAGGCGGACAAAATTCGGGAACCGCAAGGCGGGCGTTGTTCGCACTATCTTTAGGGAAAGGTTAATTGAAAACAACACTATTTGCTGCTTTCAAAGCAAAGCTGTGCGTGCGCGCGGCGACTATGCGACGGTGGCGGCGCGAAGCGATAACCCGGAGGTCGTAAAAAACGGACAGTCGAGGACGCCTGTCCCTACAAGCTTAATTTTATTCTTGCAAATCATTCGGCTTTATGATATAATTAAATCATCAAAGTGAAAGATGGCATTATACTAACAAAACGAAAGGTAACACAAAATGAGTGACATAGCTTCTATTGACAAGAATTTTAAGGTCGGTTCGACTATCGACAAGCAAGGAATAAAATTTTACGATGCAAAAAGCGCGCCGTTCGTTATCCACGGACTGATGATCTCCGACGGTGTATTTCATAGAATACCGACAAGCGTGGCGGAGAGCACCAGCGAGGGAGTAACTCGCCTCAACTACAATACGGCGGGCGGCAGAGTGCGTTTTAAGACTAACAGCCCGTACGTTGCGATATCTGTAAAATATTCTTCTCTTGGCAGAATGCCGCATTTTGCATTTTGCGGCTCGATAGGCTTTGATCTTTACGAGGGGACTCGTTACGTAAAAACCTTTATCCCCCCGGTCGAGCCCAACACGGAGTTTGAGTCGATCATTAAATTGGGCAAGCCGCGCATGCGTGATATAACTATAAATTTCCCTCTTTACAGCTCGGTAGAGGAGCTTTATATAGGACTTGACGAGAACGCCGATGTAGAAGCCCCCGAAAGATATTCAAACGAAAAGCCGATAGTGTATTACGGTTCTTCTATCACCCAGGGCGGATGCGCCTCGCGCCCGGGAACCTGCTATCAGGCGTATATATCGAGAAGATTTAACGCGGATTACGTAAATCTCGGATTTGCAGGCAACGCTCGCGCGGAGGATACGATAATAGATTATATAAAGGGACTCGATATGGGGCTTTTCGTATATGATTACGACCATAATGCGCCAACGCCTGACTATCTTATGCAGACTCACGAGAAGATGTTTCTTGCGATAAGAGAGGCAAATCCCTCTTTGCCGATAATTATGATGTCGCGCCCCTTGCATAAGCTCAACCGTACGGATAGCGATAACCACAGAATTGAAATAATAAAAGCGACGTATGAAAACGCAAAGGCGAGAGGAGACCTCAACGTATATTTCCTGAACGGAGACGATCTTACGGAGCTTTGCGGCAATGAGGGCACGGTTGACGATTGTCATCCGACAGACCTTGGCTTTGCAGCTATGGCTGACGCGCTCATCAAGCTTATTGGAAAAGAAAAGCTGCTTTGAATGTTATAACTAAATAACAAAAACCACCCTGTGAGGGTGGTTTTTGTTATTCTTGAGTAGTAGCCTCGCTGTTTTCTGAGGTGGCTTCTTTTGCCTCGGGCTTTTTTGTCGCAGGTCTTGATATCCAGTCGAGGAAATTGCCGACGAGAAAGCCAAGAAGAATTGTGGCGAAGATGCCCACGAGGTAGGCTATGAACGTTGCGGTAAAGCTTCCGAAAATATCGAGGAAGTAGATAGAGTAGTTGCCGTACATATTCATGCCGAAGTTGGAGAGATGGAAGCACCAATTAAGGAATACGCCGAATATTACGGCAGAATAAATAAAGGCAATTGCTTTCAAAAAGCTTTTGAGATTTAATTTTACGCGCCCGACAAGTATCAGGTAGAAGCCGTAGAGCGCCATAACGAGATGGCAGGCGGCCTCGGAGATATAAACGAATGGGGTGTTCTGTCTTAGGCTCGAAAAATATTCCGCGGCGGGGCTTATATAGAGCGCTAAGAACATTCCAAACGCGAGGAAGGCTATGGCGCAATATGCAAAATCCCGAATTTTCTTGTGCAAGAACGGGGTTACGAGAATGACCGTACAGATAAACGGGCTTATATTTTCCAGCGTCATAAATCCATCCTCTAACCAACCCAACTCATGCGCCGCGTAGTTCCAGCAAAAGAAGAATACAGCACACGCGGCAATAAAAAGGTAGTTGATTATTGGATGATGCTTAAGCTTTTCCCTGAAAAAGCACAGGAGAAAAAGCGCCGAGAAGAACACCGGGGTGAGCGCGAGCAGCATTTGCATTATGTGCATACTTATTTGCCTCCGTCGGCTTTTCGGTCTTCGTCAGTCTCCGCATTCTCGTCGGATTTTTCGTCCGCCTCATCGTCTTCGGAGTTTTCGGGATCGGTGGCATTGGGATCAAAGCTCCATTCGATCTTCGCATCACCAAAGCAACCCTCTGCCCAGCTCTCAGGAGCGTCCTCTTCCGCTATCTTGATCTTGATCACAAGATCCTCACAACCATCAAATGCGCTCTGTGCGATATGAGTGACGCTTTCGGGGATAATGACTTCCCTAAGATTCGTACAATAGGCAAACGCGCCCGATCCGATTTTGAGAAGTCCCTCGTTCAGGACGAGAGTTTCGAGCGATTCACAGCCCCAGAATGCATCTGCCTCGATGTGAGTGACAGTTTCGGGGATCTCGATCTCCGTAATTGATGTGCAATTCATAAAGGCGCGCTCGCCTATGGAAATAAGACCGTTGAGCAAATAGACCTTCGTAATTCCGTCGCGGTCTATAAAGGCTTCGTCGCCAATGCCGAGGACCTTTTTGTTGTCATGGTATGCGCCGAGGTAAACGTCTCCCGCAATATATGGAAATGATCCGACAATTTCCGTAAAGTTCTGGTTTTCACTGTCGGCGTAGATAATACCTGCCGTAGTTTCGTATTCCCATATAGCCGTAACTACTATATTTCTTGTGACCTTTTGGTACGAGCCGCTCCAGCCTCTGAGGAATGCGCCGTCCTTAGCGGTTTTGGGCGGATTGGCATCCTGCCCTTGCACGACGTATTGCTCAAGCGAGCCGCTGAGGAGAATACCGCCGTCGAGGTCGAACGTCACCTTGTACGATTTTTACCCTCGTTGAAAATAAGAAGCAAAAGAAGGCAGATGGATAAAAACAATGCGCCGAATATAACGACGATCTTCCACGTTCTTTTGAAATTACTTTTCATGTCAAGATCCCTTCTCATAAGATTTTATTCATTATACCACAGAACGGTGAAGAGAGGGTGAATATTTTATGAACCAATAAAAAATGTTATTTTTTTGTTGTAATATGCATATAAAAAAGAAATTGACGATTCTCTTTACAAGTGAAAAAGGTAAACTATCATACCGTGCTCGGCAATTGCCGCCTTTTCATAACGTTATTCCTATGCTTTAATAAATTTATACCATCATTCCGTAAATTTTGGTGCAGTCATCTTCATTAAGCGAAACGAATCCGCCTACTGTTCCTTTTCGTCCGTTGCCGTAGCAAAGTGTCTTGACCATATAAGGAATATCCTCTTCCTTTGCACCCAGCTCCTCAAAATTCTTCGGCATACCGATAGAGATAAGGAAGCTGCGGAACGCCTCAATACCCGCCTTCGCGGTAATTTCGGGATGCGCAAAGTCCATCTGACAGCCCCATACGCGAACCGCCACCTGAGCAAAGCGCATAACGTCGTGATTCATATTATAAGTGAAAACGGCGGGCATAACGACTGCAAGTCCCGCACCGTGAGCGCAGTCATAAACCGCGGAAAGCTCGTGCTCAAGGTTGTGGCTTGCCCAGTCCTGCGAGCGTCCTACGCCGCAGCTCTGGTTGTGTGCCATCATGCCTGCCCACATGATATTCGCGCGTGCCTCGTAGTTATCCGGGTCGGCAATTACACGAGGTCCCTCGTGCACCATGGTGAGAAGAAGTGCCTCTATCATTCTGTCCGTCACCTCAACCTCTTTGGTATTGGTGAGATAGCGTTCGTAGAGGTGCGCCATAATGTCGGTAATTCCGCACGCGGTTTGATACGCTGACAACGTCTGCGTAAGAGCAGGATTCAGTATACTGAACTTAGGGCGCACAGCATCTCCGCCGCCACCGCGCTTGAGCATTCCGTTTTCGTGAGTAATTACGGTATCTGCACTTCCTTCGCTTCCCGCGGCGGAAATTGTGAGCACCGTACCTACGGGCAGAGCTTTCTCCATAGGCTTGCCACAGTAGAAATCCCAAAAATCGCCGTCGTATAAGACACCCGCCGCGATTGCCTTTGACGAGTCGATAGTGCTACCGCCACCGACCGCTAATATAAAGTCGACACCCTCTTTGCGGCAAAGCTCAATGCCCTCATACACAAGACCGCTTCTTGGATTTGGCATTACGCCGCCAAGCTCGACGTACGCAATCTCCTCTTTTTCCAGAGAAGCCTTTACTCTGTCCAAAAGCCCGGAACGCTTGACGCTACCGCCGCCGTAGTGGATAAGCACCTTGCTTCCGCCAAAGCGCTTTACAAGGCTTCCCGTGCCGTTTTCGGCATCCTTTCCGAAAGAAAAATAGGTTGGAGACCAAAACGTGAAATTCTTCATATAATTATTCCTCATAAAAAATATTTTCTGCTTATTTACTCTTATTATATCACATTTTTTTGGCGTTAGCAAGTATTGAAATGAAATATTATCACAGACGGTTTATATTGTGTGACACAGGCTAAAATTTATCATATCTTTTCAAAAGTCGTGAATTAAATTGAGCGCTCGTGTACAATAATACCTTATACGCTATTTTGGAGAGAACATATGCTTAAGGGAGTAAACAGAAATGTCATCATCGTGCGCGGTGACAGAACGAGTCGTTTTGAAGCCGTCTACATGATAATGAAAAAGGGAACGGGAGCAACGGAAACGGACATATTAAAGGAAGCGAACAGGCTTGTTGCAAGCAGCGGAATGTCGTCAAAGCGCAAGAGAGCGCCCTTATGGTTGTCTTTTTCGCTGGGCGCGCTCGCGGGGGCGACACTCGCAAGCATCGTTTGGCTCATAGTCGTTTTGTGACGAACTCTTTTTCCTTTTTTGAGGTGTTAGTTTTCATACGCTATTGACATTTGCGGTAAAATATGGTATAATCAGCGGTAGGTTAAATTTGATATTTCTTCGCGGCGGATATAGGGAGCGGTGCTGTATTCGCTTTGGAAGAAAGGTTTGCGTTTTTTGCGCAGACCGTTTTTCGCGTTTGTCAAATTATTGCACGAGGGTGCGCGGCGGTGCTTTCGGTGCTTTTACTTATAACCGAATATTATTTTAGATAAGGAGATTTTATGCCTAAAAAAGAAAAAGGCAAGCTTCAGGTTATTCCTCTGGGCGGTCTTAACGAGATCGGTAAAAATCTGACCGTTCTGGAATACGGTGACGATATTATAATCGTCGACTGCGGCTTGGGCTTCCCCGATGAGGATATGCCCGGTATTGACTTGGTCATACCCGATATATCTTATCTTGAAGCCAACAAGGAAAAAATAAGGGGTATGGTCCTTACCCACGGACACGAGGACCACATAGGAGCGATACCGTACGTTTTGCGCGAGATAAATCCGCCTATATACGGAACAAATCTGACTCTCGGAATTATCAAAAACAAGCTTACGGAGCACGTATTGCCTGTAACGCCAAAGCTTAACTGCGTAAAGGCAGGACAGACCGTTCGCCTCGGTGAGTTCGCAGTCGAGTTCATTCACGCAAATCACTCCATCGCAGACGCCTGCTGTCTTGCGATAACCACTCCGCTCGGAGTTGTCGTTCACACAGGAGACTTCAAGCTCGACGTTACTCCCATTGACGGTGATATGATGAACATTACGCGACTTGGCGAGATAGGCAGAAAGGGTGTGCTTTTGCTCATGTGCGAGTCGACTAATGCCGAGCGCGCAGGCTTTACTCCCTCGGAACGAAAGGTGGGTAAGTCGCTTGAGTATATCTTCACCTCGAACACGGACAAGAGGATCGTGATCGCGACGTTCTCCTCGAACGTTCACCGCGTTCAGCAGATAATAAACGTAAGCGCAAGGCACGGAAGAAAGGTCGCTATCACGGGGCGTAGCATGATAAATATCGTAGCCGCAGCTGTGGAGCTCGGATACATGACCGTTCCCGACGGGGTGCTCGTTGATATTAACGAGATCCGCCGCTTTAAGCCCGAGGAGCTGACGCTTATCACTACGGGAAGTCAGGGAGAGCCTATGTCCGCGCTTTACAGAATGGCATTCGGCGATCACGCTCAGGTAACGCTCGGCAGAAACGATCTCGTCGTGCTCTCCTCGAGCGCTATACCGGGTAACGAAAAGCTCGTAGGAAGAATAATAAACGAACTCTCCAAAAACGGAGTCAGCGTGCTTCACGACGCAGTTGTTGAGGTTCACGTTTCGGGACACGCGTGCCAGGAGGAGATCAAGCTCATGCACGCTCTGACGCGCCCGAAATACTGCATGCCCATTCACGGAGAATACAGACATCTTGCCGCAAACAGAGAGCTTGCGCTTGATATGGGTATTCCCGACGGCAATATTTTTATTTCCGATATCGGAAAGGTGCTCGAGATAGATTCAAAGGGCGCTCGCTTTGCGGGAACTGTTCCTGCCGGAAAGGTGCTGGTTGACGGATACGGAGTCGGTGACGTTGGAAATATCGTGCTTCGTGACAGACGTCATCTTTCTCAGGACGGCCTTATCGTTATAGTAGCATCGGTCGACACGGATTCGGGACTTCTCATTTCCGGCCCCGAGGTCGTATCCCGCGGATTTGTTTACGTGCGCGAGTCCGAGGAGCTTATGGACGAGGTAAGAGCTATTGCTACGGAGACAATCGAGCGCTGTCTTGATATGGGCGCACCTGTTGACCGTATGCATTTGAAGAACTGTGTAAAGGACGAACTTTCAAAATTCCTCTACGCAAAAACAAAGCGCAAGCCGATGGTGCTTCCCGTAATAATGAATCTTTAATGAGATTTAGCCTCGTAATTATAAAAAAATATAAAATATCGACAAAATTAAAAAATTATTCATAGCCAATTCAAGGTTTTATCACTCTATAATTGTATAATATCCCTTGTGAATTCGATTTTGTCGAACACATAAAAAGAAAAAGAGGTATACCCAAATGGGAAAGTCTAACAGAATCAGAAACGACAGAGCAAGCGACGTGCTTTTCGGCGCTCCTGCTCCTAAAAAGAAAAACGGAATGCCCTCGTGGGCTCTCAATGCAATTGCTATTACGGGTGCGGTTTTACTGCTCGCTTCGGTAGTATTGCTTGCGCTTACGAGCAACGGCGTTTTCGGACGCATGCAGACTGTAATGAAGTCCGATAACTTCCGAGTTACCGAAAATATGATGAACTATTATGCAAAGTCGCAGTACAGCAGCTTCGTAGAGGAAAACAGCTCCTATCTCTCCGCATACGGACTTGATACGGGCAAGGCTCTTGAGGATCAGGCGTACAGCACCGATGCTAACGGCAACGTAACAAAGACCTGGCGTGACGTTATGATGGAAAGCACCGTAGAGCAGGTCAAGGAGATCCTCGTATACTGCGAGGCGGCAAAGGCTGCAGGCTTTGAGCTTGACGACGAGGCAAAGCAGTCCATCGAAGATCAGCTTTCCATGTACGAGGTCTATGCAACGTATTATTCCATGAGCGCAGACAACTACATTGCCGCTAATTACGGCAAGGGCATGAAGCTTAAGGATATTCGTGCGGCTGTTGAGCTTGCTACTCTTGCTACCGCATACAGTGAGAAGATAGGCACGGATATTGAAGCTGCTATCAGCAAGGATGATATTAAGGCGGAGTATGACGCTAACAAGCTTGATTACGATCTGGTAGATTACTATAAGCACACCTTCAGCGTAACGCTTGAGGAGGCAAGAGAAGCGGTAGAGGCAACTCTCGCAGAGGGCACGGAAGCAACCGATGAACAGGTCATAGCAAAGTATAAGGAAATGATCGCAGCGGAGAGAGCAAATGCTGAAGCTCTTTCCAAGATAACCGACAAGGATGCTCTCCGCGCTGAGATTATTAAGCTTATAGCTGAGGACACCTTTGACGACAGCTATGAGTCCGCTATGAAGAATGTTAAGAAAGAAGATAAAGAACCCCACGATGTACGCAAAGAGGTTCTCGAAAAGGTTATCGCGGCAGTTAAGGACGACTCAGAGTTCGTAGTTAAGAGCACCGAGGCAACCGAGACCGCTGAGGCTAAGGAGGGACTCACGTCCACTAAGAAGGACGGTGATAAGACTGTTTATACGGTTCTTGGCAAGGAAGCAAGCGAGGAATACCACAACGCATTCGTAAAGTTTGCGGACAGCTTCTATACCTCCGTTGAGAAGGCGGCAACAAATGCCGTTTCCGAGGGCGCGAAGTACGACGAGAAGGACGAAGCAATCAAGTGGATGTTCGGTGACGAGGCTGTCACGGGCGGATTTAAGACTATTGAAGCGGGCGACACCAAGGAGGATCTCGGTACAGAGGCAGCAAAGCTTAAGTCTTTCTCCGCAACGGTCTACTATCTTGTTAAGGACGTTTATCCTGATGAAGCGGTTTCCAAGAATTTGGGAATTATAGTATTCAGCGACAAGTCCAAGGCTGAGAGTGCGGCGACAAGAATTGCCGAGATGGGCGAGATAACCGCAGAAAAGCTTGAGGCTCTTGCAAATGAGCTCGGCGGAACCTATACCGATTACAAGGACTGCGCTGAGGGCACTGTGGGAGTTGACGCATTCGACGCTTGGGTATTCGCAGAGGGCAGAACGGTCGGAAGCTTTACGAAGGCTGACGAGATAATAACCCTGTCTTCCTCCTCCAATGCAACCTCTGATACATCAACGACCTCTACGTCTTATGCCGTTGTATGGTACTACGGTGACGGACTTATGAATTGGGAGATCTCCGCTAAGGGAACTGTATACAGTGATAGATTCACAGCGAAGGACAAAGAATTTAAGGATACCTACGCTGTAAGCGATCCCAAGGAGAAGATTCTTGACAAGATAGCGCTTTAATAGGGCTTATACAACATATAAAAGGGGCGGTTCGGACGGATCAGCCCCTTTTTGAATAAAAAATATAAAGGTATAGAAAAATGGTACTTGAAACAAAAAAATCAACGGTAGCGTACCGTTGCCCCGCGTGCGGCAGCGGAGTCATGAGCGTTGTCGACACCTTTCGTCTCTCTGCTGATATGGTAAAGCTCAAATGTGAGTGTGGTGGCAGTGAGATGGTCATGGTTAAGACGGGCGACGGAAAGGTGAGATTTACCGTTCCTTGTATGCTTTGCCCCAAGCCTCATAATTTTACCGTCAGCACGAATTTGTTTTTTGATAAGGAGCTTTTTGTGTTGCCGTGCCCATATTCCGATCTCAACGTGGCTATGATGGGCGAGAGCAATCACGTAAAGGCAGAGCTTTCGCGCAGCGAACTTCAGCTTCTCGATATGCTCGAGAAGAGTGGAGTCGAGAGCCTTGACATGTTCCACTCCGAGCAGTATCTTACCGACCCGCAGGTTCTTGAAATAGTTTCCTACATGATAAAGGAGCTTGATGAGGAGGGAAAGATATACTGCAAATGTGACGGCGAGGAGGAGGGGGATTACGAGCTTGAAATGACCGCAGAGGGATTAAAGGTGAGCTGCCGCAAGTGCGGTGCTTCCAAAACCGTTCCGACAAATTCGCTTATTCAGGCAAACGAATTTCTCAACGCAGACTCCTTGACGCTTGAATAAAATAGTGCAAAAACCCGCCTTTGACACCGTAGTAGAAGGCGGGTTTCTATATATTTAAGGAGAAAATTTTTAAAAAAGCAAAAAAATTTAAAAAAACTATTTACAAAACGTCAAAGGCGTGATATAATAACCATACATGTCGTTATCTCGGCTTTCGGATAATAGGCTATTTTAAGTAGCATTTCACCCGCCGATTTCTGAGTTAACGATAAATAAAAAAGAAAGGTGAAAAAATCATGATGCTTAAGGACGAAAAGCAGGCAATTATTGAAAAGTATGCTACCTGCGAG
>SVUH01000022.1 GCA_015063335.1 Oscillospiraceae bacterium | reverse complement strand
TTCTATGTTTATTTTACTTGCGGTTGGCTAGACCCGCTTGTATTATATCATAGAAGGTGTTTTTGTTCAACGGCAAAAGCCTTTACGGAACCACCCGCTTAGCGGGTGGTTTTCGCAAACCAAAAAAACAACACGCACGGTATCCCGTGCGTGTTGTTTTTATTATTCAAGTGCATACTTTCGATAAATATTTCTCGTATCGTTAGTAGATTGCGATGAGGTAACCACCTCACTAAGCTCGTCCGTTCTTCCAACCTGAACGCAGACGTATTTACGTCCCGTCGTGTCGTTCTCGCCTGCCGTTACAAAGCAGTTCGTGGGAATATTCTCATATCCCGTCTTGCCTGCAACTATCATTATATCCGAACCGCCGCCAACGTAATGCGCCGCCACTCCGCTCAGCTTATTGCTTTCCAGTCTGCCCGTATACCATGCGCTCCACATGCTTATATCACTTACCTTTTCGCCGTTATTATAAACGTCAACCGTATAAAGTGACTTTGACGTAAGCACCTTTTTTGCGCTCTCATTGTTCATTGCCGCCGCCATTATCGCCGCCATTTCACGGCAGGTAGTGTAATGATCCGTGTTAAACAGTCCCGTGCAGTTTGTAAAATGTGTACCCGTAAGTCCCATTGACGAGGCTTTGGCATTCATCATCTGCACAAATTGACTCTCTCCTCCTGCAACATATTCCGCCAACAGCCAGCAAGCTATCGTATCCGACTCGTAGATAACAAGATTCAATGCGTCCTCAACGGTAACCTGATCTCCCTCTAACCACGTTTTTGCAACGGATGCGCCCTTATTTACGGGCTTATTGTATTCGTCTACGATTTGCTTTGTAACCGTCAAGAGCGCGCCCGGATCCCTAGCATTCTCGCACGCCACGAGCAAGGTCATTACCTTAGTCATTGACGCGGGATATATCCTTGTATCCGCGTTTTTGCCTGCGACAACCACGCCGTCCGTCATATCGACGAGCACAGCCGCACCGGATTTTATTTCTGTATCCGAGGAGATATTCTTTGTGCTTTCGTCAGCCGCGCTCAAATAATTTCCCGCAGGAGTCGCGCACGGGAGAACTATTCCCGTCTTAGCCCCCGGCTGTGAGTTTGAGGTTATGGGCTGTTTATTTGCGTTATTATTCGCACCTGCGTTGCTACTGACGCCAGACGAGCCTCCGCCCGAGTTTCCACCGCCCGACGGTCCGACGTCATGCGCGCCGATCGCCGCAACACCCTCTGCCACAAAGCAGATACCCATTGCCGCGCCAGAGGTAAAAAGCATGGCAAGCGTGACTATTATTGCCACGACCATTCCCATATCTATTTTTAGCTGTTCCAAGGCTTTTTTTAATTTATTCATCTGATCTTCCTCGACAAAAATACTACTTATATTTTATCATATCCGCTATATTTTTTCAAGTAGTAATATAACATTTTAAAAAATAAAA
Organism: Oscillospiraceae bacterium; assembly: GCA_015063335.1. The sequence goes on along the minus strand of SVUH01000022.1, from coordinate 23,340 downwards.
GCAGAGCAGTGAGGCACATGTGTCTCGCTGCTCTGCATCTGATTTATCTGATGCGTTTAACGCTTAATTCCATCGGAGTTCTATGTAATTATATAAAAATCCTTTTAGGAAACAGATATTGGGGAGTTGATTACTTCGCGTAATCAACAGCGCGGCTTTCTCTGATAATGTTTATCTTTATCTGTCCGGGATACTTAACGTCTTCCTGAATCTTTGCTGCCATCTCGCGCGCAATTATCTTCATTCCGTCGTCGTTTACCTCCTCGGGCTTAACCATTACTCTGATCTCTCTGCCCGCCTGTACCGCGTAAGCCTTATCGACTCCCGAGAAGCTCTTTGCGATCTCCTCGATCTTTTCAAGTCTCTTAATGTAGTTTTCAAGATCCTCACGTCTTGCTCCGGGTCTTGCCGCGGAAATTGCGTCAGCCGCCTGAACGATAACTGCCGTTATCGTCTGCGCGTCAACGTCGCCGTGGTGAGCCTCAATTGCGTGAATAACGTCCTTGCTTTCCTTGTACTTCTTCGCAAGGTTTACGCCAAGCTCAACGTGTGAGCCTTCCATTTCGTGCGTCTGCGCTTTACCTATATCGTGAAGCAAGCCTGCGCGCTTTGCAACAGTGCTGTCAACACCGAGCTCGTCTGCTATCATACCCGAAATGAGTGCTACCTCGATCGAGTGCTTAAGGACGTTCTGTCCGTAGCTGGTTCTGTACTTAAGTCTGCCGAGCATTCTTACAAGATCGCCGTTTATTCCGTGAATACCCACGTCAAACGTAGCTCTCTCGCCCGCCTGCTTGATTCCCGCCTCAACCTCGCGAGCCGCCTTTTCAACAGTCTCCTCGATTCTCGAGGGGTGAATACGTCCGTCGGCGATAAGCTTCTCGAGAGTAAGTCTTGCAGTCTCTCTGCGAACGGGATCAAATCCCGAAAGTGTGATAGCTTCGGGTGTATCGTCGATTATGAGTTCAATTCCCGTCAGCTTCTCAAGCATCTGGATGTTTCTTCCCTCACGTCCGATAATTCTTCCCTTCATGTCCTCATTGGGGAGAGATACGACGGATACCGTCGTTTCCGCAACGTGGTCGGCAGCACATCTTTGAATAGCCAAAGAAATAATATTCTTTGCCTTGCTGTCTGCCTCCTCCTTGAACTGAGTTTCAAGCTCGGTCATTCTCTGCGCAAGCTCGTGCTTGATCGCAGACTCTGTTCTCGCCAAGAGCTCCTCCTTAGCCTGCTCAACGGAAATTCCCGAGATCTTTTCAAGAACCTCGATCTCCTTTTCGCGAAGGTGGTTGATCTGCTCCGTCAGCGCCTCGTTTTCCTTGATCTTCTTGTCAAGCTGCTCGTTCTTTTTCTCAAGAGCCTCTGCCTTCTTATCAAGGTTTTCTTCCTTTTGAGTAACACGTCTTTCCATTCTGGAAACGTCTGCTCTGCGTTCCTTGATCTCCTTTTCAGCTTCCGTTCTCTGCTTGAGAATTTCTTCCTTTGCGGAGAGCAACGCTTCTTTTTTAAGGGTTTCCGCTTGCTTTGCGCCTTCCTCGCGAAGTCTCTTGACTTCCTGCTCGGCAGAGCCTATCTCTTTTTCGGCCTTCTTCTTACGCACGCCGTATCCGACGAACGAAAAGGCTACCGCACCGACAACAAATGCCGCGGCACCCGCTATAATTGCCTCTATCATTTTAGCACCTCCTTATCCTTTCAGTTTCTTTGCTTATTTACATCAAAAAATGATAATGACATACACTTATATTTTACACGATTTCTTGTCAAATGTCAATACTTTTTACGCTACATAGCTACAATTTCTCAATTTATTTACATTTTAAAACAAAAAAGACCTCAACATAAAGTTGAGGTCTTTTTTGCTTTATCGCCTAGCTTATTAGCCAAGCTTTGTCTGGTTGATCTTGATGCCGGGGCCCATCGTGCTTGCGATTACGCAGCTCTTGATGTACTGACCCTTTGCAGCAGCAGGCTTTGCCTTAACAACTGCACCAACAAGAGTATCGAAGTTCTCAGTGAGCTTCTCAACACCGAAAGATGCCTTACCAATGGGGCAGTGGATGATGTTGGTCTTATCAAGTCTGTACTCGATCTTACCAGCCTTTGCCTCAGTTACTGCGCGAGCAACGTCGGGAGTAACGGTACCAGCCTTAGGAGAAGGCATAAGTCCCTTAGGACCGAGGACCTTACCGAGCTTACCGATAACGCCCATCATGTCGGGGCTTGCGATAACAACGTCGAAATCGAACCAGTTTTCGGTCTGGATCTTCTCTGCGTACTCAGCTCCGCCTGCGTAATCTGCGCCTGCGTCAAGTGCCTTCTGAACGTTGTCACCCTTTGCGAATACGAGAACCTTTACATTCTTACCCGTTCCGTTGGGAAGAACTACCGCGCCTCTGACCTGCTGGTCAGCGTGACGGGAGTCAACACCCAAGCGGATGTGGATCTCGATGGTTTCATCAAACTTTGCCTTAGAAGTCTGGCAAACGAGAGCCAACGCCTCAGCGGGATCGTATGCCTTGCTCTTTTCAATAAGCTTTACGCTGTCTGTATATTTCTTACCCATTTTCACGTACCCCCTTAGTCTTCTACAACGACACCCATAGAGCGTGCAGTACCTGCAACCATGCTCATAGCGGTCTCAACGCAAGAAGCATTGAGGTCGGGCATCTTGATCTCTGCGATCTTTCTTACCTGCTCCTTGGTAAGCTTTGCAACCTTTGTCTTGTTGGGCTTTGCGGAGCCGGACTCGATCTTAGCTTCCTTCTTGATGAGGACAGCTGCGGGAGGAGTCTTGGTGATAAACGTGAATGAACGGTCAGCATAAACCGTGATAACAACAGGGATGATAAGTCCGATGTCGTTCTTTGTTCTTTCGTTGAATTCCTTAGTAAATACGGGAATTGCAACACCGTACTGACCGAGTGCAGGTCCTACGGGGGGCTGAGGAGTTGCCTTACCAGCGGGCAACTGCAGCTTGATGTAACCCATAACTTTCTTTGCCATAATTAAAATACCTCCAAATGTGGTGATTTACGGGAGAATTAAAGTGAAATTTTCTCCCTCCCACTTTTTTGACCTTGCGGTCCTTTATGCGAGCTTTACGCTTGTTGCGTCAAGCTCAACGGACATGTCACGTGTTCCTCTCTTAATAAGAACCGTAACGTTTTTAAGATCTTCGGATACTGCCTGAACAGTTCCCTTGTAGCCCTCGAACAATCCATCGGTAACGGTAACGCTGTCTCCAACCTTAACCATAAGCTCTACTCTCGTCGTTTCGATGTTGAGCTGCTCTACCTCGGCATCCGTAAGGGGCGTGGGACTTGATCCCGGGCCAACAAAGCCCGTAAATCCTGTAATAGACTTTACTGCATGCCAGCTTTCATCCGTCATTACCATCTTGATAAAAACGTAGCTGGGAAATACCTTAAGCTCGACTTCCTTTTCCTTGTCACCGTGCTTTTCTATAACGGTCTCAACGGGAACACGAATGTCGAATATAAGATTTTCAAGCCCGCGGTTTTCTACGATCTTTTCAAGGCTTGCCTTAACCTTGTTTTCATATCCCGAATAAGTGTGCGCCACATACCATCTGGGACCTACGTTCATTTCATTGAAATTACTCATTTTCAATCATTAGTTGGGGCTGAACAGCCCAACAAGAGCGTTAAATCCGCCTGCAAAAGCATAGTCAAGCAGGCCGATCACAACCGCACAAACAACAAGTATAACCAAAACAACAAGTGTGTTTTTAAGAACCTGCTTTCCGGACGGCCATACGATCTTCTTTACTTCGCTCTTAAATCCTTTCCAAGCCTCTTTTACCCTTCCCTTTTTCTTTTCCTTCTTGGGTTTGGCGGACTTGATTTCGGTCTTTACGACCTTCTTTTCATTCTCTGCCATGTCTTCCCTCCGAATTACTTAGATTCTTTGTGAAGAGTGTGCTTGCGGCAGAACCTGCAATACTTCTTCAATTCAAGTCTGTCAGGATCGTTCTTTTTGTTCTTCTTCGTGTCATAGTTTCTCTGCTTACACTCAGTGCATACCAGAGTAATCTTGACTCTTGCATCATTAGCCATTTTTCGGCACCTCCCATTTAAAATTATTTGACACATCCCGCGTGCGGAACGCGTCCGTGTACCTCCCTCACGGAGCAGTTTCGTGGCGTTTGGCGCTTTTTGCGCACGAAAAAAAGCCTACTCGCAGAGGTAATTCACATTATACCACAGCGAACAAGCTTTGTCAAGTATTTTTTTATATTTTTTCAAAATTCAGGGGTTGCCGTGCGGCAACCCCATTTTTACTCTTAAATTATTCCTCGTCAAGAGCCTCGAGGTCTTCTTCCTCGACGATGCACTCGAACTTTTCTCCGCATGCGGGGCATGCAAGCTCCTCGGGATCGATAGTGCCGTCAAAGCAGATGGTCTCTCCGCAAGAGGGGCACTCTACCTCGAAATAATCGTCCTCGTCGTCACAGCAATCGCAATCACAATCACAGTCGCAATCGCAGTCACAGTCGCAGTCCTCGTCGCAAAGAACCTCCTCAACGTCGCCAAGATCCTCGTCGATCTCCTCGATATACTCGCGAAGATCAACGACCTCATCCTCAAGCTCCTCGATGGTGATAGCCATATCGGAAATAAGCTCGGTCAAAGCGGCAATAACCTTGCCCTCCTTGGAAGCGGTATCAAGCTCCATTCCGTCGCAAAGTCCCTTTATATAAGCAGCTCTTTCGTTAAGTGTCATTTCCATAACAGTTCTCCTCCTATCAAAATTAAGCACGGGAGAGATACTCACCGGTTCTGGTGTCGATCTTCAGAACGTCGCCCTCGTTGATAAAGAGCGGAACCTTGATAACGGCACCGGTCTCAAGCGTTGCGGGCTTAAGGGTGTTGGTCGCGGTATTTCCTGCAAAGCCGGGATCGGTCTGAGTAACCTCGAGCTCAACGAACGTAGGAGGCTCAACTCCAAATACGTTACCCTTGTAAGAAATTATCTTACACATCATTTCTTCCTTAACGAACTTGAAGTTGTCGGGAAGCTTGTCGCTGTTAAGAGGCATCATATCGAAGCTCTCCATATCCATAAAGTAATACAGATCTCCGTCGTTGTAGGAATACTGCATTTCCTTTCTCTCGATATAAGCGTTCTCGAACTTATCCGTGGGGCTGAAGGTTCTTTCAATAACCGAACCCGTGATAACGTTCTTGATCTTCGTGCGGACAAATGCCGCTCCCTTACCGGGCTTTACGTGCTGAAATTCGATTACCTGATATACGTTGCCGTCCATATCAAAAGTAATACCGTTCTTAAAATCGCCTGCTACTACCATTTTGCAGTCCTCCATGTTTTTAAATTATCCTTGGCGGCTGTGCCGCACATTAAATCCATTTTATTATACACCATCAGCGCGAAAATTTCAAGTAGTTTTTTACATTTTTTGAAAAAACATGCTAATAAAAGTAAAAAATTCTCCCCCTCTCCTCTATTTTGTGCTATTCGACTTTAAAAACACCCATAAAATGTAGCTATATCTTAAAATAATTGTATGTAATTGCTCAAAATTCAAAAAGTCCGTTGACAAGAGGCAAAAAATGCCTTATAATATATATTGATATATTATGTTTTATTTATTAAGGAGAATTCCTCATGATAAAAAGCATGACCTCCTTCGGAAGAGCAAGAAGCACGGTGGGTGGCAAGGATATTACCGTCGAACTCAAAAGCGTCAACAACAGATTTTTTGACTGCTCCGTAAAGCTTCCCCGCGCATTTTCTTTTCTTGAGGAAAAAATCAAGCCGCATCTTCAATCAAAATCCATCTCCCGCGGTAAGGTCGACGTTTACGTAACGATAAACGTGATCGACACGCCCGACGTGAGCTTTGATATTGACGAGGGCTATGCCTCCGCTTACATCTCGGCACTTCAAAAGCTTGGGGATAAGTTCGGGCTTACCAACGACGTGAGCATTATGAACGTAGCAAAGAATCCCGATATTTTCGTAATTAAGAAAAGCGAAGATGATGCTGAACGCGATTGGGCAGATCTTGCGGTCGTTCTCGACGAGGCAATTGAAAAGTTTTTAGCGGCAAGAGTCCGCGAGGGTGAGAATATAAGACGCGATCTTTGCAAAAAGGTCGAGGCTATAAAAGCCCGTGTTGACGAAATAGAAAAAATTTCACTCTCGGATACATCAAGCTACCGTGAGAAGCTGGAAGCAAGGCTTCGCGAAATGCTCTCCGACAACAGAATAGTGTTTGACGAAAACCGTATACTCACAGAATGTGCGATTTTTGCCGATAAAATAGCGATCGACGAGGAGCTTGTCAGACTCCGCTCTCACTTCGACGGCTTTGCGACAATTCTCGAGTCCGACGAGCCTGCGGGAAGAAAGCTTGACTTCCTCGTTCAGGAGATCAACCGTGAAACCAACACAATAGGCTCAAAATGTCAAAACTCCACTATCGCACATCTGGTTGTCGATATAAAGTGCGATATAGAAAAGATACGCGAGCAGATACAGAACATAGAGTAACGGAGGCAAAAAATGAAATTCATAAACATTGGCTTTGGCAACATGGTTGCAGCTGAAAGAATAGTCACGATAGTAAGCCCCGACTCCGCTCCCGTCAAAAGACTCGTACAGGATGCAAAGGACGGCGGCAGAGTTATAGACGTTTCCTGCGGACGCAGAACGCGCGCCGTCATAATAACGGACAGCGAGCACGTTATTCTTTCTGCTATCCAGGCAGAAACGATAGCAAACAGAGTTGACGACAACGACACCGAGGACGATATCGAGGAATGACCGAGAATATGAATAAAGGACTTTTAATAGTAGTATCAGGACCCGCGGGCAGCGGTAAGGGTACTGTAAACGCACACCTGCTAAGTTCGGGAGATTTCGTATATTCCGTTTCGGCAACGACAAGAGCTCCCCGCCCCGGCGAGGTTGACGGAATAAATTATCATTTCATTTCACGGGAAGAGTTTTTGGCGCGCATTGAGCGCGGTGATATGCTCGAATACACAGAATACTGCGGTAACTTTTACGGAACGCCTAAAAAAGAAGCCGAGGCTGTATTGGCTTCGGGAAAAAACCTCATACTTGAAATAGAGGTCGAGGGCGCACAGAACGTCAAAAGGAAATACCCCGATGCCGTTCTTGTGCTTCTGTTGCCCCCCTCGTTCTCCGTGCAGGAAGCAAGGCTTCGCGGCAGAGGAACCGAAACAGAGGAAAAGGTCCGCTTACGCCTTGAAAGAGCCAAGGAAGAAATTACCTTTGCCGAGGCATACGACTACGTTGTATACAACCACGACGGACTCGACCTTGATGCGGCAAATCAGATCCGCGCTATCGTAACGTCGGAAAAATGCTCCGTCTCAAGAAACCCCAAAATTGCAGAAAATTATTTTAAAAACTAACATAAAACAAACATTTGAAGGAGAAAAACATGCTTTACCCTACTATTGATCAGCTTACAAACGACGAATTCAACAGATACGAGCTTGCCCTCGCAACCGCTAAGTGCGCGCGTATTCTCACAGACGAATACGTAACCCAGAAAGATGCTGCAGAAAAGGCTGCTACCGGCAACAAGGAAGCTGACCGCAACGTTATAAATCAGCTCAACAAGGAATACCGTGAGGAGAAGGCTGTAAAGAACGCCATCACAAAGATCCACAACGGTACTTTCAAGATAGTAAGAAGCGAGGCTGTGGAGGCTGAGGTCGAGACCGAAGCTGAGGCTGTAACCGAGAATACCGAAAACTAATCATTCGGAGGAATTATGTCAGCATACGCCGGTATACATCTGCTCGATACTCCATATAGTATCGACAATGTTTTCGACTACTATATCCCCCCCGAGCTCCGTGACGGAATATCCGTCGGAGATTTTGTTACCGTGCCCTTCGGAGTATCAAACCGAAAAAGAATAGGTTTGGTGGTATCTCTCAAGGAAACACCGGAGGATACGAAAATCGACTACAAATCCGTGCTTGGCGTATGTGACAAAGCAATGTCACTCTCAGAGGAGGCTTTGGGACTTTGCCTTTTTCTAAAGGAGCATACGTTATGTACGGTGGGCGATGCCGCTAAAGCGGTAGTGCCCACCTCTGCTTTTTCAAGAATGGAAGAAATAGTGGTGGTAACGGGCGAGGGTGACACATCAAAGCTTGAAGAATCCACTCTGCTCATTCTTAAATATATTACAAAGCATCAGTCAGTACCGATATCAACTCTTAAAAGTAAATACGGTCCCTCTGCCGATCCTGCGATCAAAAAGCTCGTTGCGTGTGGCGCTATCGTAAAGGATATTACGGTAAAAAGCACGGGCGAGAAATACTCCGTTTCCTATTCCTTGATAGTATCAAGGGAGCGCGCAGAGTCTATTGCCTCGGGCGAGGACTCGGGCATTAAGCTCCGATCCTATAAGCATGGCGAAATACTGCGTTTCCTTGCCAAAGAGGGTGAGAGCGTTGAGGAAAGCGCCCTGATAAGCGCAACGAATGCTACAAAGGCACAGCTAAAGGCTCTTTGCGATAAGGGACTTATTTTGCGCGAGCAAACGGCAGTAGACCGCGGACTTGAGGCGATCAGCTTTAAGCAGGAGTATACGGAGCTTACTCTCAACGACGAGCAAACGAGCGCCTACGACCGTCTTTGCGAGCTTGCCGATTCGGGCAAACCGCAGGGCGCACTGCTTCACGGAATCACGGGAAGCGGCAAAACGAGCGTAATGCTCAAAACTATCGACCACATTCTCGAGAGAGGCAGAGGCGTTATCGTGCTTTTGCCGGAGATCGCTCTGACACCGCAGTCGCTTCGCATATTCTGCTCCCGATACGGCGAGCGAGTGGCAATCGTTCATTCAGCCCTATCGCTCGGTGAGCGCGTTGACACCTTCCGCCGCATCAAAAACGGCGGTGCCGACGTTGTAATAGGTACTCGCTCGGCAATTTTCGCTCCTCTTTCCGACGTAGGACTTATAATAATCGACGAGGAGCAGGAGCACACCTACAAATCCGATATGAATCCAAAATACCATGCGCGTGACGTTGCAAGATATCGCGCAGCATACCATAACTCTCTTATGCTCCTTGCGTCCGCAACGCCCTCCTTTGAAAGCTACAAAAAGGCGCTTGACGGCAAATATACGCTGATAGAGCTTAAGAACAGATACGGGGCTGCCAAGCTTCCCACGGCGATCATTGAGGATATGCGCCCCGAGCTTCAGTCGGGAAACACCTCTCCGCTCGGCGCGGCACTTTGCTCTCGCCTTTTGGAAAACAAGCGAGATAACAACCAGTCCATACTGTTTCTTAATCGCAGAGGCTATAATAACTTTTTAAGCTGCCGCACCTGCGGCGGTGCTATTAAATGCCCCGAGTGCAGTGTTTCCATGACGTATCATACCACGACCTCAAGCTACGACACGGGCTACCTTGCCTGCCATTGGTGCGGCAAGCGCCTTCCCGTGCCCACCGTCTGCCCGTCCTGCGGAGGAACTCATCTTGCAAGAATGGGCTATGGCACACAAAGAGTCGAGCAAGAGCTTGGAAGTCTTTTGCCAGATGCAACCGTTCTTCGTATGGACACAGATACCACGACCGAGAAAAGCTCTTACGAAAAGCTTCTCGGCAAGTTCAGGCGGCGCGAGGCTGACGTGCTTCTCGGCACACAGATGGTGACCAAGGGACACGATTTTCCCGACGTTACGCTTGTAGGCGTGCTTCTCGCCGATGCATCTCTGTATCTTGACGATTACCGTGCGGCGGAGCGAACGTTCGCTATGCTCACGCAGGTCATCGGCAGAGCGGGACGCTCCGAGAAAAACGGAGTTGCCGTTATACAAACAAATAACCCCGATAATGAATGTATAAAATTTGCCTGCGCGCAGGATTACCGAGGCTTTTATGAAAGTGAGATAAAGCTACGAAAGCTTTTGGTGTTCCCGCCGTTTTGCGACATAGCGCTCTTAACGCTCACCTGTTCAAATGAATCGGAGCTGTTCCGCGCATCAAAGCTACTCGGAGAAAAGGTAGCCGAATATCTTGGTACGGAGTATTCCGACGTTCCCGCCGTAGTCTACGGCCCGTTTGAAGCTCCCGTGTATAAGGTCGAGGGAAAATTCCGCATGAGAATGGTGCTCAAGATCCGCTCGAACAAGCGCTCTCGCGCTATGCTTTCGGACATTCTCAAATACTTTTCGGCATCGGGCGCTCACGGACTTTCTCTGTCCGTAGATATCAATCCCACAAATTTATAAATTAATTTAGAAATCAGGAGATAATTCATGGCAAAGTTGAAAATACTTAAAGTAGGTGACACTGCACTCAGAAAGGTGTGCCGTCCCGTTGATGAAATAACGCCCAGAATAACGCGCCTGCTCGACGACATGATAGACACCATGCGTGCCGCGGACGGAGTGGGTCTTGCCGCTCCGCAGGTCGGAGTGTTGCGCCGCGTAGTAGTTATCGAAACGCCGGACGATGGACTTATCGAGCTTATAAACCCAAAAATAATAGCGTTCACTGGTGAGCAGGAGAGCGAGGAGGGCTGCCTTTCCGTTCCGGGAAGATGGGGCATAACAAAGCGCCCCATGCACGTAACCGTACGTGCGCTCAACCGCAAGGGTGAGACTTTTGACATCACGGGCTCGGGGCTTCTCGCCAAGGCTTTCTGCCATGAAATAGATCACCTTGACGGAAAGCTTTATATTGACATCGCTACGATGATAGACAATTGAGGTTGCTATGAAAATACTTTTTATGGGCACTCCCGACTTTGCCCTATTCTCACTTAAAGCACTTGCAAGCACCGAGCATGAGATAGTCGGAGTAATAACACAGCCCGACAAGCCTCGCGGACGCGGATACACTCTTACTCCGCCACCCGTAAAGGTTTTCGCGCTTGAAGCGGGATTTCCCGTGTATCAGCCGGAAACGCTACGCTCGGAGGAGTTTGCCTCGCTTTTGACAGAGCTCTCCCCCGACGTTATCGTCGTTGTTGCATACGGCAAGATCCTGCCCAAAAACGTGCTTGATTTCCCGAAATACGGCTGTATAAACGTACACGGCTCGCTTCTCCCCGAATACAGAGGTGCGGCTCCCATGCAAAGAGCTATTATCGACGGAAAGTCACAGACGGGCATTACCACCATGTATATGGCAGAGGGCCTTGATACGGGAGATATGCTCTTGAAGGACTACGTGGATATAACCGACACGGACAATTTTGAGACCATACACGATAAGCTCGGCGAGTGCGGAGCTGCTCTCATAGTAAAAACACTTGAGGGAGTCGAGGCAGGCACTATCGAGCGCGAGCCACAGGACGATACGCTTGCAACCTATGCCGCAAAAATCAACAAAGAGGATTGTGTGCTTGACTTTTCAAAGGACGCGCGCACGCTCCATAACCTCATTCGCGGCGTTTCTCCGTTCCCCCTCGCTTTTACTCATACACCCGACGGCAAGCTTTTGAAGATCACCTCTGCCGAGGTCTTTAAAGAGAACGGTAATTACGGCAAGGCGGGTGAGGTCATCGGACTTGACGGCGGAATTTTAGTTGCGTGCAAAAACGGCGCGCTGAATATTACGGGAGTTCTTCCCGAGGGAAAGCCGCGAATGAAGGCAAGTGACTTCGTGCGCGGAAGAAAAATAAACGTTGGAGATATACTTGCGTAAATTCTCCACGAAAGGAGAATTTATGTTCGGATATTTTTATTTCGACTGGACGGTATTGCTTATACTTCCCGCGCTCATTATTTCCGTTTGGGCGCAGCTCAAGGTGTCCTCGACCTACAATAAATATTCAAAGGTAATGACCTCAAGGGGCGTTTGCGGAGCGGACGCGGCAAGAGCGATACTTGACGCAAACGGTCTACACTACGTAAAGATCGAGCGCGTACGCGGACATCTTACCGACCACTTTGATCCAAAAGCAAACGTAATAAGACTTTCAGACAGCGTTTACGACTCGTACAGCACCGCCGCCGTAGGCGTTGCCGCGCACGAGGCGGGACACGCAGTTCAGTATGCGCAGGATTATTCTCCGATAAAGCTGCGCGCCGCAATAATCCCTGCAACGCGCTACGGCTCTATGCTTGCAATGCCCCTATTCTTTATCGGCATGATAATGGCAGCTCCCTCTCTTATGTATTTCGGAATTATTCTTTACAGCGCAGTGGCTATCTTTCAGCTTGTGACTCTGCCCGTTGAGTTTAATGCCTCCGCTCGCGCCTTAGCGGCGCTCAGCGGCTCACACACACTTTCGGAAGAAGAGCTGAGGGGTGCAAAAAAGGTGCTTTCAGCGGCGGCTATGACCTACGTTGCGGCACTCCTGACCTCACTTTTAACTCTACTGCGACTCCTACTTTTGGCAGGCGGACGCAATAACAGACGGTAATTATGAACAGCAATCAAAATGCAAGAGCGCTTGCGCTCGACCTATTAATAAAAGCAGAAAAATCAAAGCAGTATTCAAACATCGCCCTTGACAAGGCTCTTGAAAAATGCGATCTTTCGCCTGCCGACCGCAGGCTTGTCTCCGCGCTCTTTTACGGAGTCATTGAGCGTCACCTGACGCTTGACTACCGACTTGCAGCTCTTTCCTCAAGACCGCTGTCGGACATAGACGAGCACACCGTGGCGGTGTTACGGCTTGGACTATATCAGCTTATTTTTATGGACAAAATACCGCCTCATGCGGCAATAAACGAGTCCGTTTCCCTTTGTCCTCGCCGCACCTCGGGCTTTGTCAACGCAATACTCAGAGCCCATTTGCGCACGCCTGAAACGCCCTTGCCAAATAAGGACTCCGATCCTATCGAATATCTTTCCGTTAAGTTTTCAGTCGGTATACCGCTTGTAAAAAAGCTCGTAGAGGTATACGGCTTTGATACGGCGCGCAAAATGCTGAGCGCCTTTTGCGACACTCCGCCCACAACGCTTCGCGTAAACACCCTCAAGATCTCTCGCGAGGAGCTTGCCACACTTATTGACGGCGCTGAGCCCACAGCAATATCTCCGCACGGACTCCGCGTAAAGGGTGCTGTGCGTGAGCTTTACGGCTTTTGTGACGGACTTTTCACCGTTCAGGACGAGGCATCACAGATTTGCGTCGAGGCGCTTGATGCAAGAGCGGAAATGAAAGTAATGGACATATGCGCCTGCCCCGGTTCAAAGAGCTTTGGTGCTGCAATAAACATGAATAACGAGGGAGAGATACTTTCGTTTGACCTGCATCAAAGAAAGCTTTCTCTTATTCTTTCGGGCGCGGAGCGCTTGGGAATTGACATAATAAAGGTAGCAGAGCAAGACGGAAGAAAGCCACTTACAGAGCATTTTGCGACGGCTGACCGAGTCATCTGTGACGTTCCCTGCTCCGGCTTTGGAGTTCTTGCAAAAAAGCCCGAGCTTCGCTACAAGGATCCGACAGAGTCCGCGGCATTGCCCGATATTCAGCTCGATATTTTAAAAAACGCCTGCCAATACGTAAAGGACGGCGGTGTTCTTATATACTCGACGTGTACGGTTTTCCCCGAGGAAAATCTCCAAAACGTCGAAAGATTTCTAAAAATACATTCCGAATTTGAGCTTACTCCGTTCTCCGTGGGAGATTTAAATGTAAAAGACGGCTATATCACTCTTTTGCCGAACGAGCATCACACGGACGGATTTTTCATAGCAAAGCTGACGAAAAGGATTAAAAATGCAGACTGAAATTAACGGTACACAAAAAACAGACCTTCTTGCGCTCTTACCCGACGAGCTTGAAGCCTTGGTGGTATCTCTCGGAGAGCCGAAATACAGAGCCCGACAGCTTTTCGCCCCCATGCATGCGGGAGTAGCGCCCTCGGACATAACGAATATTGGAAAATCGCTCAAAGCAAAGCTTGATGACGTTTCATACTATTTTCTGCCGACCGTAAGGCGTAAGCTTGTCTCGTCTCTTGACGGAACGGTCAAATATCTTTTCGCGCTTGACGACGGCAACGCGGTCGAGAGCGTAGTAATGAAATACAAGCATGGAAACACTATCTGCATTTCCTCGCAGGTGGGTTGCCGTATGGGTTGCGCGTTCTGTGCTTCAACCATAGGCGGCAAGGTGCGCGATCTTCGCCCGTCAGAAATGCTCGGTCAGATAATTGCCGCGCAAAAGGACACGGGCGAGCGAATCTCCAACGTAGTTATGATGGGAATAGGCGAGCCGCTTGATAACTACCAAAATGTAATAAAATTCTTAAAGCTTGTGGGCTGCGAGGACGGACTCAATATAGGTTACAGACATATTTCTCTGTCCACCTGCGGACTTGCCGAGCGCATAGACGATCTTTCGCGCGAAAACTTCCCCATAACGCTTTCCATATCGCTTCACGCATCCGACGATGATACACGAAGCAGTATAATGCCCGTCAACAAAAAATATAACATAGACAGGTTACTTACGGCATGTAAGAATTACTATGCCGCAACGGGTAGACGTATTTCCTTTGAGTATACACTTATCGCAGGCAAAAACGATTCGAGAGCGGCTGCCGTCGCCCTCGCCGACCTGCTCAACTCCCGACTCAGAAGCCGCACGGACACAATGCCAATTCACGTCAATCTCATTCCCGTAAACCCCGTCACGGAAACAGGGTTCTCAAGCTCGGATAAAAAGGCGATCTCCGAGTTTGCCGCTACTCTCGAAAAGAAAGGTGTGCGCGCTACTGTGCGCCGAACGCTCGGCGCGGACATAAACGCATCCTGCGGTCAGCTTCGCCGCGAGGACGAGAAAAAATAACCTTTCCGTATTAAAATCGGTACATATTCTATTTTTGGGGGACAGGAATGAAGTACCGTATAAAAGAAATTTATTTCAAAGAAACCGTTCGTAATGTGACGTCTTTAAAGGCAAGACGGCGGCAGGCTCTTTATCTTACGGTGCTTCCCCCTACAATTCACGAGTCAAGCGAGCGAATTAACGTAAATTCTCTGTTTTCGGTCGGTGAGCTTCCAGAAGCAAAAAAGCAATCACGGATAAAGCGCATACTCATAGGCTTTAGTACCATTCTCCGCCGTATATTGCATACATTAGTTAGAGTAGGCGGAAAGATACGCACAAAACTCGGAGAAATCGTTCGCCGTCCCGCCCATATCCAATTTTATTTCGGTGCGCTTTGCGCCGCAGGGACTGTGACATTTTTGTGCGCACTCATAGTCTTACTCGGACTTTTTTCAAGCTTCATGCGCCCTTATGACAGACTAGTCATTCCCGAGCTTACAGGACAGTCTTTTTCTGATGTCGAAGAAAGCCTCGACGGTAAGATCAATTTTCTCGTATCCTACGAAAACAGCGAGATAACTCCCGCAGGCGAAATAATCTCTCAAACACCGACAGCAGGTGTCACCCGCAGAGTATATTCAAGTGGCAAACTTCCTACCGTAAAAGTGTTGGTAAGTATTGGCAGAAGCTTTTATTCAGTCGATAATTTTGCGGGCGTTGACTCACGCACAGCGCGTCTTGCTTTGAGAAACGCTCACGTCTGTGTAAACGAAATATTCGAGTACTCCGATACAGTACCAGAGGGACACGTAATTTCAACCTCTCCCCAGTCGGGTGAGCGCCTGTTTGAGGGGGAAACACTAACTCTTACCGTAAGTCTTGGTAAATATATTCCAAAAGCTCGTGTGCCCGACCTTTACGGGCTCTCCGAGTCGCAAGCAAGAGCCTTGCTCACCTCACGCGGACTTAATGTCGGAAACGTAATATACACCACTTCAAACGCACCCATAGGAACTGTAATTTCACAGACTGTTCCGCCATATACAGATGCACAAGAGGGTGAGTCAATAAGCTTTACAGTAAGCCTTGGCAACGCCGCCTCGCAAAAATACGTGCCTGACTTATACGGACTTTCAATAGAAGAAGCAACCAAGAAGCTACGCGAGGTGGGCCTCGTGCTCGGCGGTATATTTACGGTATCCAGCGCCGCGCCCAAAGGTACAGTCGTAACGCAAAGCTATGCGCCCGGAACGCCAATAACATCGTCAATAACATCAATAGATATATATATCAGCTCATAAAGGAAACAGCAAATGGAAACTGCATTAAAAGCAAAAATATTAAAGGGAGTCGGCGGTCTTTACAGTGTTCGCGTCATTGAGCCGAACACGCCCCTCACGGGCGAGATACTCCGTTGCAGAGCGCGCGGAGCATTCAGGCACAATAATCTCTCTCCGCTCCCCGGCGACTTCGTTACGGTAAGCGCTGACGGCGAGGGTGAGGAAGCAAGCTGCGTCATAAGTGAAATAGTGCAGAGACGCAACTCACTCATTCGTCCGCCCATGGCAAACCTCGATTATCTTTTCGTCACCATGGCGGCGGCATCTCCCTCTCCCATTCTTTCAACTATTGATAAGCTTATAGCGATCGCCGAGCACAATAAAATTGAGCCCGTTGTGGTTATAACAAAATGTGAGCTTGACTCCGCTCGCGCAAAGGAGATTTACGAGATATATTCAAAATGCGGCTTTTACTGCTTTATGCTCTCGGCAAAGGAAAACATCGGAGTCTCGGATATAGACGAGTTTATACGCGAAAAGCTACCCACCAAAACCGCCGCATTCGCGGGCGCATCGGGTATAGGCAAGTCCACGCTCTTAAACCGTCTTTTCCCCTCGCTTGATCTTTCCACCGCTGAAATAAGCAAAAAAATAGAGCGCGGCAGGCACACCACGCGCGAGGTAAATCTGTTCCCCCTCTCGGAAGAAATTGATTGCGGATATATCGCGGACACCCCCGGATTTTCCATGCTCGATTTTAAGCGCTTCGACTTTTTCGAGAAGGATGATCTAATTGATACGATGCGCGAGTTTGCGCCGTATATTGGCTCTTGCCGTTACACAAAATGCTCACATACCAAGGAGCAGGGCTGTGCCGTGATCGAAGCTATAAGATCGGGATATATTTCAAAGAGCCGACACGACAGCTACGTTGAAATATACGATATTCTCAAGACCCGAAAAAAGTGGGACTAACGAAAGGATACATAAATGAGAGCTTTTATTTATACGGGCGGTACGATAGACAAGCAGTCTATCACCGAGCACCCCAAGTCTGACGATCTTCGTATTGCCGCCGACGCGGGATATAAAAACGCCAAGGAGCTTGGCGAGCGAGTTGACATTCTCCTTGGGGATTTCGACTCCTATAAGGATACACTTCCCGATGGTATAGAAATTCTTAAAGCCCCCGAGGAAAAGGATTTTACCGATACGCAAATGGCGGTAAAGGAGGCGCTCTCACGCGGTGCTGACGAAATAATCTTCATAGGCGGACTTTCGGGCAGGCTCGACCATACGTTATCAAATATTTCGATACTTGCAGAGCTTTGCAAAGCACGCGTACACGCCGTCATGACGGACGGCCGCAATCGAGTGCGCTACCTCAATTCCTCAAGCATGCTTATCGCGAGAAGCCAATTTAAATACGTATCTATCATCGCCATTTCCGAAAAGCTCAAGGGAGTGAGCATTGAGGGCTGCAAATATCCGCTAAAAAATGCGGCTATCACCCGCGCTAATCAGTATGCCGTTTCCAACGAGCTTGACGGCAACTGCGCCCTCATTTCCCTAAAAAAGGGCGAGTGCCTAATCATTGAAAGCAAAGACAGCTAATAAAAAAATCACCGTTTTAAAACGGTGATTTTTTATTTAATTCTTGTTTTCAGAGCAAAATTGTTCTACGATTTCAGTTTCGCTGAAACTTTGACGCTTTCCGCAAACTATCTGGTATGTCTCGTGTCCCTTTCCCGCTAGAAGGATTATGTCTCCCTTGCGCGAGTTCTCAAGCGCGTAAAGGATTGCCTCCCGTCTGTCGGGAATAGCGATATACGGACAGCTGTCCGCCGAAAAGTACGACGCTATCTCTCCGATTATCGCGCTCGGCGACTCGTTATCGGGGTTGTCCGAGGTGAGGATACAGAAGTCCGCATCTCTCGAAGCCACAAGTCCAAGCTCTGCGCGGCGCATCTTTGTACGTCCGCCGATCGAGCCGAACAGGCAAACGAGTCTTGTGGGGTTATATACTCTCAGAGCAGAGAGCGCCGCCTTAAGGCTTACACCGTTGTGCGCGTAATCTATTACTACGGTTGCTCCCGACGGAAGCTCATGAGTTTCAAATCTTCCCTTAACTCGGATATGGCGCATGGTCTTGGTTATCTTGCCCTCAGAAAGCCCAAGATACTTACATACCGCAATAGCAGTAAGCGCGTTATAAACGCTGAATTCACCGGGGAATGAGAGCGCGACGGGAAACGTCTTGCCGTCATTCGTACACTCAAAGCTTACTCCTATATTTCCGGGCGAGCGGAAATAGGTTATTGAGTCTGCTCTGTAATCTGCATCGTTGCCGACGGAAATACCCGACTTCTTGCAGCCCGTGCCGCCTACGACCGACAAAGCGTACTCGTCGTCAGCGTTATAAACAACGTAATCCGCGCCGTAGCTTGTAAAGAGAGTTCTCTTGCAGTTTTTGTAATCCGAGAAATCGGGGTGCTCAAACTCGCCGATGTGGTCGGGAGAAAGATTAGTAAACACCGCCACCTTGAATTTAATTCCGTGAACTCTCGCCATCTTAAGCGCCTGCGATGAAACCTCCATAACAAGCGTTTTAACACCGCAATCAAGCATCTTGCGCATATGCTCGTGAAGATCGTAGCTCTCGGGCGTGGTGTTCAGCGTGCTGAACTGATAATCAAGATAGCTTACTCCGTTAGAGCCGATATATCCGGTAGGTATACCGCTTTCGTTGAGAATGTTGTATATGAGCAACGACGTGGTGGTTTTACCCTTAGTTCCCGTTATTCCGATCACGGTCATCTCATCAGCAGGATTTCCAAAGAAATATGCCGAGAGCTTGGCAAGCGCAATTCGGGTATCGGATGTTATAACGACAAACGAGTCGTCGGGCACGCGAAGCTTTCTTTCAGACACGAAAATACGGCAACCGCATGTGTAAGCCGCCTTTGCAAAATCATGTCCGTCAGAATGTGCTCCCGATATACATACAAACATTGAGCCTACGCTCGCCTTTCTTGAGTCACAGCAAAGCGTATCGACCGACGTATTTTCAACGTCAATACCCGATCTGTTTATTATTTCCTTATAATCAATAACTCTTAAAAGCTCTGATAAAAGCATTTTTTACTTCCTTTCTCGCTTGTATTTATATCCTGAAGCTCATCAATTCCGCATCAAAGCCTACGGGAGTTTTTCCGCATGCTCTTATCGAGGAATAAGCAAGCACCTCGAGGGAGTCCACGTAAATCCGACTGTCAAGAGCGCCGTTTCGTTTGAGGAGCGACAGCTCTGTGCATCCAAGCACCAGTCTTTCGCAGCCGCGTGCCATAAGCGACTCCGATACCTGTCTGAAGCCTTCCATGTCGGGAGCAATTCCCTTTTTTATCTGACCGTATATTATATTCGATATTATTTTTTGCTCATCCTTATCAGGCACGACACAGTCTATCCCCGCCATACCGAAAATTTCGCTGTATGAGCCTGAAGCAACTGTACCCTCGGTTGCAAGTATTCCTACGCGACGTATTCCCATGCGCTTGCAAAAAATCGCCGTCTGCCTAACGATATTTATTATCGGAACAGGGGAGTCCGCGCTTATACCCTCGTAAAAGTAATGCGCCGTATTGCAAGGTATTGCGATCACGTCAGCGCCTGCGCCCACAAGCTTCGCGATTTCGCTTTTCATAACCGGCAGAGGGTTGTCCGACGATTTACCGAGAATAAAATCGGTTCTGTCGGGTGTGTCCGCGCGTGAGGAAATCAGTATATTAAGATGCTCTTGGTCTGTAAGAGCCTCCGTATGAGAGGTAAGCATTTCGTAAAAATACACACTCGACATAGGACCGAGTCCGCCAAGTATGCCAAGTATTTTTCCGCTATCCAGCATCCTTATCCCCCTCAAAAATTAATCTATATCACCCAAGTATATACTTGCACTCAAGTGCTGTTTTGTATGTGTCAACTGCCCTTTCGTAGCGTGACTTGCATGCAAACAGAAAATGTATAGAGTCCTCACACAAATCTGCAATGTCGCAAAGCTGCTCACAAACGAGCCTTTCGTTTTCTGCATCAACAAGCTTCCAAAAGGAGGCCCAAGAAAAAATATATCCGAAAATACTTTTTTGAGTATCACAAATAACACAAGACTGACCGTCAAGAAGAATTATTTTAAGCGCTAACATTCTTGCAGAAAAGCAATCTCCGACAATCACAGAAACCGCACCCGAAGAAAGTGCCTGCCTCGCCCTTTCGCACTTCATACGATCCTCCATATAAACAAAGATACACATAATAATTATATCACAGAACACAGGATTTGTCAAAGGTAAAACA
Source organism: Oscillospiraceae bacterium (assembly GCA_015063335.1). Next base: position 2,932 of record SVUH01000022.1, on the reverse strand, counting down.
AAAAAAGTACTCATTATTTTTGAGAAAATTTTCCTTTTCTATTGAAATATTGTACGTTTTTGATTATAATATTTTATATAGCACGATTTTTCAGAGGTGTTTATGAAACGCGAAAAAATATATAAGCTTTTTTCCAGAATGCCCACACTTATGACCGAACGACTTTGTCTGCGTCCAATGAGTACGGCAGATGCTTTTGATATGTACGAATATTCCTGCCGCGAGGATCTGACCGAATATCTTTTGTGGTCGCCTCACCCATCCGTTTCTTACACACGCGACTATCTTGCCTACGTTGAAAGTCGCTACGCCACCTGCGATTTTTACGACTTCGCAGTCACACTTCGCGAAAACGGTAAAATGATCGGCACAGTTGGCTTTACAAAAATAGACGCGCCCCACAATTCAGCTGAAATAGGCTACGTGATAAACCCCGAGTATCACCACCTCGGACTCGGCTTTGAGGCGGCAGAACGTATCGTCAAATTCGGCTTTGAAAGAATGGAGCTTCACCGAATTGAAGCAAAATTTATGAAGGGCAACGACGCCTCACTTCACGTTATGGAAAAGCTCGGCATGACCTTTGAGGGCTACCACCGCGACAGCATGCTCGTCAAGGGCTCGTACCGTACCATTGGATACTGCTCTATACTCAAAGAAGAATACGAAAGCCTCGCAAAATAAGCATACAAAAATACCGTCGGTAACAATACCGACGGTATTTTTTATATCTTTTCAAAGCTTGCATCGCGCAAAGCGCGCCAAAGCCCGGATATGTCCGCCTCCGTATTGAACATACCGACACTCGCGCGCACTGCCCCGCCCTCGGGTGTCCCGAGCGTGCCGTGAGCCAAAGCCGCGCAGTGATAGCCACCTCGCGTGCAGATTCCCCTTGTACTAAGATATGCGGCACAGCTCTCCGAAGAAACACCGTCAATATTAAAAAGAACCGTGCCTCCCTCGTACTGCGGCGCGTAAACGCTGACTCCTCGTATACTGCCAAGCATATCGGTAAGCCGCCTGCCGAGTCTTTTTTCCTCCGCGCCTATTCTTTCAATGCCGTAGCCGTCAAGCCACTTCAGCGCCGCGTAAAATCCCGCTATTGCAGGTACTGCCACAGTGCCCGCCTCATATCTTTCGGGGGATTGAGCAGACATCTCCCCACTTAAAGAATCAATTCCGTTTCCGCCCTCCACTAAGGTGTCAAGCACGATTTCCTTTCCCAAAATCACAGCTCCGCTTCCCTGCGGACCGTAAAGCCCCTTATGCCCAGGCAGACAAAGTGCATCAATATTCATTTTTCCTATATCTATCGGCACGTGCCCTGCCGACTGCGCACCGTCAACTGCGAAAAATATTCCAAGTCTTTTACAAAGCTTGCCAATCTGGGCAATAGGCAAAACCTCCGAGCAAATATTAGAGCCGTGTACGCAGAACACCATTTTTGTGTTTGGCCTAACAAGCTTTAGTATCTCCTGACATATACTGTCGGGATTTTGTCTGTATTGGCAGGTACACGTATCAAATACGTCGTACTCTATTTCTCTCGCTTCTGCGAGCTTATATATAGGACGGAATACAGCGTTATGCTCCATATCCGATATTATAACGTGATCTCCGCGCTTCAATGTACCCTTTATGACCGAATTTATACCGTAGGTGGTATTCGGTATAAAAAACACTCTGTCAACGTCTTCTGCACCGAACATCCTTGCGAGCAGCTCACGGCACTCGTATACACGTTCCGCCGCCATAAGTGAAAGCGCATGCGCACCGCGTCCCGGATTGCCTGCATAAGTAAGCATACACCGCCTTACCTCCTCGATAACGGGAATTGGCTTTGGAAAGGTAGTAGCAGCGTTGTCAAGATATATCATTCATTCGTCCTCCATGATCTGACGTTTATTCCTGAAGACGAAAGTACTGATTTAACGTTTTCTGTCTGGTTGCAGGAAAAGCTCACGCCCCATACGCAACCACGTGTTCCCGATGACGAGTCGATTTTGATTACACTCGACGGAATTGCCGCATTAGCAAGCGCTCTTGCGACCTTTTGTGCGCCCGTCAACGTACCCGTTACGGCAGAGCAGCTTCTGTATTCATATCTTTTATTATCCGTCATAATTAAACACCTCCTTCACGACTATTATATGCCATTGTCGAAAAAAGGTGTACAAAAAGCGAAGCCGCCCTCGAAATACGAGGGCGGCTTCGCCTATAAGACAGGAATTAGTTAGCGGACTCTAATGCAGGAGCCTCAACCTTCTTTTCCTTCTTCTCTTTCTTATCCTTCTTGTTTGCAGAAGGCTTTACGTAGTCGATAAGCTTTACAATAGCCATCTCTGCTCCGTCACCTCTACGGGGACCAAGCTTATAGATCTGCGTATATCCACCATTGCGCTCTGCGTACAAAGGAGCGAGCTCAACGAATACCTTCGTTACAACCTCTTCCTTAGTGATGTATGCGAGTGCTGCACGGCGGCTTGCAAGAGTATTCTTCTTGCCAAGAGTGATCATTTTTTCAGCTATCGAACGAACCTCTTTAGCTCTGGTAAGAGTAGTTTCAACCTGTCCGTTCTCCAGCAATAAGGTAACCATACCGCGCATCATTGCTTTTCTGTGAGCGGTGGGTCTGCCAAGTTTTCTTGTTCCGGGCATTGCAATTGCCTCCTTTTGCCGTATTTAATCTAATTGTTTTCGCTATAAATCCGTAGCGCGGATCATTCCTCTTCCTTGCGAAGGTCGAGTCCAAGCGAATGAAGCTTTTGAATAACTTCTTCAAGCGACTTCTTTCCGAGGTTGCGGACCTTTATCATGTCCTCCTCGGTGCGGTTAGTCAAGTCCTCTACCGTATCAATGCCTGCGCGCTTCAAGCAGTTGAAGCTACGAACAGACATGTCAAGATCCTCAATGGTCATCTCAAGAACCTTTT
>SVUH01000021.1 GCA_015063335.1 Oscillospiraceae bacterium | reverse complement strand
TCGCATGTGGCGCATGTGCAGAGGCTTGCCCTGTAAATGCTATCAGCGAAGGCGATTGCAAGTATGAGATCAATCCCGATGAGTGCATCGAGTGCGGTGCTTGTGCCGAGGCATGTCCTGTTTCTGCACCTGCAGCTGAATGATCTTTTATCCGGTAACATAAGGATACCAAACAAAGGCTGTTGCGGATGCAACAGCCTATTGCTTTAATCGGAGGAAATGACATGTCAAAAAATATAGAGCTTTTACCGGACGAGCGTCTTGACGAGGTAAATGAGAAAATAACCGTAATACAAAAAAAGGACGGACTTACCTTTGGAACAGATGCGTATTTTCTTGCGTCATTCATAAAGCCGCAAAAGTACGCGCATGCCGTAGAGCTTGGCGCGGGAACGGGAATAATCTCGCTTTTGTGCGCGGCAAAGGACAGACTCGGTTTTATTGATGCAATTGAAATTCAAGAGGATTTCTGCGGTATAGCCAAACGCAACGTGGAGCTTAACGGTCTCGGGGAGCGCATACGCCTTATTTGTGATGACGTGAGAAACGTCAGCGCTTCTACCGTCGGAGGAGAGGTTGAGGTCGTGTTTACCAACCCCCCGTATATGACGGTCGACAGCGGAAAGAGAAATGACTCTGACAGAAAATACATAGCACGACATGAGGTGTGCGGAGATATAGGCGACTTCTGCGCGGCGGCGCGCAGGCTTTTGAAGCACGGCGGAAGATTTTATTGCGTGTGGCGACCTGACAGACTATCATCACTTTTTGTGGCTATGAAAAATAACTCTCTTGAGCCTAAACGGTTGGTTTTTGTGCATGGAGACGCAGAGGCAGAGCCGTCAATGGTATTAGTGTCTGCAACAAAGGGCGGCGCGGAGGGCTTGCGCATTTTACCGCCCATTATCCTCCACGAAACGGATACTAAAAACGACGGCGCGAGAAAGCTTACGCCCAAGGCAAACAAAATTTACGAAACGATGAGTATTACGGAGTAATTTTATGGAAGCTATGAAAAGGGTACTTAGCCACGTGCGTCGCGCGGTGGACGACTACTCAATGATAAATGAGGGAGATAAGGTAGCGGTCGGTGTGTCGGCTGGTAAGGATTCGTTGACGCTGCTCTGCGCGCTGGCGGAGCTCAGACGCTTTTATCCCAAGAAATTCGAGCTTATAGCAATAACGGTAGATATGGGCTTTGATGGAACTGATTTTTCTCCTATAAAAGCGCTTTGCGACGAGCTTGACGTTGAATACCATATTATCGAAACGCAAATATCCAAGGTGATCTTTGACGTTCGTAAGGAAAAAAATCCCTGTTCGCTTTGCGCAAAGATGCGACGCGGCGCGCTTTACAGCGGCGCAAGAGAGCTCGGATGCACCTCGGTTGCGCTCGGTCACCATTTTGACGACGTTGTGGAGACCTTCATGCTTAACCTCTTTTACGAGGGAAGAATTGGTTGCTTCCAGCCCGTAACGTATCTCACCAAAACGGAAATAACGCTTATACGTCCTATGATATATATGCCCGAAAAGGACGTCCGATATTTTGCGGGTAAGAACGATCTTCCCGTAGTTAAGTCATCCTGTCCTGCGGACGGAAATACCGAGCGTGAGGAGATGAAGCAATTGCTTCGCACACTCGAAAAGGAAAACAAGGGACTTCGCTATAAAATATTCGGAGCAATACAAAGGGGTGAGGTCGACGGATTTAAATATATAAGCCGAATGCAAGGAATGAAGGAATATTTCGAGGAATAAGAGGAATAATTTGGCATAACCTATTGTAATATCTGAATTTATTTGGTATAATATAGGTTAAAGAACTGAATAACGTATTAATAAACGAAAAGCTTGTATATTAAACGAGTACAAAGGAGAATGACATGAAAGAAAAATTTTATGTAACGACGGCGATCGCATACGCGTCAAGCAAGCCTCACTTCGGTAATACCTATGAGGTTATCATGACGGATGCTGTCGCAAGATATAAGAAGCAGAGAGGATACGACGTATTCTTCTGTACAGGTACCGACGAGCACGGCCAGAAGATAGAGAATCTTGCCGCGAAAAAGGGAATTACCCCCAAGGAATACGTTGATAACATAGCAGGCGAGATACGTAAGGTGTGGGACGGTATGAATGCCGATTACGACTATTTTATCCGTACCACCGACGATAACCACGAGGCAGCTGTAAGAAAGATATTCACCAAGTTCTATGAGAAGGGTGATATATATAAGGGACATTATGAGGGCTGGTACTGCACTCCCTGTGAGTCCTTCTTTACGGAAACGCAGGTAAGTGACTGTAAGTGTCCTGACTGTGGCAGACCCGTTGAGCAAGCTCAGGAGGAAGCGTACTTCTTCAAAATGAGCAAGTATGCCGACAGACTCATGAAGCATATCGAGGACAACCCCGAGTTCATTCAGCCCGAGTCGAGAAAGAAGGAAATGGTAAACAACTTCCTTAAGGCAGGCTTGCAGGATCTATGCGTTTCGCGTAGCTCATTTAAGTGGGGAATACCTGTTGACTTTGACGACAGACACGTCGTTTACGTATGGCTTGACGCGCTTACAAACTATATTACAGCTCTTGGATACGATCCCGATAAGACGTACGAGGAGCAGTCGGAGCATTTCAAGAAATATTGGCCTTGTGACGTACACATGATAGGCAAGGATATTTTGCGCTTCCATACTATCTATTGGCCTATATTCCTTATGGCGCTCGATCTGCCGCTTCCCAAGAAGGTCTTCGGACATCCTTGGTTTAATTTCGGCATTGATAAGATGTCAAAGTCGCGCGGAAACGTTATTTACGCGGATATGCTTGCAGAGCATTTCGGCGTTGACGGAGTTCGTTACTACGCGCTCTCTGAAATGCCGTATAACTCAGACGGCTCTATTACCTACGAGTCCGTTATCGCTCGCTTTAATAACGACCTTGTAAATAATCTTGGCAACCTTGTTAAGCGTACGCTTGACATGGATAAGAAGTACTTTGATAAGAAGGTTCCCGTTCCTCACGCAGAAACCGAGGGAGAGCCCGACAGAGAGCTTAAGGCGATTTGTGAGTCCACCTGCCGCGAGGTTGTTGAATGCATGGACGGATATAGGATTTCCGATGCACTTGAGTGCATTTTCAATATGCTTCGCCGTGCAAACAAGTATATCGACGAGACAACTCCGTGGGCGCTTGCAAAGGACGAGGCAAACAAGGAAAGACTCGAAACTGTTATTTATAACCTTCTCGAAGCGATCCGCTTCGGCGCGGTTCTTCTCGCTCCCTTTATTCCTGCTACATCCGAGGAAATTCTCAATATGCTCGGAACGGATAAGAGAGATTACGATTCCGTTTGCGGTGAGAACGCATTCGGCGGAATGGTCGCAGGCAGTGAGGTTGCTGACTCTAAGGTCCTCTTTGCAAGAGTAGACGAAGCAAAGAAGCTTGCCGAGTTTGACGAGATAAGACAAAAGCAGATCGCCGAGGCAGAGGCTGAAAAGAAGGCAGCGGAAGCGCCCGAGAAGCCCGAGGGCTGTGCGCTTATCGGCATTGAGGACTTTATGAACGTAGAGCTTCGCAGCGCAAAGGTTACTTTCGCCGAAAGAGTTCCCAAGGCTAAAAAGCTGCTTAGACTTGAGGTTGACCTCGGATATGAGAAGCGCCAGGTCGTTTCGGGAATTGCAAAATTCTACGCGCCCGAGGATATTATCGGAAAGAAGATAATACTCGTTACCAACCTCAAGCCCGCAACGCTTTGCGGAATAGAGTCGCAGGGTATGATACTTGCCAGCGGCGAGGAGCAGGTAAGAGTAGTATTCCTCTCTGACGATACGCCACTTGGAGAAAGAATCAGATAACTGAAATGGGGACTGACCTTGCGGCGGTCCCCTTTCTTGGAGAAAACATGACAGATATACTTGATAATTTAGATTGTACCGGGCTCTTTGACTCACACGCGCATTATTTTGATATTCGATTTGAGGACAGAGCCGATGAAATACTTCAAAATAACGTATTTGGAAAAGGCTTTTCGGGTGTTATAAATGTCGGTACTAACAAGAAGAACAGTCTTGTTTGTATAGAACAAGCGGCAAAATACCAGGGAATGTATGTAGCTGCCGGAATACATCCCGAGGAGATGCTGTACTGTAAGGACACCTACGATGAAGAGCTTGACGCGCTGCATGAGCTTATCAATTCAAAAGAGAAGCGACAGCAGAACAAAATAGTGGCTCTTGGAGAGATAGGACTTGACTATCACTACGAGGGCTTTGATAAGAATTTGCAGATATATTGCTTTGAAAAGCAGCTCGAAATAGCAGAGGCACTTGATTTGCCTGTTATTATTCACGACAGAGATGCTCACGGAGATTGTTTCGAAACCGTTATAAAGTATAAGAACGTACGCGGAGTTTTCCATAGCTTCAGCGGAAGCCCCGAAATGGCGACAGAGCTTGTAAAGCGGGGTTGGTATATATCATTTTCGGGTGTTCTTACGTTCAAAAACGCGAGAAAGGCTGTTGAGGCTGCCGAGGTAATAACGCTTGATAGGATACTTATCGAAACCGATTGTCCTTATCTTGCACCTCACCCATACAGAGGACAGCTGAATCATTCGGGACTTATGGCACTTACCGCGCAAAGACTTGCTGAAATAAAAAATAAGTCCTATAAGGAGATCGTAGAAATAACAAGAAATAACGCTAAAACGCTTTTCGGTATTAAATAAAAGCACCCCCGACAGTCCGCATGCAGACTGTCGGGGGTATATTGTTTTGATTAGAATTTAATTATGCTTTCATCCCACATAGAAGGAGCTTCGTAACCGAGAAGGTTAACCATAGTAGCCGCTACGTTGGAAAGACCGAAGTTGCCCTCGTCCTTCTTCATCTTGTACTTGTGAGAAGTAACGTTGTCGTAAATGATGCAGGGAACGGGGTTGAGCGTGTGGCTGGTCTTTGCCTTGAACTTGCCGTTCTTGTCAGCCTTGGGCGCACCCGTCTTTTTGTCCATCTCGTACATCTCGTCAGCGTTTCCGTGGTCAGCGGTAATAAGTGCAACGCCGCCTACCTTGTCAAGAGCCGCAAGTATTCTTGCAAGCTGAAGATCAAGTGCCTCCATGGAGCATCTGGTAGCAAGGAGAGAGCCGGTGTGACCTACCATGTCACCGTTGGGGAAGTTAACGCGCAGATACTTGTAATTTCCGCTTTCGATGCACTCAATAAGCTTATCGGTTATCTCCGCGCACTTCATCCAGGGGCGCTGCTCAAAGGGAACAACGTCCGAGGGGATCTCGATATAAGTCTCAAGCTCCTCGGAGAATTTACCGGAGCGGTTACCGTTCCAGAAGTAAGTTACGTGACCGTACTTCTGTGTTTCGGAAATAGCGAGCTGGCTAACACCGGTGATAGTGAGGTACTCGCTCATGGTGTTGGTAATTTCGGGAGGAGAAACGAGATACTTATTGGGAATGTGGAGGTCGCCGTCATATTCGAGCATACCTGCGTATACGACCTTGGGAACGCGAACTCTGTCAAATTTATCGAAGTCACCCTCAGCTGCATCAAACGCCTTGGAGATCTCAATTGAGCGGTCACCTCTGAAATTGTAGAAGATAACGCTGTCTCCGTCCTCAACAGTACCTACGGGCGTGCCGTCCTCTGCGATAACGAAGGGGGGCAGATCCTGGTCAATTACCTTGTATTCCTCGCGGTAAGCGTTGATAGCTTCCTCAGCGGACGCAAACTTTCTGCCCTCGCCGAGAACGTGAGTCTGCCAACCGCGCTCGACCATAGACCAATCAGCCTCGTATCTGTCCATGGTTATCTTCATTCTTCCGCCGCCCGATGCGATCTTTACGTCAAAGTCAGCGCCGCGAAGCTCGGACATAAATGCTTCAAAGGGAATAACGTAGTCAAGTGCGCTCGTCTCGCCAACGTCGCGTCCGTCGATAAGAGTGTGTACTCTTACGCTCTTAATTCCTTCTTCTTTAGCACGAACGATCATAGCCTTGAGGTGATCGATGTGGGAGTGAACGTTTCCGTCGGAGAAAAGACCAAGGAAATGAAGGGTAGAATCGTTGTTCTTTACGTTTGCAACGATCTCTCCCCACGTGTCGGATGCAAACATCTTGCCGCTCTCAATAGACTGAGAAACGAGCTTTGCGCCCTGTGCGAATACCTGTCCCGCACCAAGAGCGTTGTGTCCGACCTCGGAGTTACCCATGTCGTCGTCGGAGGGAAGACCTACCGCAGTGCCGTGAGCCTTAAGAGAGACCATGGGATAATTTGCCATAAGCATGTCCAATGTGGGGGTATATGCGGTAGCGACCGCGTTTGCAGCGGATTCGGGAGCAAGACCTACGCCGTCCATAACTATTGTAAGGACAGGACCCTGCACACCGTCAAAATTAGAAAGCTTTTTAAGTGTTTGTGCCATAATGACCTCCAAAAAATATTTTATATCAATCTTAAATATTATACAACCTTTTGGCAATTTTTTCAATAGGCTTGCAAAATTTTTTCTGAAAATCTTAGAAAATTAAAATTATTTTCGCTTATAAAATTAATAATATACTTGAATTTATTAAAAAAAAGGTGTATAATAGGATGTGCTGGGTTATTTTTTCAAAATGAAAGGAATTTAAATATGTCAGAATGTACTCATAACTGCTCGACGTGCTCTTCGAACTGTTCTTCAAAGGACAAAAAATCTCTCACAGAGCCTGCACACGAGCTGAGCAGCGTTAAACACATAATCGCAGTTGTCAGCGGAAAGGGCGGAGTTGGAAAGTCTCTCGTTACCTCGATGCTTGCAGTCAATATGCAAAGACTCGGATACAAGACCGCGATACTTGACGCGGACGTAACGGGCCCGTCTATTCCCAAGTCATTCGGACTTAAGGCGTCCGTTGAGGGCGACGACAAGGGAATGATACCCCCAAGTACCACATCGGGAATTGATATTATGTCAATAAATCTTATGCTTGACGACGAAACGAAGCCCGTAATTTGGCGTGGCCCCGTTATCGCAGGCGCGGTAAAGCAGTTCTGGACGGACACCATCTGGCACGACATTGACTACATGTTTATCGACTGTCCTCCCGGAACGGGCGACGTTCCGCTTACGGTATTCCAGTCTATTCCGATAGACGGTATAGTTATCGTAAGCAGTCCTCAGGAGCTTGTTTCTATGATAGTTGAAAAGGCCGCTAACATGGCTGCTATGATGGACGTTCCGGTTTACGGTATCGTGGAGAACATGAGCTACGCTAAGTGTCCTGATTGCGGTAAGGAGATAAAGGTTTTCGGCGACAGCCATATTGACGCAATTGCAGAGAAGTTCGGTTACGACCTGCTTGGAAGAATTCCTATGGACTCGAAGCTTTCTGCCCTCGTTGATAAGGGTTGGATAGAGATGATGAATAACGATTATCTCGATCGTGCCGCAGAGATACTTGTTAACAGAACGCAGAAGAAGATGTAAAAAGATCGGGGCAGTCGCAGAATATGCGGCCGCCCCTATCGTCATTATCCCGGAACGTAATTTAAGGTGATCGATATTTTTTTGAAATAATCGTTGCCCTCAAGAACCTCGATCTTTTGGAAATCGCTTACGCTTCCTTCGTACAATATGCTCGTTATCTTGCTGCCCTCCTCAAATGCAAAGGCGGCAATTGCCCGAACGTCGGTGCTTAACAGATAAGACGTTGTGGAAATATTCATAGGAATGCAAATAAGAACGGACTTATCCTCGGAAAAGAGAACACCGTCAGCGGAGGAGTAGATCGGGTTGTCGCCCGAAACGCTTATCTCTGCAAGCGATCTGCATCCTCTGAACGCTCCCGCACCTATGGTGCGAACGCTCGCGGGAATGCTTATGCTGACTATATTTTTACAGCCCTCGAACGCGCCGTCTGCAATCTTTACTACCTTGTCACCGGATGGGCTATACGTAGGGATTTCAATTTGTGTAAGCGTGCACGTTCCTATTCCGTCGATAGCACAGGTGCCGTTTCCAAGGCTTACGTAATTAAGTCCATTTATTCCGCTTACGTCAACAGGCGGAAGCGTATCATCGGGCTCCTCGGTTTTTTCGGTTTGCACGGATTCGGTGCTTTCGGTATCTTCTATGGGGTTGAATACGGCGATGTTGCTGTCGGTGTCGGGCGTTTCCACAGAGTCTTTGCCGTCGCCCGCACCCTCGGAAGCTTTTCGGCTGAAGCTCACTATTATACAGCTTGCAATTATTGCGATAAGTATCAAAGTCGCTAGCATTCCGATAACAACAGATTTCTTTTTGGGGTCGTTTTTGATCGTTTCTAACATTTTCATTTTTTAACTCCTTGATTTTTAACTTGTATTCAAATATTACCATATTTTGGTAATTCTGTCAACGAGATTCGTTCGACAAAAAGCAGTGAAAAAGACAACGTTTTTTGTAAAAATCGTTGTAATCGTGCGTGTTCAACACATATTTACCGAATTTTCAGAGAGATTTTTATGAGTATTATTTTAGGAAAATATAATTTACCGAACGGACTGATGTTAGCGCCTATGGCGGGTGTTACTGACAGCACCTTCCGACTTCTTTGTAAGAGGCTTGGTGCTGAATTTACAGTCAGCGAAATGGTGTGCGCAAAAGCACTTTGCTATGAGCAAAGGAGTAAAAAAATAAGTGAAAAAAGTGCCACGGCGGCGCTTGCTCGCGTAAAGCTCGAGGAGATGCCGATGGCGGTGCAGATATTCGGCAGTGAGCCCGAATTTATGGCGGAGGCTGCTAAAATGATAGAGAGCAACTCTTATCGAGGCTGCCTTTCAAGCGCTGTGCCTGCCTCGATAGATATAAATATGGGTTGCCCCGTCAGAAAAATCACTGCAAATGGTGAGGGAAGCGCACTTATGAAAAATCCCAAGCTGGCGGCAGATATTGTAAGGGCGGTAAGGAGCGCTGTGAGTATTCCAGTTACGGTTAAAATAAGAGCCGGATGGGATGAAAAAAGCGTTTGCGCTCCTGAATTTGCCAAAGCGCTTGAGGATGCGGGCGCTGACATGGTGTGCGTTCATGCAAGAACCCGAGAGAGACTTTATTTACCGGGAATAGACTTGTCGGTTATAGAAAAAACAAAAAAAGCCGTCAGCATTCCCGTAGTAGGAAACGGTGACGTGCGAAGTGCTGCTGACGCGCTTGAAATGATAAACAAGACGGGCTGCGACGGAATAATGGTCGGCAGAGGTGCCGAGGGCAATCCTTGGATATTTTCTGAAATTTCCGCAGCTCTTTGCGGAGAAGAATTTGATTATCCTGATTTCGAGTCGCGTATGCGCGTAGCGCTCGGTCAGCTTGACGAAATGATAACAGAGAAGGGCGAGAGAACGGGAGTTGCCGAGGCGAAAAAGCACATGGCGTGGTACGTAAGCGGAGTGCGTGACTCCAACAAAGCGCGCGCTGAGCTGATGACTGCAACAACGTCACATCAGATAAAAGAGATCGTTGAACGCTTGATAGTTAATGCAAAAGCGGAGGAGTGAGAATGAAAAAGGCAGCAATAATCACGCTCGATCCTGCTGTAAAGGATTTTATTACCCCGGAGCTTGAGCTTTTTGGATATGAGGTGAATATCTATACAAATGCGGCTAATTCATTTGAATTATTCGATTTTGTTATTGTAGACGTGGATACAGTAACCTCGGGAATTACCGATATTTCCGTTCCGATCGTCGCTTTATCTCAAAGATACGGCACTCAAATAGACGGCAAGGGAAGTATGCTTTCATGGCCTTGCAGACTTTCAGATATATCGAGGCTTTGCGAGTCGTTTTGTAACGTGTCTAATGCCGAGAGTCAGAATAAGTACAGAGATGCCGACACGGTAAGCGTTATTGATGCAAATACCGTCGTGGTAAACAATCATTACGTAAAGCTTTCGCGGCATGAGATGGCACTCTTGCAGGAGCTTTGTGATTCCGATGGAGAGATCGTTTCAAGAGAGCGGATCATGGCGCTGCTTGGCGCTGACGACGGAAATATTTCCGACGTATATATCTGTCACCTAAGACGGAAGCTTGACGGCCCGCTTGGGAGAAAGCTTATAATTACCGAACGCGGCAAGGGGTACAGAACGAGCCTAAGGCTTTTAAAGTGAGTGAATTAAACGAAAAAACGAACTGCCAAAAGGCAGTTCGTTTATATTCAGTTCTTCTTTTCAAGATAGTTTACAACGTCACCGACTGTGGTGAAGCCGCGGATCTCATCGTCATCTATGTCGATGCCGAATCTGTCCTCACAGATCATAACGAGATCTGCAAGCTCGATAGAGTTAATACCAAGGTCATTGGAAAGCTCCGACTCCATGGTTATTTCGTTTCTGTCAATTTGAAGCTCATCAACGAGAATGTTAACAAACTGTTCGTACATTACGTCCTCCTGATTTGTTGTATGTTATATTATTAGTGTGAGTATTTCTCACACAGCACCATTATATTACAAAAATGGTATTTTGTCAAGCAAAAAATTAATATGTAAAATACTTAATACTAAAAATTCAAGAATTATTAACTTTTTAACTAAAAGCAGAATATCAAAAAGAAGGGAGGCGTGTATTCTTGGGACTGTTTCATAGGCGTCCGCTGTGCTTATTTTGCTTACTGTTTATCATTACGGCTGCGATCTCAGCGCAGGTAGCGCTTGAGGTGAAAACGTGGATAGTCGTCTCCGTGGGGATAGCCTTAATTTTTTGCAGTGTGCTTTTCATAATACTTAAAAAGTACAGAATGCACGTTCTTTTTTCGGTGCTTTGCTTATTGGTAATGCTCGCGTCGATTGCGAACGTCGCGCTCAGGGTCGATCTGCCCCGTGATAGAGCCCAAAAATATGAGGGAAAATATAATGCGGCTATAAGTATCATAGATAAAGAGTATTCCTCAAGATATACTGATAAGTACGTCGTTTACATAGAAAATATAGATGGCGAGGAAGTTCGCAAAAAATCTATCCTGACCTGCTCCTCGGATACCCCTCTCAATATCGGTGACGTGCTATATGCTGAGGTTGAGATCTCGCCTGTTAAGAAAGATGCGGACGAAAGCCGCTATCTCGACAACGATATTCTCTTAAGCGTTGATCTTGACGGGAACGCCGCGGCGCTTGTAGACCGCTTTGATTATGAAGCGCCGCTGTGGGAGCGGATCTTTGCCCGTAACGGAATACACGTGACCTTATTTCAGATGCGCGAGCTTGTTAGCAACAGAGCGGTCACGGTGTTCGGCGAAGAACTGGGCGGTATGGTAAAGGGCTTTCTTATCGGAGATACGTCGGATATGTCAACCGAGACGCTGAGAGATTTCCGCAGAACGGGCGTATCTCACCTGTTTGCGGTAAGCGGAATGCACATTACTGTTCTCCTTGGCTTTGTTGAATTGATCTTAAAAAAGCTTTACGTTCCAAAGCTCGGAAGAATGGCGGTAGTCTCTCTTTTGTCAGTCGGCTTGCTTTGTCTTACGGGATTTTCAATGTCAGCGCTTCGCTCCGTATTTATGCTGTGGATAGTTTACATAGCCTTTTTGCTTTCCGAGGAGCCCGATGCGCCTACTACGTTGTTTATCGCAGTATCGGTCACCATGCTTATTTTCCCGTATTCCGTATACGAGCTTGGTCTGTGGATGTCCTTTTTGGCAACGCTCGGGCTTTTAACGGTATATCCGTTAGTAAACGAAGCAATTAGATTACCTAAAATAGAGAACAGATTTATTGCTGTGTCTGTCAAGGCAATAAAGGCGGCTGTGATGACAGCGGCAATGACCTTGATCTCAACTATGTTTTTGCTTCCTATTCAGTGGTATTTCTTCGGAGAGCTTTCTCTGGTTTCCGTGCCCGCGAATATGCTGCTCTCGCCTATCAGCACCGTATTTATGATCTTTGGACTCGCATTTATGCTTTTTGGTTCTATTCCGTACGTAGGCTCTGTCGGAGTCGCCGCAACGGAAAAAATTGGCGCGGCTATGATCTGGGTAGCAAAAAAGCTTTCTGCGCTTTCTGTTGCAACCATCTCCTTGCGATATGCCTTTGCTTGGATATTGGTCGTACTGTTTACAGTAGCACTCGTAGTGCTTCTTGTTATAAAGCTAAAAAGAAAATGGCTCATTTGCGTTCCTTTTCTTGTGTTTTCTCTTTCACTTGGGATAGGCGTTGCGGCATATAACTCATTTGCACCTAATAATATGACGTATTATAAGAGTGGAAGCAGTGAGACTGTGGCTATTACAAGCTGTGGAAAAACGTGTATAGTCGATATGTCGAGCGGCGCATACGACGGCTTTTCCGATGCGCTTACGGATTCAGCTAAGTACGGCGCGACCTACGTTGACAGTATAATCTTTACGAATATAACCAATTATCACATATCGTCAATGGAGTATTTTCTTCGCAAGAACATAGTAAAAAGTATATATATACCAAAGCCTATGGAACAGGCTGACATAAGTCGTGCGCTGGAGCTTTCAGAGCTTGCAGATAGGCTCGGCGTTAACGTATATCTTTATGAAAACGGAGACTCATTTACGGTAGGAAACGTGACGCTCGGCGTGGGAAATTTCCGCGACGGCGAGCAAAAGGGAAATGCCGTTTTCGTGTACGGACAGGACGAGAGCTTGGGATATGTTGACGAGTGTACCTTTGAGATGTGCAGTCCCGAGGTCATTGATTCGTTTACCTCGGAATGTATGGGGATAATTGTCGGCGGTGACAACACACATGAGGATAATTTTTCGTGCGCGGTTTTGCCGAGCGCTACCGTGATATATACCTCGGAGGAGGTGGCGCGAAGAAGCCTTGTTGAGGCATCGGACGAGCATAGCTACTTTATAAGCGGAAAATATCAAACAGTTACGCTGACGTTCAAATAAGCTTTGTCAAAACAAGGCTTTGCTTCATATCATAATAATGTAATTCCAAAATCTCTTAATGGGAGATAGAAATATGAAGCACAAATATAAATTTGCTATTCTTGGCGGAGATATGCGCCAATACGCGGTTGCAAGGTCGATCTGCGCAAATGAAAACATCAGTATTTGCGTAAGCGCGCTTTGCCGTGAATGCACGGACGACACCGAAATACGTGAGTGTGACGACGTGCGCGAGGCTCTTAAAGATGCCGATGCGGTGGTGTTGCCCTTGCCCGTAAGCACGGACGGAGTGACCTTGAACTGTCCCGGATACCTTGAAAATCAAAGAATTACACTTGACAGTATTATTGAAGCCATGGAGGAAAAATCAATACTTTTCGGCGGACGAATACCACCAAGTACAACTGTAAAGGCGCAGGCAAAGGGAGTAAAGGTTTACGATTATTTTCTTTGCGAGCCATTGCAGATAAAGAATGCATATATCACCGCAGAGGCGGCAATAAGCATTGCCATGAACAGCCTCGATAAGTGTTTGCGAGGAGCGACAGTAGCGGTGACGGGAACGGGAAGAATATCAAGGCTTCTCTGCGAGCTTCTTTTAAAGCTTGGGAGCCGAGTTACGGTCGCGGGCAGAAATGCCGATGCGCTCGCATATTTTGAAATCATGGGGTGCAAAACGCTTCTCATAGACGGGGAGAGCGGCTGGAGCGGCGAGCTTGAGCATGGGTATGATATAATCTTCAACACCGTACCCTCATGGATATTTGACAGAAAATTTCTCGAGCGTGCGGATAAAGCCCTGACTGTTATAGAGCTTGCGTCAGCACCCGGCGGAGTTGACATCTGCGCAGCGCGCGAGCTTGGTACGAACGTTTTATGGGCTTCCTCGCTTCCCGGAAAGTACGCTCCGCATACTGCGGGAATACTTATCGGTGAGTGCGTTTGCCAAGCCTTCGAAAAAATGGAGGTGAGGAAATGATCGGCTTTGCTATGTGCGGCTCCTACTGTACACATAAATATGCGCTTGCACAGCTTAAAATGCTCATAGAAAGCGGATATGACGTCTTGCCGATAATGAGCGAGAACGTTTATTCGACCGATACGCGATTTGGAAAAGCCGAAAAGCTTATAAGTGACGTCACCGAGATTTGCGGTCACGAGGTGATCCATACTGTTCTTGATGCAGAACCGATAGGACCTAAAATGGCACTTGAAGCAATGATAATCTGTCCTTGCACGGGAAACACCCTGGCAAAAATGGCAAACGGTATTACCGATACAGCGGTGACAATGGCGGCAAAAGCTCATCTGAGAAGCGACCGTCCGCTTGTAATTGCGCTTGCCTCAAACGACGCCCTCTCGGCAAACCTTAAAAATATCGGGCAGCTTCTTTCACGAAAGTGCGTATACTTTGTACCGCTTTATCAGGACGATCCGAAGAATAAGCCACATTCCCTGATAGCGGATTTTTCATTGCTCAAGCCAACGCTTGACGAAGCAATAAAGGGGGAGCAGTATCAAAAGATTTTTATTTAGATAAGGTAAAAAGTGGCAGCCAAAAACTTGAATAATACTACCGCAAAAACGTCAATACTCCCGATATAACAGAGGCTAAGCCTTGATATCGGGAGTATTTATGTATTATAATAAAGTTGAAATCTGCGGCGTAAATACGTCGGAGCTAAAGGTCCTCTCGGACGACGAAAAGAAGGCGCTTCTCGAGCGTATAAAGCAAGGAGACGAAGCAGCTCGGCGAGATCTCATAAACGGAAACCTGAGGCTTGTTTTAAGTGTAGTTCAGCGATTTACGGGCAGGCGAGAAAATCTTGACGATCTCTTTCAGGTGGGGTGTATAGGGCTTGTCAAGGCGGTGGATAATTTCAATACCGACCTTGACGTAAAATTTTCCACCTATGCCGTTCCCATGATAATCGGAGAGATCCGCAGGTATCTTCGCGATAATAATTCCATAAGGATAAGCCGCTCGGTGCGCGATCTTGCTTACCGCGCGCTTCAGGCAAAGGAGGAGCTTATAAAGACAAAGGAATGCGAGCCGACGGTCGACGATATAGCAAAGCATCTGGGGGAGAGCAAGGATGCGATCGTCCGAGCGATGGAAGCTATAATTGAGCCGATCTCTCTTTACGAGCCGGTGTATAACGAGGGAGGAGATTCGATATACGTCATGGATCAGATAAGCGATACAAACAGCTCCGACGAGATCTGGCTTGAAAGCATTGTGTTAAAGCAAGCTATGAAAAGCTTAAACGAGCGAGAAAAGACTATTATCAGCCTGCGGTATTATAAAAACAAAACTCAAATGGAGATAGCAGAGGAGATCGGGATATCGCAAGCGCAGGTGTCAAGACTTGAAAAAGGCGCACTTGAGCACATGAGAAGACAAATTTAACGAATAAAAATTACCTTTATTTGCAATGTTTTTTGTAAAGTACTTGAAAAATGTGCAAATATATGTTATAATTATGTTTGACAGAGGATTTTGGGTGTCGGTGGTTATATGGTTTTATCATTTGATCAAATAAAAGAAATAACCGTAGGTGCGGTTTATATGGAAAATATTGACGGAGAAATAAAGCCCTATAAATATTTTCCTTACATGATTCCCATGTGGGGCGAGATAAATGCTACGTTTGCGGAAAGAGCGAAGCACACCACGGGAATACGTCTTGACTTTCATACAAATTCAAGGCACTTGAATTTGGAGATCGAATTTCCCGCAAAATTTGAAATATATATCGACGGATTTTTCAGATATACTATGAAAAATACGCAATCGCTGTCCGTTGATATTGATACTCCCAATGGAGAGCCTGTCGAGGACGCGCGCATTACCGTTTATTTTCCCTCGCATAAGGAGGGTAAGCTTAAGTCTATTGAGCTTGACGACGGAGCGTACGTAAGGCGGCACGATTTCGATAGAAAGATACTCTTTATGGGTGACTCCATAACGCAGGGCTGGGAATCGGGCTTTGACTCGCTGTCGTTTGCCAATAAGGTCTCGAGATATTTCAATGCCGAAAGCGTTATTCAAGGTGTTGGCGGTTCGTGCTTTTATCCTGAATTTTTAGAGCAACTGCCGATGGATTTTGATTGGGTAGTCGTAGGGTACGGAACGAACGATTTTACGCTCCGAGAGAACTTTGATGAGTTTTATACGTATATGTGCGAGTACATGGCAAAGCTTTCGAGGATATACGGAGATAAGAGAATATTCGTTATTTCTCCTATATGGCGAGTGCTTAAGGAGAATGAGTCTCCCGAAAGATTTAAAAAATACAGAAGCGCGATTGCAAGCGAAGCCCAAAAGTACAGATTTATCCATATAGACGGTGCATCTCTCGTACCACCTATAAGCGATCTCTATACCGATGGCTTGCATCCAAACGGAATTGGATTTTCCTTATATGCGGAAAATTTAATAAATATATTAAAAAAAGAAAAGAGGTAATTTATGAGAAAATTTAAGATCATTTCACTCATGCTTGCAATTTTATTGATGCTTTTGTCATTTGTTTCGTGTAATAATAACACGGGCGATGCTGACACCAGCAATACAGACACGCAGAGCGCAGAAACAGAAAGCTCCGATGTAAGACAGATAAACGGCGTTCCGCTTGATGAATACACCATAGTTTACAGCGCTAAGGATGTTGACTACAGCCAGCGTGCCGCTAAATACATAAGCGAGCAGATCGAGGCTCGCACCACTGTAAAGCTTGATGTCAAGAAAGACGATTCTGATAGCTTTGCGCATGAAATAGTAGTTGGAGAAACCTCTCGTGATATTTCAAAAGCACTTGATGCCGATACAAAAAACGTGCAGTTTGCTATCCTTGCTAACGACAACCACATCGCTCTTGAGGGAGACTATTTCGTAATCGCTGCTGCGGCATATTTCTTCGTTGAGACCTACATAACGGGCGAGTGCTTTGACGCACAGGTACCCAAGGAAGTAAGCATACACGAGCCGATAGTAAAGGAAGCAAAGAATTTCATCATGCTTATCGGCGACGGAATGGGATATAACCAGACGAAGATGTTTGAAAAATTTGATGCCAAGGATATATCATACAGTGACGGCGAGGATATATTCTACGGATATCTCCTTCCTTATGAGGGACAGTCCAAGACTGCAAGCGCTAATAACAAAGTAACGGATAGTGCGGCAGGCGGAACAGCACTTGCTACGGGATATAAGACAAATAACAGCTATATCGGAAGGGATACGAATATGAAAGACATTCAGTCCTTGACGGAGCTTGCAGGCTCTTTGAATATGGCTACTGCGGTAATGTCAACAGAGGGACAAGGCGGAGCTACACCGGCAAGCTTTTCTGCACATGCTAATGACAGATATGACGAGGAAGGCATAGTAGCTTCTCAGAAAGCGCTCAAGGATAAGTATGGAACGATCATAGATTGTGAGTACAACTATTTCGACAAGGTGGGCATTAGAACTATTGAAAAAAAGGTTAACAATACTCTCACGAAGCTCTCTGAAAATGAAAACGGATTTTTCATGATGTATGAGGAAGCGCATATCGACTCTTATTGTCACCCCAACAAAATAGATAAGACCTTTGATTGCATGGTTCGCTTTAATCAGGTTATAGGTATCGTTATGGAATTTGCGTTTTATAATCCCGAAACGTTTGTTCTTATTACAGCTGACCATGAAACCGGCGGATTAGATGAAAACTTTAAATTTAACAGTAAAAACCATACCGGTGTAAACGTTCCGATCTTTGCTTACGGTGACGGAGCTAAGAATTTCAACAATATGGTCGTTGAAAACATTAAAATTCCCAAGACGATCGCTTCGTTCTGGGGTGTAACAAAGTTCGGTCAGTAATTTAATTAATATCAATAATAAAGCGGGTACGCAATCAAATTGCGTACCCGCTTTATTATATTTATAATACCAAAAGCTCACTTACCGGAGCGCCGTCCATATTTAATACAACGTCGCAAAGAGCAAGCTCGTCACGGTCATGAGAAACCATAATAGCCGTTTTGCCCTTTAAATGCTCGAGAACCGTCTGTACGGTATTGCGTTTGTTTTCCTCGTCAAGCCCCTTGAAAGGCTCGTCAAGCAAGAGAAGCTCGGGCTCGTATGCAAGTGCTCTTGCAATTGAGACACGCTGTTTCATGCCTCCCGAAAGCTCATGGGGATATTTATTTTCACTGTCGCTTAAAAGCAAACTGAGATAGTATAGCGCCTTTTGCTTATCGGGGCAAGTACAGATTACGTTTTCAATGGCACTTAACCACGGAAAAAGTCGAGGGTCCTGGAAGATATATCCTATCTTTTCAGTATCCTTTATAATGCGTCCTTCTTTAAGCTTTACCGTTCCCGCTATTGCATTTATAAGCGTAGTTTTTCCGACACCTGATGCACCGGTAATGCCGTAAATCTTTCCTTTTTCAAATTCAAACGAAAGATTTTTAATAACGGTTTGCGTATCAAATTCTACCGTGATATTTTCAAGCCTTATCATTCTTGTCACCTCCCGGAAGAATTTTCAGACGTTTTCCCGCTTTTTCAATTCCTAAAATAAACAGCTTTTCAAAAACCATACTCAAAATGATAACTACCAGCGTCCATGCAAAGAGGTTTGGAAGCTCCAAATATGTTTTTGATAAATACAGCTCCGTACCGATAGCCTTTTGAGGAGTTGTGAGCACCTCGGCGGAAATTCCCGCCTTCCAAGCGAGACCTAGCGAAGACTTGCATGCTGCCATAAAAAACGGCGCAACGGACGGAATATAAAGCTTAAAAAGCTTTTGTGAGAGAGAAAATTTGTATACGCTTGCTACCTCGATAAGTGTTTTGTCGACAGAGCGTATTCCCTCGGAAACATTTGACCAGACTATGGGAATAACAATAAGCGAGGTTATAAAAATGGGGAGTGTTCCACTGCTTATCCACAGCCATGCAAGTATTATAAACGAAGCTATCGGAGTTGCCTTGATAACACCGAGCAGAGGAGAGAGAAGCGTGTCAAGCACGCGCACGTTCACGGTCAATACCGCAAGCAGCGTGCCAATGATAATTGAAATGAGTATTCCTATAAAAACGCGCAAAAGTGAGAGCGCCGTTGATATCCAGAAATCTGCCGTTACGATAAGAGACGCGAGAGCCTTGATTACGGATATGGGGGAGGGGAAAAGGAATTCACTGTTGACCGCAAAGGAGACCAACGCCCATACGGCAACCCAGAAAGCGGTCACGCCAATGATTTTTAATACTTTAAGTGCTATTCTTTTCACGGTCGTTGATCTCCTTTCATATAATTTTATCTAAAAATTTGATTATTTAGCAACGTAATAGAACGCATCAGTGGGCATAGCACCGCCGATTGAGGTCTTGTCGTATGCGAAAATCTTTTCGCAGAAGGTGTTCATAACGGGCTTCATGTCCTCGCCCGCAATATAGCAGATGTTGCAGCCGGGAAGAGCCTTCTTGGCAACAGCGGCCTTGGGGAGAATACCCGCGTTTACTATCATATCGATAGCCTCGTCAGAGCCTGCACTGATAAACTCAACTGATGACTTGTAGTCCTCGAGGAACTTCTTGATCTCGGCGGGATGCTCCTCGGCAAAGGCAGTGTTTACAACGAGACAGCCCTGCACGAGTGTGTTTTCACCGTTGATCTTTTCCCACTCGTCGGTAAGGTTGAGGGCAACGGTTACGCTCTGGTTGCCGCTCGTTGTTACGCTTACCTTAGGCTCGGGAAGAACTGCAAGCGAGGCTTTTCCTGCGATTACAGCAGTTTGAAGCGCGTCGGGGCTGTTGTAAGTGGTAGCGTCGATTGTTACGTTCTTAACGCCTGCGGCGCTCAAAAGAGCCGCGGTGATATATTCGGGGTTAGCGCCCGCACCGGGAACGTAAACCGTCTTTCCCTCAAGCTCGGAGAGAGAGGTTATATTTTCGCCGTTCTGCAAGAGATAAAGAACACCGAGCGTGTTGAGCGCAAGCAGCTGAAGCTTGCCCTCGGATTTGTTGAAGAGCTTGACCGCAACGTTAGTGGGAAGTGCGGCTATCGCACACTCACCCTTGGTAATAGCGGCGGTTATCGCATCAGCCGAGGGATAGAGGGTGATGTTATAGTTCATATCGTCGGTACCGTTATTTGCGGAGTCGATCATCTGTGCCATACCGAGAGCTGTAGTGCCGTTGAGCGCGTATACCTTGATCTCAAGCTCCTTGTCTGCCTTGGCGCAGGACGCAAAGGGAAGAAGGAGAGCGAGCGTAAGTGTCAGAACGATAATACGAATAAGATTTTTTTTCATAGTTTTTTTATCCTTTCAAAATTGTTTATTATAAAAATCTCATTTGCTATATTGCAAAAGAGCATATTTATCGGGAATTAATATTTTTTTGCCGTCTCTTATAATTAAGCCGTGATAAGAAAGCGCATCGAGCGCTCTGTAAAGTGAGGCTCTGCCGATATTTAACATCTCAGAAAGAGAAGACATGGAAACGGTTTGATCGAAAACACCGTCGCGCTCGTTTTCGGCGAGAAAAACACAAAGCTTTTTTTCTGTGCTTTTTGCGGTAAGCGTTGATATTTTTTTGTTTAGATATACGATCTTATTGCTTAAAAGACTAAGATAAGAAATAAGCATCTCCTTGTCGTTCTCGATAAGCGCTTTAAATGAGCCACCGTCAATAAGAATAGCGGTCGTATCTCCTTTTGCTGTAATAACGCTTGGAAAGCTCTCGTTGTCAGAATAAAGATTTGCTATACCGAACACGTCGTTTTCATTTATTATTTTTAGCAACGTATTGTCTGGAGACGTCGAGGTTGCGACTATCGCGCTTCCTGTCATTATTATGCAGACGTATTTTTCCTTGCATTCGGGAGAAATAATGATCTCACCCGCTGTGTATTTCTTTAAGGAAACGGTTTTGTCAGTCAGATAAGCGTCTAAATTTTCAGGATGAGCGTGCCTTAATATTGAATTTTTACAGAGATATTCTCGAATATTTTTTTGAAGCATATCACACCTCTCTAAACTGTCTCAAATGAGACAATTATATTATATATCAAATGACATCAAAAGTCAATAGACAAGGCTTGATTATATGTAAATAAAGTGTTAAATATGCATTCGAGGTATTCAATTAAAGAAAGAAAGGTAGTATAATGAATAGGATAGATAACAAAAAGGAGAAAGAATATGACTCTTTTAATACTTGCTGCGGGTATGGGCTCTCGCTACGGCGGATTAAAGCAGCTCGATCCGATAACCGACAACGGAGAATTTATATTGGATTTTTCTGTTTACGACGCAATGGTAAGCGGCTTTGACAAGATCGTTTTTGTTATAAAGGAAGAAAATCTCGGGCTGTTCAGAGAAACGGTCGGAAAACGATTTGAGGACAAGATCAAGGTTGAATATGCTTTCCAGAAGCTTGACGATCTGCCTTGCGGCTACTCTGTTCCCGAGGGGAGAGTTAAGCCTTGGGGAACGGCTCAGGCTATGCTCGCGGCGCGCCATATAGTAAAGGAGCCGTTTGCGGTCATCAATGCGGACGACTTTTACGGCAGAAGCGCGTACAGCTCTTTGGCTGCGCATTTGAATAATGCTGATAGCACGCAGTATTGCATGGTCGGATACATACTTGAAAACACGCTTACCGAGAACGGAACGGTATCAAGAGGCGTGTGCGAGGTCGAGGACGGATATCTTGTTGACGTCGTTGAAAGAACGAAGATATGCCGTGACGGCGACAGAGCGTTCTTCGAAGAAGGAGAAAATAAGATCGAGGTTGCCCGTGATGCGGTCGTTTCAATGAACTGCTGGGGCTTTACTCCCGATATTTTCGATAAGGTAAGTCTCGGGTTTGAGAAGTTCTTGTCTGAGAACAACGGCGACATAAAGCGCGAATATTATCTTCCTTTCGCAGTTAAGGAGATAATGGACAAGGGAGAATGCTCCGTGAGGGTATATTCTTCGGAGGACTCATGGTACGGAGTTACTTATAAAGAGGATAAGCAATACGTATATAACAGCCTCGCAGCATTAAAGGCTCGCGGAACGTATCCTCAAAAGCTAAACGAAACGGAGAACTAAAAATGG
This sequence comes from Oscillospiraceae bacterium, assembly GCA_015063335.1. The sequence continues at coordinate 4,321 of SVUH01000021.1, read as the reverse complement.
CAATACTTATTACCGGCGGTGCGGGATATATCGGTTCACACACTATGGTCGAACTCCTCGGGGCAGGTAGAGAGCTTGTCGTCGTAGATAATTTCTATAACAGTAAGCCCGAGGCACTTGAAAGAGTTAAAAAAATTACGGGCAAGGATTTTAAATTCTATAAGGTCGATCTGCTTGATTACGATGCACTTGACAAGGTGTTCTGCGAAAACGATATTGACAGCTGTATTCATTTTGCAGGACTTAAAGCGGTCGGTGAATCCTGCGCAAAGCCCTTGTTCTATTATCATAACAATATAACGGGAACGCTTAATCTTTGCAACATTATGCAGAAGCACGGCGCAAAGCGCATAGTGTTCAGCTCCTCAGCAACCGTTTACGGCAAGCCCGCATACGTTCCGATAACCGAGGATTTCCCTCTGTTTACGACTAATCCATACGGCGAGACCAAGCTTATGATAGAAAGAATTCTTAAAGATCTTCATGCGGCTGACAACGAATGGAGCGTATCTGTTCTTCGTTACTTCAATCCCATCGGTGCGCACAAGAGCGGACTTATCGGAGAGGATCCGCAGGGAATACCGAATAACCTTTTGCCCTATATCACGCAAGTGGCTTCGGGAAAGCGCGAGTGTCTTTCTGTTTTCGGTAATGACTATAACACCCCCGACGGAACGGGAGTTCGTGACTATATTCACGTAGTTGACCTGGCAAAGGCGCACCTTAAAGCTATTGAGCGCGCTGAGACGATCACGGGAATTGAATACTTTAACGTAGGAACGGGTGTCGGATATTCCGTGCTTGACATAATAAACGCTTACGAAAAGGCAACGGGAATAAAGATCAATTATAAGATAGTTGACCGCCGCCCCGGAGATATTGACGAATGCTACGCTAACCCCACCAAGGCGTATGAGGTGCTTGGCTGGAGAGCGGAGAACAATATCGAGGATATGTGCCGCGACTCATTTAATTGGCAGCTAAAAAATCCCAACGGATATGGAGAATAAAATATGAGCATTGAGAAAAATCTGTTTGGAACGCTTGCTGACGGTAGAGAGGTATATGCGTTTACCTTGAAAAACGTAAACGGAATGTCAGCAAAAATATTGAATTACGGCGGTACGATCGTCGAGCTTAATGTTGCGGATAAAAACGGAAGCTTTGCGGACGTTGTCGGCGGATACGATAGCCTTGATTCGTACGTTTACGGCGATGGATACCAGGGCGCTTTGATAGGAAGATTCGGAAATAGGATCAATAAGGGAAAGTTTACTCTTGAGGGTGTAGACTATACGTTGTTTATCAATAACGGTGAGAACCATCTTCACGGCGGTGAGTTTGGTTTTGACAAAAAGATATGGGATGCAGAGGCTATCGACGGCGACGAGCCGGTGATAGGGCTCCATATTGTTTCGCCTGACGGCGACGAGGGCTATCCCGGAAATCTTGACGTGACGGTTACTTATAAGCTGACGAGAGAAAACGGGCTTTCTATACACTACGAGGCAACTACGGACAAGGCAACGCCCATAAACCTCACTAACCACACCTATTTTAACCTTGGCGGTTACAATTCGGGCAGTATTCATTCGCATATGCTTACGCTTGACGCGGATACATATTTGCCTACCGATGAGCGTCTTATTCCTACGGGTGAGTTAAGAAGTGTTTTTGGTACTCCCTTTGATTTCCGTACCCCCAAGAGGATAGGAGAGGATATAAATTCCGACAACTTTGATATTAAGCTTGGCGGTGGATACGATCATTGCTTGAATTTTATAGGTGGCAAAACTGCAGAGCCTGTAAAGCGAGGCGAGCTTTACGACGAAAAGAGCGGCAGAGTTATGTCCTTGTATACTAACCAGCCCTGTGTGCAGCTCTATACGGGTAATTTTTTGGCTAACGAGAAATATCCCTTCAAGGGAGGTTATCCGCAAAGCATTCAGACCTTTGTCTGCCTTGAAACACAGCACATGCCCGATTCTATAAATCAGAGTAATTTCACCGATTGTGTGCTTCGCCCGGGTGAAAAATACGATTTCACAACTGAATACCGTTTTTCGAAAAAATAAAGGGGCTGCTTGATTCTGATGCAGAAGTCGTGATTTGGGACTCGTAGGCGTACAGGCGTACGCCAGAGGGCCAAAGCGCGGCTAAAAAACACAAATACAATAAAAAATGAAATTTGAGAGATCTATCTCGAAAATTTCTACACAAAAAACCGCTTTCACTATCGTTTTTTGATAGCAAAAGCGGCTTTTTTGTTTTATATTCTTGTGTTTTTGTTCTGCGCTGAAGGAAGCAGCCCCATGTTAGAATTTAAAGTAATTCTTTGCGTTGGTATAGCAGATACCCGTAACGATCTCCTTAAGAGTATCATAATCCTCGGGGTACTCTCCGTCAGTCACCCAAGTACCAATCAGGTCGCAGAGAATACGTCTGAAATATTCGTGACGGGGGTAGGAAACGAAGCTTCTGCTGTCCGTCAGCATTCCGATAAAGCAGGAAAGCGTGCCGAGATTTGCAAGCGTCTTCATCTGCTCAACCATTCCGTCGCGCTGGTCGTTGAACCACCAACCGCTTCCGAATTGCATTTTACCTACCGTCGGGCCTTTCTGGAAGTTTCCTATCATTGAACCCAATACGTAGTTGTCCTTGGGATTAAGGGTGTAAAGAATGGTTTTGGGAAGATAACCGTTGGTTTCAAGGCTGCCCAGGAATGCGGAAAGCTTTTCTGCAATACACAAGTCGTTTATGGAGTCAAATCCAATATCCGGACCTAGCTTTTTGAACATAGGAGTGTTGTTGTTACGAAGCGCACCGATGTGAAGCTGCATTGCCCAGTCAAGACGAGCGTATTCCTTAGCGCAAACGCTAAGCATTGCAGTCTTGAATATCTCGATCTGCTCTTGTGTAAGAGACTCTCCCGCCAAGCGAAGCTCAAACACCTTAGCGGCGTCTCCCTCTGCATAGGGAATATATTCGAGCGAGTGGTCGGAAAGACGGCAACCGTAGCTGTTAAAGAATTCAATTCTGCTTTTTATCCAAGCGATAAGCTCGTCGTAGCTCTTAACACCGATATTGTTGATATAAGGAATAAAGGTGTCCTTGCCGATCTCGATCGCCTTGTCGGGACGGAACGTGGGAAGAACCTTTACCTCAAAATCCTTCAGTTGCTTGTGATATTCAAGCGTGTCTGCGGGATCGTCGGTCGTGCAGAGCGCTTCAACGTTCGATCTCTTTATAAGCTCCTGCGCTCTGTAGTCCTCGCGAGCAAGCTTTTCGTTACAGATATTCCAGATCTCCTCGCAGGTGCTCTCGTCAAGAGCGACGTCGATATCAAAATATCTCTTAAGCTCGAGATGCGTCCAGTGGTAGATGGGGTTGCCGATAAGGCGGGGCATCGTTTTTGCAAACATCTTGAACTTTTCGTAGTCGTCAGCGCCGCCGGTTATATATTCCTCGTCAATTCCGTTTGTACGAAGCTGACGCCATTTGTAGTGGTCGCCTCCGAGAAAGAGATCGGTAGCGTTGCGGAACTGATAATTCTGCGCTATCTGCATAGGAGAAAGGTGACAGTGGTAGTCGATTATCGGCAGATCCTTTACATATCCGTAAAGCTTTTTAGCCGCATCGGTCTTTAACATAAAGTTATCGTTGACGATGTTTTTCATAAAAGTACCTCAAAAAAAGAATTTACAGGTATATTATACATCAAAGAAGTATATTTTTCAAGGGGTTTAATAAATTTGATAATATATATGCAAAAATAATTACTTAAAAACTTGATAACGTATTGAAAAATATGAAAAATAATGATATAATGGTAGGGAATAGTTTAAGACATATTTGAGGTATACGGAATGATTTGTAATTCAATACTTGATGCGTTGGGGAATACGCCTATTATAAGACTTTCCCACATGTGCGATGAAGACAGCGCAGAGGTCCTCGTAAAATTTGAGGGACTGAACGTTGGCGGCTCAATAAAAACGAGAACTGCGTATAACATGATACTTGATGCCGAGAGTCGCGGACTTATAAATTCCGACACGATAGTAGTTGAGCCTACGAGCGGAAATCAGGGAATAGGTCTTGCGTTGGTTGGCGCTGTCAGAGGATATAAGACGGTAATAATCATGCCCGACTCTGTAAGCGAGGAAAGAAAGAAGCTCGTTGAGCATTACGGTGCTGAGGTCATACTTATTCACGACTCGGGAAATATAGGCGCGTGCATTGAGGAATGTATGCAAACGGCTTTGCGTATGCAAAGAGAAAACCCTAACGTGTTCGTTCCTCAGCAGTTTGAAAATCCCGC
>SVUH01000020.1 GCA_015063335.1 Oscillospiraceae bacterium | reverse complement strand
GTAAACGATGCCCGCGTCGTCAAGGAACTTTTCTGCCATCTTGCAGTTAGGGCAGGTCTCGGTCTTGAAAAGGATGATCTTGTTCTCACCCTCACACTCGCAAGCAGCCTCTTCCTTTACCGTCGCAGTAGCTCTTCTCTGGAACTTCTCAACAGAAGCGGAAATATTGTAAAGCTTACGGTTCTTGTATTCCTCGGACTTACCGTCGTTCCAGTTCTGTACAGGGCGGTAGTAGCCGGTAATACGGCTGTAAACCTCGGTCTTTTCTCCGCAGAGAGGACAAACGAACTTCTCACCGGGGATATATCCGTGTGCCTTACATACGGAGTACGTGGGAGACAGGGTGTAGTAGGGAAGCTTGTAGTTTTCAGCGATCTTGCGTACAAGGCTTGCTGCAGAATCCCAAGAGGGAAGCTTTTCACCGAGGAATGCGTGGAATACGGTTCCGGAGGTGTAGAGCGTCTGAAGCTCGTCCTGAATATCAAGAGCTTCGAATATATCGTCAGTGTAGCTGACGGGGAGGTGAGAGGAGTTGGTGTAGTAGGGAGTCTTTCCGTTCTCGGAAGCTGTGATGATCTCGGGGAATCTCTTAACGTCATGCTTTGCAAGACGGAAAGAAGTAGACTCTGCGGGAGTAGCTTCGAGGTTGTAAAGGTCGCCGTACTTCTCCTGATAGTCGGAGAGTCTCTCTCTCATGTGGTTGAGTACGTCCTTAGTGAACTCCTGAGCCTCGGTATTGGTAAGGTCTTTTCTTATCCACTTAGCGTTAAGGCAAGCCTCATTCATACCGACAAGACCGATGGTAGAGAAGTGGTTGTTGAACGTTCCAAGGTATCTCTTGGTGTAGGGATACAGGCCCTCGTCGAGAAGCTTGGTAATGACCGTTCTCTTTATCTTAAGGCTTCGAGCAGCAATATCCATCTGACGGTCAAGGCGCTTGTAGAAGTCGTCCTCGTTTTCAGCAAGATATGCAATTCTCGGAATATTAATGGTAACAACACCTACAGAACCCGTGCTCTCGCCGCTTCCGAAGAATCCGCCGGACTTCTTGCGAAGCTCACGGAGGTCAAGGCGCAGACGGCAGCACATACTTCTTACGTCGCTGGGCTCCATATCGCTGTTGATATAGTTGGAGAAATAAGGAGTACCGTATTTAGCGGTCATTTCAAAGAGAAGCTTGTTGTTCTCGGTCTCGGACCAGTCAAAGTTAGAGGTGATGGAGTAGGTGGGGATAGGATACTGGAAGCCACGTCCGTTAGCGTCGCCCTCGATCATGGTTTCGATAAACGCCTTGTTTATCATATCCATTTCCTTCTTACAATCCTTGTACTTGAAGTCCATTTCCTTGCCGCCAACGATAGCGTTGAGCTCAGCAAGGTCTGCGGGAACGGTCCAGTCAAGGGTTATGTTGGAGAAGGGAGCCTGAGTACCCCAACGAGAGGGAGTATTTACACCGAAAATAAAGGATTCGATGCACTTCTTGACCTGATCGTAGGAAAGGTTGTCTACCTTAACGAAAGGTGCAAGATAGGTGTCAAAGGACGAGAACGCCTGCGCGCCTGCCCACTCGTTCTGCATGATTCCGAGGAAGTTTACCATCTGGTTGCAGAGAGTTGCAAGGTGGCTTGCGGGAGCAGAGGTGATCTTTCCGGTAACACCGCCAAGACCCTCCTGAATGAGCTGCTTAAGCGACCAACCTGCGCAGTAACCGGTAAGCATAGAGAGGTCGTGGATGTGAAGATCCGCATTTCTGTGAGCGTTTGCGATCTCGTCATCGTAGATCTCGGAGAGCCAGTAATTTGCGGTGATAGCACCGGAGTTGCTGAGAATAAGACCGCCGACGGAGTACGTTACGGTAGAATTCTCCTTAACACGCCAGTCTATGTTCTTAACGTAGCTGTCAACGATATCCTTATAGTCAAGGATCGTGGACTTCATGTTACGCATCTTTTCTCTCTGCTTACGGTAGAGAATGTATGCCTTTGCAACGTCAGCGTATCCCGCCTGAACGAGAGTAGACTCAACACTGTCCTGGATGTCCTCGACGGAAATCAAGCCTTCCTTTATTTTAGGCTCGAAATCAGCCGTTACCTTAAGCGCGAGGAAATCAATGATAGAGGGGTGATACTGCTTTTCTTGAGCTTCGAATGCAAGCTTGATAGCTTCGCTGATTTTCTCAAGACTAAAATCAGCGACCTTGCCGTCACGTTTTAAAACCTGATACATTTTTAATCTCCTTTATTTCGTTATAATTTTTTCGTGCATATATATTATATGACAAAATTCCTCAAATGTCAATTGTGAGAAATCACAATATATTGTGTCTTTTATTGGTTGTTATCACAATATCTTGTATAATTTTTGCTTTTTGACCACTATATATAGTGTGTCGGAAACTATATATAGTGCTTCACCCGGGCAAAATCTTTAAAATCCTATTGAAACATACGCTTTTTTGTGATATAATGGATCCGCGGAGCACGTAGCGAGTGACTAACAGTTATTATAAATAAGAAAGGGAGATTCTATGAAATACATAGTAGATCACGATTATCATATTCATTCACGGCTTTCGACCTGCTCGGATGATCCCTTGCAGACGCCTGAGAGAATGTTGAGGTATGCCAAGGAACACGGACTTAAAAGAATTTGTATTGCGGACCATTTTTGGGACGACGCCGTTGAGGGCGCATCTGATTGGTATGCACCGCAAGACTATGCTCATATATCTGAGTCACTTCCGTTGCCGCAGGATGCGGACGTGGAGTTCTTGTTCGCATGTGAAACGGAGCTGGATAAAAACCTTACTCTCGGACTGTCTCCCGAAAAGTATGATAAATTTGATTTCATTATTATTCCCACAACGCATCTTCATATGAAAAACTTTACCATTGAGGCAGATGCAACGCTTGAGATGCGCGCGGATGCTTACGTGAAAAGATTTGAAAAGATACTTTCTATGGATCTTCCTTTTCATAAGGTCGGAATAGCGCACTTGACGTGCCCGCTTATCGCAAAGAAGCCCCCCGAGGCTTTTATTGAGGTTTTGGATATGGTCTCCGACGAAACTTTCGAGAGACTTTTCACAAAAGCGGCAGCGCTTGGCGTGGGAATAGAGCTTAACTTCCAAACAAATTACGAGGAAGAAGCCATGGAGCGCATATTAAGGGTATACAGAATTGCAAAAAAATGCGGCTGTAAATTCTATTTGGGCAGCGATACTCATAAGGAGTGTTATTTGGACGACGGCTATAACAGGCTTTGCCGGATCGTTGATATGCTCGAGCTTGAGGAAAGCGATAAGTTTATTTTAAATAAAAATAGGTAAATATTAAAAAGCGGTGGCACATCTGGGATACAGATGTGCCACAGTTTTTTGAAAAATCATATTCCTCGAAGCTCTGCGTGCTTTACGTAGGGCTTTACTGCGTTAAGCATCTCACGCATCGTTTCCTCGGAGTGCGCGGAATATTCGGAACAGATCAAGTCGCCCGAATCTTTAAAGGCTTGTAAATAGTAGCCCTCTGCGCCCAAAATAAGGCTTCCGAGAGAGATCATGTCGTCGAGCGTATGCAGCTCCTTAACCACAGTGGTCCTGAATTCGTACGAAACGCCGCTATTCATGATAAGATCTATGCTTTCCTTTATCTCGTCAAGATCGATATCAGCTCCGACCGAAAGCGTATATTTTTCGAGAGAATTTTTTATATCCATAGCTATGTGATCGACAAGCCCAAGCTCAATTATTTTCTTTAGAAGCTTTGGACGCGAGCCGTTTGTATCAAGCTTTATCGCGAAGCCGAGCGCATGAATTTTTTCCATAAAGGGAATAATATCGTGTTGAAGCAATGGCTCGCCGCCCGTTATGCATACGCCGTCCAAAACGCCTACGCGCTTTTCTAAAAACTTGAAAAATTCCTCCTCGGATATATCGTTCACTTCCTTGGGGGATAAAACAAGCGAAGCGTTATGACAGAACGGGCAACGGAAATTACAACCGCCCGTAAAAACAGTACACGCAACCTTGCCAGGAAAGTCAAGCAGGGTGGTTTTTTGAAGACCTTTTATTTGCATATTAGCTCCTTATAAAATATAAAATAATACGGTTTAAGTACTCAAAGAAAGGAAAAGAAAATGTCAGTTTTTGATTTTTTAACGTTTGTTTTCGGTATCTCTCTTTTTCTGTTTGGAATGAATCTTATGGGAGAAACGTTAAAGAAAAGCGCGGGACGCAGGCTTAAGGTCATACTCGGCAAGCTTGCCGGGAGTAAAATAAGGGGCTTTGCCTTGGGTGTAGGTGTTACCGCCGTTATACAGTCGTCGTCTGCTGCCACGGTTATGGTCGTTGGCTTTGTAAATTCAGATACAATGCTCTTATCACAAGCGGTCGGAGTTATAATGGGCGCGAACGTCGGTACTACCGTAACCTCATGGATAACTGCGCTGGCAGGACTCGAGGGCGGAAGCTCTGTAAGCTCAATAATGCAATGGTTTAAGCCGTCAACCTTTACACCTATCGTCGCGCTTGTCGGCTTATGGTTTTATTTGAGCACCAAAAGTGACAGGCGCAAAAGCATAGGGCTTATACTTTTAGGCTTTTCCGTGCTTATGGTCGGAATGGAAACCATGTCAGATTCTGTATCGGGACTTGCGAGCAACGATACCTTCCGTTCGATTCTGTTAGCATTTGAAAATCCGCTGCTCGGCTTGTTTGCGGGAATGGTTCTTACAGCTATCATACAAAGTTCATCAGCATCGATCGGAATATTGCAGTCCTTTACCGCAACGGGAGCTATTACCTTTGGTAACGCCGTTCCTATCATAATGGGACAAAATATCGGAACGTGTATAACAGCTCTTATTTCCTCGGCAGGAGCAAGTAAAAACGCTAAAAGAGCAGCGGTTGTGCATCTCTTATTCAATGTTTTCGGATCTATTATAGGACTTATAATTTTCTATATTTTAAAGCTTGCGTTTAATCTCGCGTTTCTTGACGGAAGCATCGATATGGGGGGAATTGCAATAGTTCATACTGTTTTTAATATTGTTTCGTTCTTGGTGCTTTTCCCACTGTCAAGGCAAATTGAAAGACTTGCCGTTGTACTCGTTCGTGACAAAAAAGGCAACGATGAGTTCAGTATATTTGACGAAAGACTTCTGGGGGTTCCGTCTGTCGCTATTGAACGCAGTCGCGAGGGCGCTTTGAAAATGGCAAGCACGTCAATCAAGGCTTTTGAATACAGCTGTTTGCTACTTGAGTCGTACGACGAAAAGATAGCGCACAAGGTGCGAAAATACGAAAGTATTTCCGACGAATATGAGGACAGGCTTGGCACGTATCTTTTGAGAATATCAGAGGAAAGCATACTTGATACGGAGAAGAATGAGGCGAGCAAGCTTTTGCACATGATTGGTGATTTTGAGAGAATTTCTGACCATGCGGTAAATCTTGTCGAATCGGCAGAGGAGATGGACGATAAAAAGCTGCGCTTTTCGATAAGCGCGCAAAAGGAAATATCCGTGCTTATAAGTGCCGTGCGTGAAATAACTACGCTTACGTATGACGCCATAAACGAAAAGGATATTGAGAAAGCAAAGCGCGTTGAGTCGCTGGAACAGGTTATTGACGGACTTCGCGACAAGATAAAGAGACACCATATAGTGCGGCTTCAAAGCGGAGAATGCAGCATGGAGCACGGATTTATTCTATCCGATATTCTTAATAATCTTGAACGTATAGCCGACCATTGCTCAAATATAGCAGGCTGCTATATAGAAATGTTCGAGCATAAGTCGCTTGAGCTTCATAAATATCTGAAAAAATACAGAGACGAAAATCAAGCCTTTGAAGCACATTTCAAGGAATATGCCGAAAAATACGTTATAGAATAAGAAAATTTTATAGGGGTACTGAAAAAGTACCCCTTGCTTTTTTTTAAAATATATGCTATAATTATGGTAATTTAAATTTACCCAAGGAGCAATTATGAATTTAGGTGAGAAAATAAAGGCGCTAAGGACAGGCAAGCTTATGACACAGTCCGAGCTTGCGGGGAGTGAGATCACTCGAAATATGCTCAGCAGAATAGAAAACGGCGCGGCACAGCCGTCGCTTGATACCCTCAAATATATCGCCGCAAAGCTTAACGTATCTGCGGGATTTTTGCTTGCCGAGGCAAGCGACGAGGATATGTATATGAAGCATAGCGATATAACCGGCATAAAAACCGCTTATCTTACGGGAGATTACAGAATTTGCCGAGATATGTGCATAAATTCCAAGAGCGCCTCGGATGACGAGATACAGCTTATTCTTGCAGAATGTACAAAGGGAATTGCGATCGAGGAATTTAACCGCGGCAATCTTCACCTTGCATGTGAGTATTTTGATCTGGCGCTTGAATCTTGCGCAGGCACTATCTATGACACTACGTATCTGTCGTCAATATGCGCTATGTACTTTAAGTATATGAGATATATTTCCGCAACCCTATCTTCAAACAGCATAGACGAAACTGACGTGCCTACCTATGCCGCTATGAATGATACCTTTTGCTCTTATGCGGGTGCATTCCTTGAACGCAAAAACGAGGGGAAGGATATAACCGAGCTTACGGGAGATGACGGAAAGGGACCGTACAGCACGCACCTTTTGGCGCTTGATTACATAGAAAAAGGAGATTTCGGAAGCGCGTACGATTGTCTTCACGCCATACTTGTAGGCGAGGAGCAGATCCCTGAGCCTATGATGTATTTTATCTTCTGCGATCTTGAGAAATGCTGCAAGGAAATATCGAATTTCAAGGGCGCGTATGAGTATTCAATAAATAAGATCGAGCTTTTGCAAAAAATGCTTTCTTAAAGCATTAATTGTTTACTGTATCCTTGCGAACGAAAACGCGCAATATAAGCCACGAAACGGCATAAACAAGGGCCGCGACCAAAACATCTGAAAGATAATAAGCGCATATGAGTATTACTTCGGCGATGCTCTCGGGCTCGCCGAGCACTATGTTGTACGTTACGTCATAGCTTATTCTCATGCCAACTTGTATGGCAAGCAGCATTATTCCTGCTATAAGCGCACACACTTGGAGCGGATTTTTTACAGAAAAAAACGTATCAAAATTTAAAGAAGAATCTTTATAGGGGCTGCCTATTCTAAGGGCAGCCTTTTTCTTTGCCATAAATCTTTCTTTGTATATTTTACCAATAAAAGTGGAGACAAGAACAATAACGAGCATTTGAAGCGCATTAATTGTGAGATAGATAAGAGGAAGACTAATATCTATTTTTTCTAAGTCTCTTGCGGTGACATACTCTAATAACGTTACTGCGGTATAGCGGACAGCGGAAAGTCCTAAATAAATTCCGCATACAGCTACAAGCTTTTTAGTTGAATACCGCACCGCACAGTAAATTATTACGGAATATACTATTGCAAATGCGATGCTTTCAAGAATAGTTGTATTAATTATGTCTATTACGAACAGAATGAGGTCGTTTCGAAGTACAGCGTTGCTATCAATAGAAACGTATAGTTGAGTCATAAGCGTAGTCAGGGTAAACATCGCCACGCAGGAAAGCGCCATTATCGTTTTTAGGGGCAGAGGGCGCGAGACTGTGCCCGATGCGGATACATTTTTCTTTTTCATATGTCCTCCGAAAAAGTTGCGTACGAATATTTTACCACACCTCAAGATAAAATTGGTTATGCAATTGTAAATATTTTTTTATTATAAAAAAATAAGCGAAAAAGTCGTATTTTGCGCTCAAATATATTGACAAAAGAACGCTTTGGATGTATAATAATCGGGTTGCGAAATTTTTAAGATTATTATATAAGAGGATAGATTACAAATGACATCTACGATAATAATTGCTGTCGTTACCGTTGTTTTGTTTATGGCGAGCGTTCTTTTTTTACCGAGCGTGGGGAAGAACGGAAAATTCAAAATATACCCGCTTATCCCGTTCGTCGGCGGTATTCTGATGATACTTTTTGGAAATCTTTCCATAGGACAGGTGCTTACCTCGTTTACGGAAAACACGTCCGTAAATCCCATAAAAATACTCGTCTTATTTTTGTCAATGACGGTGTATTCCTTAATACTTGACCGCACAGGATTTTTCGGATATATTTCGGGCGTCGTCTTAAAGCATGCGGGACATAATCAGTATGCAGTATTCTTTTCCTTGTATGCGGTGATTGCCGTTTTGACGGTCTTTACGTCGAACGACATCGTAATTCTTACCTTTACGCCGTTTATCTGCAAATTCTGCCGTTCGGCAAAAATCGACGTCGTTCCGTACCTCATAATGGAATTCGTCGTGGCGAACACGTGGAGTATTTTGTTGCTGATAGGAAACCCCACGAATATATACATATCGGGCGCGTTCGGCATCAGCTTTGCGGAGTATTTCATTCACATGGCGCTTCCGACGGTTGCAGCAGGCGCGGTTTCTCTTGGGGTAATGCTTCTCATTTTTGGAAAGCGACTGAGAACACCGATAAATACCGACGCAGAGGTGCAGGAAATTAACGACAAGCCGCTTATGACCGTGGCGCTTTCTCACCTAATTGCTTGTATCGTTTTGCTTGCAATCTCGCAGTACACGGGAATTGAAATGTGGCTTATATCCTTGGGTGTGTCTGCTTCTGCGGTGATCGCGTCTCTCGCGGTGTTGGCGGCAAGGAAGAAAAGCCTTGCTCCGATAGGATTTGCCATAAAGGGAATGCCCTTTGAAATAGTGCCGTTTGTCATAGGAATGTTTATCATAGTAATGGGTCTTGACAATTCGGGAATAACCGCATTTTTGTCAGAGCATATAAAGCTTGGTGACGGGATCTTTTCGTATGGCTTTGCATCTCTGTTCTCCTCAAATCTGCTTAACAACATTCCAATGAGCGTGCTGTTTAGTAAAATACTTTCGGTTTCTCCGTCCATGCCGGATGTTTACGCAACTATAATCGGATCGAATATAGGCGCATTTTTAACACCGATTGGGGCGCTTGCGGGAATAATGTGGTCAAATCTCATAAAGGAAAATGATGTTAAATTGTCTGTCGGAAGGTTCGTGGTTTACGGTGCCGAGATCGCCGTGCCTACGATGACGGCGTCGCTTTTGGTCGTCAGTGCACTCGGATAATGTATATAATTATTATATAAATGTAAATTTATTTAAATAACTGTTTACAAAAGCGGAAAAATGTAGTAGAATATATGCGTATATTTATTACTGTGAGGTTGTACTGATATGGCGAATACACCGAAATACAAAAGAGTGCTCCTGAAGCTTTCGGGAGAAGCGTTGGCAGAGGGTGCTGACGGAATACTTAACTTTGATTTTATCGCTTCTGTTGCTGAAACGCTTAAGACGTGTGTTGAGGCAGGCGTTCAGATCGGAGTAATAGTAGGAGCGGGAAATATCTGGCGCGGCAGACAGGGCGGAAGCATGGACAGAGTGCGTGCGGACAGCATGGGGATGCTCGCGACGGCAATAAACGCGCTGGCACTTCAAGATACGTTTATACAGGCAGGTCTTGACACAAAGGTCATGACGGCAGTTGAAATGGAAACGTTTGCGGATAAGTACGTGACGCGTGATGCTGTAAAGGCGCTTGAGGACGGAAAGGTCGTTATTTTCGGATGCGGTCTTGGCGCTCCGTATTTTTCAACTGACACGGCGGCTGTGCTTCGCGCAGCTGAAATTCAGGCGGACGCCGTTTTGATGGCAAAGAATATAGACGGAGTATATTCGGCAGATCCCAGAATTGATCCGACTGCCGTAAGATACGACGAAATAACCTATAAGGACGTACTCAAAAAAGAACTTAAGGCTCTTGATCTTACCGCTACCACTTTCTGTATGGATAACAACATCAGATGCTATGCATTTGAGCTTAAGGATCCAATGAACATATACAGAGTAATAATGGGCGAGAAGATCGGAACAGAGCTTCACAGATAAAATTATAACGGAGGATAAAAACATGAAACTCGACACAAAGACTTACGAAGCAAAAATGGTAAAGGCTATTGCCAGCTATGAGGAGAACCTTTCCTCGATACGCGCAGGACAGGCAAATTCCGCAGTACTTAACAAGGTGAACTTTGAATATTGGGGCGCTCCCACGCCCATTACCTCTATGGCTGATATAAGAGTTGCAGATTCCAAAACTCTTACAGTAACTCCTTACGACGCTACCACGCTCAAGGAAATGGAAAAGGCTATCCTTGCGTCCGATATCGGTATTACCCCCTCTAACGACGGTAAGATCATTCGCCTCGTTTTCCCTCAGCCTACCGAGGAGCGCCGTCGTGAGCTTGTAAAGCAGATACAGAAGTTCGGTGAGGATGCAAAGGTTGCTATCCGTAACATAAGACGCGATGCAAACGATGCATGCAAGAAGATGAAAAAGGACGGTGAGATGACCGAGGACGAGCAGAAGGCATCTGAAAAGTCCGTACAGGACCTTACCGACAAGTACATTAAAGAGGTTGACTCTGTTACTTCCAAAAAAGAAAGCGAGATCATGAAGATCTAACCGCTTTATGTGATGATACAGGGCGGGTTTATGCCCGTCCTTATCTCTTTATATGGGAATATTGGAAAGGTGAGTTTTTATGGCTAAGGATACCGCAAAAAAAAGTGAACAGCCCTCTGCCGTTGGACATATTGCCTTTATAATGGACGGAAACGGCCGTTGGGCAAAACGCAGAGGAATGCCGCGAGAATTCGGGCATAAGCATGGCGCAGAGGTCTTCAGAAAAATAATGCGCCGATGTGTTGAGCTTGATATAAAGGCATCGACTTATTACGTTTTTTCTACCGAGAACTGGAAAAGACCGCAGCACGAGGTCGATGCGATCATGGCGCTTCTTGATAAATATCTTGATGACTGCGAAAAGGAAGTATACGAAAACGACGTACGCTTTATATTTATTGGCGACACGTCCGTGTTTACCGAATCTGTACAAAAGAAGATGAGGAAAATAGAAAAGGTTTCGGAGGATAAGAAATATATCGTCAATCTTGCGCTTAATTACGGCGGAAGAAGTGAAATAACCAATGCTGTCAATTCGCTTATAAAAGAGGGAAAAAACGAGCTTTCGGAGAAGGATATAACCGATGCTCTTTATACTAAGGAGTCACCGCCTCTCGATCTCGTTGTAAGAACGGGGGGAGACCTGAGAATTTCCAATTTCCTTTTGTGGCAAGCGGCGTATGCCGAATTTTATTTCACGGACAAGCTCTGGCCGGATCTTGTTCCCGATGACATAAACAAAATCGTTGATAATTTTACAAATAGAAGCCGAAGATTTGGCGGAGTTTAATTTTTGGAGATAATAATGATACAAAGAATTATAACGGGAGTCGTTGGCGTAGCAATAATCATACCGTTGTTTATATTTTCTAACACTATTGCTTTTACCGTTGCAATTGCCTTCGTTACCGTAATGTGCTTGTTTGAAATGTTTCGATGCATGGGAATACATAAAAAGTATGCTATATCGATGCCTGCATACACCTTGGCGGCGGTCGTACCGTTCTTTTTGCGATCCTTTGGCGACAACACGAATGCAGCCAAGCTTTGCTTTGTTGTAAGTGTTATATATTTGATAATAGTGTTCGCCGCTATGATATGGTCACACGGAAAGATCAAGTTCAACGATAGCATGGCGATATTCGTAATTACAGCGTATATAGTCGCAGGCACCAACTCAATAATTTTCGTAAGAGATTTTGAGGACGTGGGACAGTACCTGTATTTGCTGATATTCCTCGGCGCATGGATGACGGATATTTTTGCATATTTTTCAGGATATTTCTTTGGGAAGCATAAGCTTATTCCCGATGTAAGTCCTAAAAAGACGGTAGAGGGAAGCATTGGCGGAATTATCGGTTGCGTGCTTACGTTTGTCATTTACGGATTAGTAGTTGATATTGCATTCGAAAGAACGGCAAATCTGTTCTTCTTGGCTCTGGTAGGCTTTATAGTATCGGTCGTTTCTCAGATCGGAGATCTTTTGATGTCAGTCATCAAGCGTCACTACGGCGTTAAGGATTACGGAAAGATCTTCCCCGGACACGGTGGTATGCTTGACAGACTTGACTCCGTACTTATTGTTTCGTTAGGTATGGCGGCAGTTTGTATGGTTGCCGAGGTCTTTGAAATTCAGCTGTTCTAAGGAGTAGCTTATATGTATAATAAAAACATTGCCGTGCTCGGTTCAACAGGCTCGGTTGGAGAGCAAGCGCTCGACGTTGCCGATAAATTTGGAATGACGGTAAGCGCGATCAGCGCTAACCGAAACGTAAAAAGAGTTGAGGAGCAGGTAAGAAAGTTCAAGGTGTCCTCGGTTGCAATGGCAGACGTAGAGGCGGCGGCAGAGCTGAAAACAAAGCTTGCGGATACCGATACGAGGATATATGCGGGTGAGGCCGGTATATGTGAGATGATAGCAGCGCAAAAGCGTGACTGCGTAGTCAACTCGATAATAGGCGAGGCAGGACTTTTACCGACTCTTGCAGTTATTGATTCTGGTGCGCGTCTTGCTCTTGCAAATAAGGAGTCACTCGTTGTCGCAGGCGAGATAGTAATGGACGCGGCAAAAAAGAAGCACGTAGAAATTCTTCCCGTTGACAGTGAGCACTGTGCTATATATCAGTGCCTCAAATCGGGAAAGCAGTCTGAAATAAAGCGTATATTGCTTACAGCTTCGGGCGGCCCGTTTTTTGGAAAGAAGGCTTGTGAGCTGAGAGATATAAGGGTTGACGAGGCGCTAGCTCATCCTACGTGGAAAATGGGGGCGAAGATCACGATCGATTCCGCAACTCTTATGAATAAGGGCTTTGAGGTCATTGAGGCGGCGCATCTGTTCGGTGTTACTGCCGACAAAATAAAAGTGGTGGTACATCGCGAAAGTATAATACATTCAATGGTTGAATATATTGATAACAGCGTTATAGCACAGCTGTCTGTACCCGATATGCGGCTTTGCGCGCAGTATGCAATTACTTATCCCGACAGATGTGATGCGGTAATTGAGGGGTTGGATCTTGTAAAGGCTTCAAAGCTTACCTTTGCAGAGCCTGATACGGAAACGTTCTTACTACTGTCTTATGCCATCGACTGTATCGGCAAGGGCGGAGCATTACCTGCGGTGCTTAACGCCGCAAATGAAGTGGCGGTTGCCGAGTTCCTTAAAGGAAACATCGGATTTTACGCTATTACCGAGACTGTTTGCTCGGTGGTTGATTCTATGCAAACAGCCAAAGACGTTCATACACTCGAGGGAATTATCGAGTGTGACAGAGAGGCAAGACGCGCGGCGTACAAATTACTTAAAAAATAAGTGATTGACAGCGGTGTTATTAAACTTGATAAAGGAGTTTTTGATGTTAAGCTTTATCGGATATTTTTTGATAATATTGCTGATTTTCGGTGTATTGATTTTTATTCATGAGCTTGGGCATTTTCTGGTGGCTCGCGCTTGCGGTGTGACTGTAAATGAGTTTGCTATTGGAATGGGTCCGAAGCTTATATCTAAAAAATCAAAGAAAAGCGGAACGGTGTATTCCTTGAGAGTCTTTCCTATCGGTGGATACGTAAGTATGCAAAACGAGGACGGACTTGACGAGAGTGTCGCTCCTGACGATAAAAACGCGTTTTGTAACAAAAGTGTTCCCAAGAGAATGCTTATAACCGTTGCAGGTGCGGTCATGAATTTGCTGCTCGGATTTATTCTTATGACGGTGCTTGTTTTCGCATCTCCCCAACTCGGTTCTACCGTTATTGCCAAGTTCGACGATAACGCAATTTCCGAGGGACAGCTTATGGTCAACGACGAGATTATCAAGGTGGATTCGGTAAGAGTTCACACATGGAACGAGCTTGCCTACGAGATAATGAACTCGGGATACGAGCCTGTTGATATTACCGTGCGCCGTGGCGGCGAGGTAATAGTAGTCGATGACGTTAGCTTCGGTGTATTTGACGAGAGCGGAGCGACCTTTGGTGAGGTTGATTTTATACCCTATGCGGAAGCCAAAACGTTCCCGAATATGATAAAGCATTCATTTTTCCGCTCTGTATCTACCGTAAAAATGGTTATTGACTCCGTTGTCGGAATGATCAGCGGACGGTTTGGAATCGAAGCGGTATCGGGGCCTGTTGGAGTGGTCGGAGTGGTGGAGAACGCCGCAAAAGACGGATTTATGAGCTTTTTATATATTGTTTCAGTTCTCACTATAAATTTGGGAGTGTTTAATCTTCTTCCTTTTCCCGTGCTTGACGGTGGACAGCTGCTGTTTTTAGCAATTGAAGGAATTATAGGACGTCCCGTGAATAGAAAAATACAGTCGTATATCAATTTCTTGGGAGCTATAATTCTGTTTGGATTTATGATATTTATAACCTGTAAGGACGTATTAAATTTGATATTCAAGTAAGAAAAATGAAGTATAACGAAATAAGAAGAAAAACGAGAAAAATAAAGATCGGGAACACTGTTATTGGCGGAAACGCTCCTATTGCAATTCAGTCGATGACCAATACCGATACTCACGATGCAAAAGCGACCTGTGAGCAGATACTTGCACTACAAGGGGCTGGCTGCGATATTGTCAGAATTACCGTTCCCGATATTGAAGCGGCGGAAACAATAACGTATATCAAAGAGCAGGGGATCACTATTCCGATCGTTGCGGATATACACTTTGACTACCGCGTGGCGCTTCGCTGTGCGGAGCTGGGCGTAGATAAAATACGCATAAATCCCGGTAACATTGGCGATGACGATAGAGTAAAAGCCGTTTGTAACGCTTGTAAGTCAAGAAACATACCGATACGAATTGGTGTAAACGGCGGCTCACTTGAAAAGGAAATATTGGCAAAGTATGGCGCGCCGACTCCCGAAGCACTCGTGGAGAGTGCTATGTATCACATTTCCTTACTCGAAAAATTTGATTTTTACGACACCGTCGTTTCTATGAAGGTGTCCGACCCTTATAAAATGATACTTGCCAATAAGCTGCTCGCAGAGCGTTGTGACTACCCCTTGCATCTCGGTGTTACGGAGGCAGGCGGAAGGGAGCGCGGCTCAATTAAAAGCGCCGTGGGTATTGGCGCGCTTCTTTGCGAGGGTATTGGCGACACAATAAGAGTTTCGCTTACCGACGATCCCGTAGAGGAGATAAAGGCTGCGAAGCAGATATTGCAGGCTATTGATGTTGAGGGGCAGTCGGGAATGGACATAGTAAGCTGTCCTACCTGTGGCAGAACGAAAATAGACCTTATACCGATAGTTGCCGAGTTCGAAAGGGTTGCAGAGCGCGAGGGACTTCTTGACGCACCCATCAAGGTTGCTATTATGGGATGCGTTGTAAACGGCCCAGGAGAGGCGAAAGAAGCGGATATAGGAATTGCGGGCGGCAAGGGTGAGGCAGTTCTTATTAAAAAAGGTGAAATTATAAGAAAAATATCGGAAGCCGATATTGTTTCGTGTCTTATAGACGAAATAAAGCAAATGATATAAAAAACGCAGGAGCTTGATATGGCCCAAAAAACTTTAAAAGAGCTTTTAAATAAATATCTTCCACCACCCGAGTACGAGTCTGTATTGTATTCGGGAACGGTCGTTCGTTCCCGAATTGATAAGGAAAAGCGAATTCTTGAGGTGTTTGCGGATTTTGACAGTATAGTATCAAAGGACAAGCTGTACGATATCGAGGCGCAGGTAACGGAAGCCTACAAGCTTTCGTTCTTCAGACTTTTTCCTCATTATCCGAGTTCGCTCTTTAAATATGAATATATTCCCGAGTTGCTCCGTCAAACCGAGCGCGTTGGTTGTGTCGCAAAGGGCTTTTTTAACGACTGTACTTACGTTTTGGACAACGATACGCTGAAAATCAAAATTGCTTTTCCCGAAAATGGGGTGATTTTGCTTGAAAGAGCGGAAACACCGAGAATTATAGAGGGTATAATCAAAAGCGAGTTTGATATATCGATAAGTGTTGTTATTGAGCATGACAAGTATAGCTCGCTCGAACTTTCTGAGTCCCAAAAAGAGCGCCTTGAAGCTTACGACAGACAGATACTTGAAGCAGAGAAAAATTACGGAAGCCGTGGCTTTGAGTCGTCCGGCGACTCGCCCAAGACTGCAGAGGAGCAGATACAGAAACTGCCGCGAATCAGCTCTGTTTTCAGCGAGGAAAACGCAAGCGTTAAAAAGGAAAACGGCATAATTACGATAGGCTGCCGCTCATTTGACGTTTCCTCTCCTGAATATGTTTTAGGCACACGCTTTGAGATAAATCCCGTTCCGATCTCTACGGTGAACCGTCCCGTGAGAAACGTAACCTTTGTCGGTGAGATATTTCAGTTTACAAAGGAAGCAAACAGAGCGGGAGATAAGTTTAATATTACGTTTGCGATATTTGACGGCGACTCGTCGATATTCGTAAAGAGATATTCCGTTAGCGCCGAGGATGCGGGAGAAATATGCGCGGTAATTTCCAAGGGAAAATCGGTAGCGATCCGCGGATACACAAAGGCAGAGCGAAATGATGCCGACGAGCTTTATATGAGCTTTTCTGACGTTGCCGTTATTTCTGCCGTGAACCGTACCGATACCGCAGAAAAGAAGAGAGTAGAGCTTCATTTGCATACAAATATGTCGAGCATGGATGCTCTTATTCCACCCGACGTTATAGTTAAGACCGCACAGAAGTGGGGACACTCCGCAGTTGCGATAACCGACCACGGAAACGTTCAGGGATTCCCTGAGGCGATGCTTGCGGCGGACAAATGCGGAATGAAGGTTATTTACGGTATGGAAGCGTACTTTGTAAATAATACCGCAAGCGCAGTCTTTGGTAAGTACGAGGGCGAATTTACCGATGAGATGGTAGTATTCGACATTGAGACTACGGGGCTTTCCAAGAAGGACTGCAAGATAACGGAAATAGGCGCTGTAAAGATCAAGGACGGACAAATTATTGATAAATATAATACGTTTGTCAATCCAATGTGCCATATTCCCGAGGATATACAGGAGCTTACCTCTATAACCGACGAAATGGTGGCAGACGCGCCAACGATAGATAAGGTTCTCCCCGAATTTTTGAACTTTGTCGGAGAGGGCTTGCTCGTTGCTCATAACGCCGATTTTGACACAGGCTTTATACGCGTTGCAGCAGACGAGTGTGGCATAGAATTTAATAATCCGTACCTTGATACGCTTGCGCTGTCAAAGTATATAAATCCCGAAATGAAATCCCATAAGCTCAATATTTTGGCAAAGCACTATGAGCTTGAGGATTTCCACCATCACAGAGCGTGTGACGATGCAGAGATACTCGCAAAGATATACTTTGCGATGACCTCGCAGATGCACGAGATGGATATTACCAACTTTAAGGATCTCGGAAACGAGATGCGTACAAAGGCAGATCCGCTTAATCTACGCACGTATCACCAGATAATTCTCGTCAAGAATCAGACGGGACTTAAAAACCTATATAAGCTCATATCCTCGAGCTACATAAAGTATTTCCACCGTTTCCCGAGAATTCCCAAGACGGAGCTTGAGGCGCACCGCGAGGGGCTTATAATAGGCTCTGCGTGTGAGGCGGGAGAGCTTTTCAGGGCTATACTTGATAACAAGCCCGAAAAGGAGATAGAGGACATAGTTAATTTCTACGACTATCTCGAAATACAGCCTATATGTAATAACAGATTTTTGATAAACGAGGGTGTTGTTGCGGACGAGGAAGGACTTAGAGAGCTTAACCGACGTATTGTCGCGCTCGGAGAAAAGTACGGAAAACCTGTTGTTGCAACGTGCGACGCGCATTTTCTTAATAAGGAAGACGAGATATTCAGAAAGATACTTCAAGCAGGTCTTAAATATAAGGATTTTGACAGAGATATTCATTTGTATTTCAGAACTACCGAGGAAATGCTTGAGGAGTTTTCATATCTTGGTGAAGAAAAGGCTCGCGAGGTGGTAATTGACAATACCAACCTTATCGCAGATATGATCGGCGACGTGCGCCCTATACCCAAGGGATCGTATACTCCTCACATGGAGGGCGCAGAGGAGGAGCTTCAGGAGCTTTGCTGGACAAAGGCGCGCTCGATGTACGGTGACGACTTGCCTGAAATCGTAAAGAACCGTCTTGATAAGGAGCTTACCTCAATTATAAAGAACGGCTTTGCGGTGCTCTATATGATTGCACAGAAGCTTGTTTGGTACAGTGAAAGTCAAGGGTATCTCGTAGGCTCGCGTGGCTCGGTAGGCTCGTCATTTGTTGCTACTATGGCGGGAATTTCCGAGGTAAATCCGTTGCCGCCACACTATTATTGCCCGAATTGCCGTCACTCGGAGTTTTTTACCGACGGAACGGTAGGCTCAGGCTTTGACTTGCCCGACGCAAACTGTCCTAAGTGCGGGACAAAGTATTGCGCTGACGGCCACGATATTCCGTTTGAGACCTTCCTTGGCTTCTACGGAGATAAATCCCCCGATATAGACCTCAACTTTTCGGGTGACGTTCAGGGCAAGGTACATAAGTATACTGAGGAACTGTTCGGTGCTGAAAACGTGTTCCGCGCAGGAACGCTCGGAACGCTTGCGGACAAGACCGCCTTTGGATTTATTGCAAAGTATTTTGAGCAAAAGGGCGTTAGCATAGGTAGAGCGGAAATGGAGCGCATGATACAGAACTGTGTCGGCGTAAAACGCACTACCGGTCAGCACCCCGGCGGAATAATAGTTGTTCCGAGAGAATATGAGGTGTATGACTTTACTCCCGTACAGCATCCCGCCGACGACCCACATTCGGATACAATTACGACTCACTTTGCTTTCTCTTATCTTCACGATACGATACTCAAGCTTGACGAGCTTGGACACGATATTCCTACCAAATATAAGTATCTCGAGCGCTTTTCGGATACGAGCGTAATGGACGTTCCAATGAATGATCCCGAGGTTTACGAGCTGTTTGCTTCAACCAGACCTCTCGGTGTCACCCCAGAGGATATTGATTCGCAGATAGGTACGTTTGGCTTGCCGGAGTTTGGTACGCGCTTTTTGCAGCAGGTGCTTATAGAGGCAAAGCCTAAAAATTTCGCGGATCTTTTACAGATTTCGGGACTTACGCATGGAACGGACGTTTGGCTCGGCAACGCGCAGGATCTGATCAAAGAGGGTATTTGCGATATTTCGCAGGTTATCGGAACTCGTGACGGTATTATGCTTGATCTTATCAGATACGGTCTTGAAAACGCACTTGCATTTAAGATAATGGAGAGCGTAAGAAAGGGAAGAGGCTTGACTCCCGAGTGGGAAGCGGAAATGCGCGCCCACAACGTTCCCGAATGGTATATTGGTTCTTGTAAAAAAATAAAATACATGTTCCCCAAGGCGCATGCGGCGGCATACGTTATGTCTGCTATCCGTCTTGGTTGGTATAAGGTCCATATACCGATCGCGTTTTATTGCTCAATGTTTACCGTTGCACCCGGCGCGTTTGACGCAGAGGTCGTTATGCGCGGAAGAAGCGGTGTCATGTCAACCATTAAGGATATAGAAAAACGCGGAAAGGAAGCGTCTCCCAAGGAGCAAAGCTCTATCCCTGTGCTTCAGCTTATAAATGAATGCATGGCTCGAGGCATCAGATTTTTGCCGATAGATATTGAAAAGTCGGATTCTTACATATTCTTACCGGAAAACGGAGCGATACGTATGCCGTTTTCTGCGCTCCCGGGACTTGGTGAGAATGCAGCAATAAATATTATTGAGGCGAGAAAAGAAGAAAAATTCTTTTCAGTTGACGACTTGAGAATACGCGCAAAGCTTACAAAGAGCGTTATAGAAATATTGCGTAAAAACCACGTTTTGGACAACCTTAACGAGACGGACCAGTTATCGTTTTTCTAAAAAACAAAGAAAAGGAGGGAATAAAAATGAAGAGGATAATATGCGTTTTCTTGTGTATCATTTTTTGCGCTTCCGTTTTTATTCCCTCCGCTTTTGCCACGGAGACTGTGGATACGGAAAGTGAGATGAGCGCTGATGCTTTTCTCGGCGCTGTCACGTTTTCCTGCATTCTTGACGCTGAAAATAATCAAGTGCTCATTTCGGGAACAGTTCGTCACGACTTTATGATAAGCCACCCCGATTATGAAATACACATATATTCGGCAGCCCCCTCCGAAGACGTGCAAAAGGCAGTTACGGCTGACGGCGTGCTTCCATTAGCTAAAACCTCTATGTCTGTAAGATTTACGTTTTACATAGAAATTGAGAGTGCAGTTGACAGATTTTCAAATTACGCGGTCGTATTATCTTCGCCCGAGGGAGAAAACTTCCTTGCGGCAGAGCCGCTTATGCCTGCAGTTGCATCAACGTATCAAGATGTCGCCGACGACCGTTCTCATTTCAAAGGAATTTATACAGACAGTGGAATTTCCATTATAGACAAGGGAATAGGTACTGCTGTTATAGACGTTGACTTTAATTTGCTTAAAGGTGATGCGGCAGACAGTATTGTACATACCGTAAAAAATTCCTCTTACTTAATAAGAAGCTCCTACGTTGATAAGCTTGACAGCGCGATCTTATCGGCATCTCTTAATAGATGTAACATTTATTTGAGATTTTTATATCACTCCGACGTCGATGCAACTAAATGCGCGATTCCGAGTCTTTATGCTTACGAGGAGCTTGAATACGTATACGCTGTGGCTGAATTTCTTGCTAACAGATACGTACAGGATAAGGGAAGCATTGCGGGGATCGTTGTCGGAATGAGCGCAGATGACATTGAAACTGTAAATTATATCGGGAATCTGTCGGTTGACGAATATTGTGACCTTTATGCGTTTTACGTTTCCGTTCTCGCGAGTGCGGTAAGACAGGCGACACCGAGCGCCGATGTGGTTATCCCCGTATCTGACAAAAATGATTATACCTACGACGGTTACGGCGACTTGGCGCTTTCTCCAAGCAAGCTTTTAAACAACGTTATAAGTGCCTTGGACAGAAGCTTTTCTCAAGAATTTAACTGTTCGGTTATGATTGAATCTAAATCTGTGCCATTCGGTATAGACGGAAAGATGCTTGCTGACGGTATTGACACGGAAAATATTGATGATAGTCGTATTGGCGCGTATAACGTGTCCGCTTTTTTGGGATATTTAAATTCTCTGCGAGCGAGTCACGAAAGCGCACCTGTCTCTGTGATGTACTCGTGGCACGCTGACGGAGCGCTTGAGGGCAATGCGCTTTCGTGCGCTTACGTATATAACTATTTGAAGCTGCTTCAAAGCAAAGAAATATCCTGCTTTGTGCTTCAAACGGATAAAAACAGTCAGGATAATGATATTTCTACCTTGATCAAGCTTATCGATACTCCAAATGCCGCAGAGCAGATGAATTCTTTGCTTGAATATTTCAAGGAAGATTCATGGAACGACGTGCTGTCCGAAAACGTCTCTATCCCCTCCTTTGGGAAAATTTGGAGTAAGACGTTTTATGAGGAAAAGCCCCAAAACATAAAGGGAAGCTTCGCTTATATGGATTTTGCCGTTGCCTCGGACTTTAACAGTATTGTAACGGGTGAGAATTGCTCGTCTGTTCTTTCCGATCAGGATTCCGATGAATTCAGAGCACTTCGCGCGGTATCTATGCCGTTAGAGATAGGACAGTCTACACAGATAATCGGCAGATTAAAATATCCCGAAAGTTATTCTTATACATCTGTAATGTCGATCACCATAGAGGCGGAAGACACATCTGCGTCCGACGACGCGCTCTATGAGGTTACACTAACCGTAGGAGAGCAAAAAAACAGGCTTGTCGCAAAGGGAATACTCAAAAACGGAGCAAGAACAGAGCTGTACTTTGACGTTTCCGACTATGCACAGGAAAACCTTGCAGAGTATTTAACGGTAAGCGTTAAAAATCTTACGGAAAAATCAAGCTCGCTTTCAGTTTGGGTGCACGACGTAAAGGGATTTAGTACTGAATATTCCACAGAGGAGCTCGAAACGCTTATCAGCGCCAAGCGTCAGGAGTTACGAAATCTCGACGAAACTGACGACAGCGGATTTGACTATAAAATTATTTTAATAATTATAGGTGTTACGTTTGCGGCGTTTGCCTTGGGTGTAGTGCTTATGATCCTGTTCAGACGTGACGATACGTCAAAGAAAGAATAGATTTAAAATTTTATGAAAGGGCGGTGACGGATGTGTCCGAATTTGTACATCTTCATCTTCATAGCGAATACAGCTTGCTTGACGGTGCTTGTAGAATAAGCGACATACCCGTCAGAGCCAAAGAATGCGGACATACCGCGGTAGCCTTGACCGACCACGGAGTAATGTACGGTGCTGTAAGCTTTTATAGGGCATGCATCAAGGAAGGTATTAAGCCGATAATCGGATGCGAGGTCTACGTTGCATCGGGCTCGAGATTTGACAAAACCGTATACGCAGACGGAAACGGCAAGTATAATCACCTTGTGCTTTTGTGCAAAAACGAGGTGGGTTACAGAAATCTCATATATCTTGTATCAAAGTCGTTTACCGAAGGATTTTACTCCAAGCCCCGTATAGATATGGAGCTGCTGCGTGACCATTCCGAGGGATTGATCGCGCTCTCCGCGTGTCTTGCGGGAAAGATCCCCTCGCTTTTGTCTGCGGGAGATTATAATGCCGCAGTTGAGTATGCCAAGGAGCTTTCGTCGATATTTGGCAAGGATAATTTTTATATAGAGCTTCAAAATCATGGTCTGAGCGAGCAGCTTCAGATCTTACCGCAGCTTGTAAGACTTGCGGAAGAGTGCTCTCTGCCGCTTGTTGCTACCAATGACTGTCACTATTTGCGCCGCGAAAACGCGACCACACAAGCGGTGCTTATGTGCATACAAACGAATAACGTTATAACCGACGGCAGACCTATCGGCTTTGAGGTAGACGAATTTTACTATAAAAATACTGCTGAGATGAAGATGCTTTTCGGTAAGTATCAGGGCGCAATTGAAAACACGGTTAAAATTGCGGATATGTGTAATTTTGAGTTTTCCTTTGACGAGCCTAAGCTTCCTACCTATAAAACACCCGACGGACTTTCGTCGTCGGAATATCTGTGCTCTCTTGTATTTAAAGGTATTGAACGGCGCTTGGCGGACGGCTCGCTCGTATTTGAGCCGCAAGGTGAAAAAGCGTATCTTGAGCGCATTGAATATGAGCTTTCCGTTATCTCCGACATGGGATATGACGACTATTTTTTGATAGTTCAGGATTACGTCGCGTTCGCAAAATCAAGGGATATTCCCGTAGGTCCAGGCAGAGGCTCGGGCGCGGGCAGTCTTGTAGCGTTCCTTATCGGAATTACCGACGTTGATTCTATAAAATTCGACTTGCTTTTCGAGAGATTTCTTAACCCCGAGAGAGTTAGTATGCCCGATATTGATATTGACTTTTGCTATAACCGCCGAGACGAGGTCATACGGTATATGTATGACAAATACGGGAGCGACCACGTCTCGCAGATCATAGCCTACGGTACGCTTGCCGCGCGTGCGGCGATACGTGACGTCGGCAGAGCACTCGGTATGACGTATGCAGATGTTGATCCCGTTGCGAGAGCCGTGCCGCACGAGCTTGGAATGACGCTTAAGGATGCGTTAAAGCTTCCCGAGCTTAAAACGCTTTACGAAAGCTCGGAGTCGGTAAAAAGACTTGTTGATACCGCAATGGAAATAGAGGGAATGCCGAGAAATATCACGGTTCACGCGGCAGGTCTTGTGGTCACAGACGAGCCGATAGCGAAATACGTGCCCCTTGCCGTGAGCAATAGCGCGATAGTTACGCAGTTCGATATGGATACGATAGCACAGCTCGGACTCCTAAAATTTGACTTTTTGGCGCTTCGTTACCTTACAATAATGAACGATGCTTGTTCTTTTGTTAAGGAAATCAATCCGGATTTTAATATTTCAGCCGTTCCTTATGACGATAAAGCAACCTACGATCTTATCTCGTCGGGAGCTACATTGGGTGTATTTCAGCTTGAATCCGCCGGTATGCGCCAGATGCTCTCCGAGCTTCGTCCCGAGCGTTTTGACGATATAATAGCGGCAATTGCCTTGTACAGACCGGGGCCCATGGACTCTATACCTAAATATATAGAGTCGCGCCACAATTCGGATAAAATATCGTATGACCACCCATTGCTTGAGCCGATACTGAGATCCACCTACGGATGTATCGTATATCAAGAGCAGGTAATGAGTGTTTTCCGCGAAATGGCGGGATATACCTACGGCCACGCAGATGTAGTAAGACGTGCGATGTCCAAGAAAAAGGCAGACGTTCTTAACGCAGAATATGAAAGCTTCATTTTGGGCGCAAAGGAACGAGGCGTTGACGAAACGCTTGCGGGAAAGATATTTAACGATATTTCTTCCTTTGCAAATTATGCGTTCAATAAGAGCCATGCGGCGGCATACGCAGTTATATCATACAGAACCGCATATTTGAAAGCGCATTATCCGTGCGAGTATATGGCGGCGCTTATGACGTCGGTGCTTGGAAACCTTACCAAGCTTGCAGAGTATATCACGGAATGCGGCAGATTCGGAATAAAGGTCTTACCGCCCGATATAAACGAGAGCCGTACGTATTTTCACCCGAATAACGGAAATATCGTTTTTGGACTTCTTGCACTCAAAAACGTCGGAAAGCAGTTCGTTGAAAATATAATTCGCGAGCGTACGGGCGCGCCGTTTGCCGATTTCGAGGATTTCGTACAGAGAATGTCCGATTACGATATAAACAAGCGCATGGTTGAGGGGCTTATAAAAGCCGGTGCGTTTGATAAGCTCGGAACGTACAGAAGCAGACTCCTTTTGTCCTACGAGCGGCTTATTGATATTCGTACTGAAAAAAACAGGAGCAATATTTCGGGACAGCTTGATATGTTCTCGTCTGCCTTTTCGTCGGGTAACGCAGAGATAGCCCCCAAGTTTGAGTATCCGAACGTTCCTGACTTTTCCCTCAAGGAAAAACTGATGCTTGAAAAGGAGAGCTCGGGAATGTACTTCTCGGGACACATGATCGATAGCTATTCCGCACACATAGAAAACCTCAACGTGACGGAAATTGCAGAGCTTTTAGATGCAGAAGCAGTAAAAGAGAAGCAAGCGGTCAAGCTTTGCGGAATTATATCGTCCCTTACTCTTAAAACGACCAAAAATAATCAGAAAATGGCGTTTATAACAGTAGAGGACAGATATGGCGAGATCGAATGTCTTGTTTTCCCGAAGATATATACGCAGTTTTATCAGTATATTCGCGTTGATTCTCCCGTATATATTGAGGGAAGCGTTTCATTGCGCGAGGACGAGTTCCCCAAGGTTCTTGTAAATGTGATAGACGAGCTTATTGATAACGCTAAGTATAAGCCAAGCACAGATACAAAGCCTGATAAAACAGGAGTAGTGACGACTGTTGATGCTCACCCCACAAAGGCTTATACAAAAATATATCTACGAGTTCCGGATTTTAATTGCCGTGAGTATTTAAAGGTAAAGAATTTAGTTGATATTTTTGAGGGAAATGTAAAAGTAATTTTTTATAATTCCGAAAGCTCGACTTACGTTAATTATCAAGGTGGAATAACTGCTACTGAATATATACTTTCCGAGCTCCGAGAGATCTTAGGAAAAGAAAACGTAGTATTGAAATAGTTTTTTCTTATGAGAAAGAGCCACGCAAATGCGTGGCTCTTTCTTTGTATTTTATCCGTCATAGTCCTCAATTATGGCATTCAATTGCTTTTTACCCACGACCTCAAAGCCCTCCTCAAGCATGCGCTTGTCAGCCTCGGGAAGCGTTTTGACGTATACCTCTAAAACCTTAATAAGTGTTCCGGATTCGTCGAAAATGCCGATCTTATCCATGTGCTCACGCACAATATATATCTTTTCTTTGTCAGCCGTTTCCGTTTCGGGTTCTTTTATCTCGTCCTTTACGACGTAAACGTACTCTGTCTGCATTGAGCTTTCTTCAATTATAACCTCGTTTATGTCGCGCGAATTAAATACAAACCACAAAGAGATAACAAGTATTGCAATCATTAGAATTGCATATATCGCCGTTATTTTTAAAATTAAGTTTATCTTATTGTTTGCGCTTTTCATATATATCTCCGCAATTTTTATATTATTGTTTCTACCGAGATTATAAATTATACCGATTGGTGCAATAATATACGTGGATATATTTTTTAATAGGGAGAAAATATGGTAAAAGCGCTATTATCCAAAATATTAAAGATCTTCTTGTTGTTACTTATAGTTATCGGTGTCATGCTTACGGTGATCGGAATTTCCTTTGCAATATATATTGACAGATACGTTGAAAAGAGCATTGATGAGAGCATGTTTTATATTGTAGGCTCCGATTCACAGACTAAAATCTACTATTATGAGTACGAGGACAGAACAAACAGAGTGGGAGAGGCAGTCGAGCTTTCAGAGACCTTGTACGGAGGGTATAGGAGCAAATACGTCTCTTACGGACAAATTCCCGAATACCTAAAAAACGCATTCGTCAGTATTGAGGATAAGCGATTTTATAAGCATAAGGGCGTTGACTGGTTCAGAACGTTGTCCGCGGGAGTAAATTATTATTTGAAATTCAGTGACAGCTACGGCGGCTCTACCATAACCCAACAGCTAATAAAAAATGTTACGGATAAGGACGAATACTCGTTTCAAAGAAAAATTCAGGAAATATTCTGGGCACTAGATCTTGAAACAAAGATGGATAAAAACGAAATACTTGAATTGTATTTAAACATCATAAATCTTTCTCAAGGCTGCTACGGTGTCGGCGCGGCGGCGGAATATTATTTCTCAAAGGACGTCTCGGAGCTTACGCTTTCCGAATGCGCTTGTATCGCAGCGATCACAAACAGCCCCACCTATTACGATCCGATAAGAAATCCCGAAAATAACGACAGAAGAAGATTGCTGATCCTCACTCAAATGTATGAGCTAGGATATATAAGTGAGGTAGAATACACGACCGCAAAAAACGAGCAAACGGTGCTAAACGTAAAGGAGAGCGGTGCAGAGACGGCAATTAACTCCTGGTACGTTGATATGGTCGTAGAGGACATTATGAACGATCTTATGAGCACTTACGGTTATAGCCGCCCTATGGCAAGCCTTGTGGTCTATACGGGGGGGCTTAAAATATACACAGTTATGGATCCCGACGTACAAGAAACGCTTGAAGAATACTATAAAGATCTATCTAACTTTTCGGTTGGAAAAGCGGATGCGCCGCAGTCCTCAATGATAGTAATTGATCCAAAAACGGGAGATATACTCGGTGTTGCGGGAGCGGTTGGTGAAAAGAACGCGAACCGAATACAGAATTATGCGACGTATACGGTACGTCCCGCAGGC
>SVUH01000052.1 GCA_015063335.1 Oscillospiraceae bacterium | reverse complement strand
TATGTTTATTTTACTTGCGGTTGGCTAGACCCGCTTGTATTATATCATAGAAGGTGTTTTTGTTCAACGGCAAAAGCCTTTACGGAACCACCCGCTTAGCGGGTGGTTTTCGCAAACCAAAAAAACAGTCCTCAGCACCTTCGGGGTGCTGAGGACTGTTTTTTCACAGCTCAAGCTCCATAACCGCATACTCAAACGGGTATGAGCCGTCATTCGCGGTGCGAATGACGCGAAATCCGTTGCTTATGTAAAAATCCTTAAGCCTCGTATTTTGATTTATCATAATAAGAGTCAGCTTCTTTCCGCCGTACAGCTCCGCTCTTGCGCGGCAGTGTGACACGAGCGCTCTGCCGATGCCGAGCTTCTGGTACTGCGGAAGCACCGCAAAGCGGCGGAATGCATAGACACCCGCCTCAAGCTTTTCAAGCTGAACGTATCCTGCAACCACGCCCTCAACGTAGGCGGCGTACATGTGCACGCCTCTCTCCTTGGCTTCCATTAAATCATCAAGCGTTATAAACGCCCCGCTCGACGGATATGATTCACGGGTATATCCATATATTTTCGCGCTCTCGCCGAATGCGGCATGAAGCGTTTTCAGACAGTCGGGAAGCTGATGCTCCTCGACCGAATGTATTTCGTATTCTAACATAAGTCACCTCTTAATCGCCAAAAAGCTCGGTCGAAAGGTATCTGTCACCTGTATCGGGAAGTAATACGACAATGTTTTTGCCGCGATTTTCCTCTCTTTTAGCAAGCCGTACTGCCGCCGCGAGCGCCGCTCCCGATGATATTCCAACAAGAACACCCTCTCTCTTTCCTACCATACGCGCAAGCTCCATAGCCTCGCCGTCGCCAACAGTTATGATCTCATCGTAAATTTCCGTGTTCAAAACCTTGGGTACAAATCCCGCGCCTATGCCCTGAAGCTTGTGAGCGCCTGCCCTGCTCTCGGACAAAAACGGCGAGCCCTGCGGTTCAACTGCCACTATACGCACGTTTTCATTCTTGGATTTAAGATATTCCCCGACACCGGTAACCGTTCCGCCTGTGCCTACTCCCGCAACGAAAATATCCACCTCTCCGTCTGTATCGTTCCAAATTTCAGGCCCAGTCGTAAGAAAGTGTGCGCGAGCATTGTCAGCGTTTTCAAACTGATTGGGAATAAAGCT
Organism: Oscillospiraceae bacterium; assembly: GCA_015063335.1. The sequence goes on along the minus strand of SVUH01000052.1, from coordinate 2,419 downwards.
ATTTGGGATCTCGCGCGCCAGCTCCTCTGCCCGAGCGATAGCTCCCGCCATACCCAGCGCGCCGTCCGTCAGCACAAGCTCCGCGCCGTATGCTCTCATGAGCTTGCGGCGCTCCTCGGACATGGAATCGGGCATAACGATAATAACCTTGTATCCTCTCGTCGCCGCGACGCTGCAAAGACCGATACCCGTATTTCCCGAGGTCGGTTCAATGATCACCGAGCCATGGACAAGCTCTCCGCGCGCCTCCGCCGCATCAAGCATAGCCTTAGCGGCTCTGTCCTTAACGGAGCCTGCGGGATTAAAATATTCAAGCTTTGCAAGGATAGCCGCGTCAAACCCAAGATCCTTTTCAATGCGAGAAAGACGAAGCAAGGGTGTTTTTCCGATAAGCTCGTCCGCACAGCTATATATTCTTGACATAATATCACCTCAAAAATAAAGTTCAGTTGATTATATCATATTTCACGTGCCGTGTCAAGTCCACATCAATTCAACTCATACCCCTCCATAAGCCTTTTGCTCACGGGATATACCGACACGGACATTTTTCCGTAAGTCTTGCAGTAATAGATACTGTTTTGAGCATCAATACAGCAAGAATACCGCGTAAAGTGCGGCTTTCCGACCTCTGACCTCACAGCGCCCCGAGGAACGGAAATCGATTCAAGCAAGGAAAAGAAGCAGTCAATGCATTCACTCTGTGTCGCACCGCGATGCACCTCTGCCGTACGCCGCAAAAAATCCGCCTTTACGAAGCGAGACGGCGACGACCAGTCGCCGGGCAAGCCAACGGCGCCCGTGCCGTAACCGATCCCATTCTCCATAAAGCTTTCCGACGTCAGGTGAGAATAAAATCTCGCATTTTTTTCATGAAACGGAAACGGCGGATCGTTTGTAAGGACTCCCGTTTTGTTGTCGTATATTATCAGCCCCTTGTCCGTCGGCTCTACTGCGATACTCCCACTCTTGTCCGACACTATCCAATGAAGCGGAGTGTTCGGAACGTCCTTTGAAAAAGGAACGTCCACTATCCTTACCCGTGCGAGTTCCTCGCGCGCCTCCTTTACGCTCGCGCATTTACCGAGAACGTGAGGAATAAGCTCAAACGGGGAGAGATTTATCGAAAATGCGGAAGTAGTGTCAAAATATTTTGCCGTTTGCGGAAAGCTGAGCGCCGCCATACAAAGCCCCGCCTCGTTAAATGCATCGGCAAAAAGCGGATAGCCGTCCACAACTCTCGCCATACCCGTAACGGCATAGTGGATCGACAATCCCTCAGCGTTTTTCTCCGAAAACAAAAATCTGCGCGGCGCTGTGACGATCCGCCCATCAAACTCAAATTCTATATCCATCGTCCGCCCAAAGTAAAGTCCGTCAAAATTCATGGCAATCGCAGTACACATACTAAAAACCTCCGAAATGTATAGAAATAGTATACCCCGAAAAAGCAAAAAGCAGAAATAACTTGCGTAAAAATTGATATACGCAAATTATTTCTGCAAAAAATCAAAGAGATTCGAGCTTTTTTATCAGATTCTCAAAGCTTCCGCGCTCACCCTGCCACTCAAAATCCTTGCAAGGGAGAAGGCAGTCGGTGACCAAAAAGCAGTCAAGTCCTGCGGCGGACGCGCCCTTCATGTCGTCGCTTTCGTCGTTTCCGACCATAAGGCACTCATCGGGAGAAACGCCAAGACGCTCACATATAGACAAATAATATTTGGGATTGGGCTTACAAAAGCTGTCGCTCTCGTAGTCTGTAATGAAATCAAAGTCAGACTCCAGAAGTCCTACCCAACTCATTCTCGTAAGCTGCGCGTTATGCGGGAATATCGGGTTAGTCGCAAGCACGACGCGTCTGCCGTTCTCTGCAGCAAGCTCGACTGCCTTACGCGCAAGGGGATTAGGAGAGGTCAGTGCTTTTAATTCGTCAAATTCATTTTCATAAAAAGGGTTAGTCTCCCTTTCATAAACCTTAACGTCACCGCCAAAGGCCTCCTTGAAGCGCTCCCAAAAAACAACGGAGTTCTTCTCTTTTCCGTCATTTCTCATCATCGCGCCGACGCCCTTCCAAAGAGTATCGAGAAAAGCATCTAACGGAACTCCCATTGAAACGAATTTTGCACTGATGGCTTTCATATACGCCTTCGTGAAAACGTCCATGTCCATAGGCACGAGCGTGCCATCAAGATCAAACAGTATAGCCTTATACATATTTCCTCCAAAAAGCAAAAAGGACAACGCAAGTTGTCCTTTCGTGATACGTTATGCTCACAGAAAACCGAATAAAGGAAATGGAGTAGGAATCGAAACTCAAGTATTCTAAATTGTAAACAGCTGAACCGTAAAGGTTCAAGCCCTCGGTCTATTAGTATCGGTCAGCTAAACACATTACTGTGCGTACACCTCCGACCTATCA
>SVUH01000051.1 GCA_015063335.1 Oscillospiraceae bacterium | reverse complement strand
ACGCTCGTGTCCATGGGTAACCCCCACTGCGTAGTATTTACCGACTACGTTGACGGTGTTGACGTTAAGGGCATAGGACCGCTCTTCGAGAATGCTCCCGAATTCCCCGAAAGAATTAATACCGAATTTATTCGCGTAGTAAACCCGAACACCATAAAGATGCGAGTTTACGAGCGCGGAAACGGAGAGACTCCTGCCTGCGGAACAGGTGCGTGCGCGGCTGTCGTTGCGGCTGTCGAAAACGGCTTCTGCAAGAAGGGCGAGGACGTTACCGTTAAGCTTCGCGGCGGTGACCTTATCGTAAATTACACTGACGAAAAGGTAATTCTTATCGGAAATGCAGAGCTCGTATATCAGGGATATATGGAAGACTGATTTTTCATAATATTGTTGACTACGAATAAATAAACTCACTATACAAGTGAATAAAATTATGCAAAATGCCGTATTTCTTGGAATGCGGCATTTTTGTATTGACAAAAAAATCGTTTTGGAGTATAATTTTCTCGTAAACCTATGATTAAGAATAGTAGTTAAAGTTATTGATTTTCAGAGAGCCAACGGTGGTGTGAGTTTTGGTATTCAAGCTTTAGTGAATGGACTTATGAGGGCGGCCGAAAGAGATTTTTTGAGTAGTAACCGACGGAACCGGATCCGTTACAGTTCGGAGTTGCTGAGTGGCAACGCACAGAGTGGGCGCACGTCGCCAATCACGGGTGGTACCGCAGGTTTTCCTGTCCCTGAACGTAGGGGCAGATTTTTTGTTTTTCGGAGGTAATTATGTTTCTTTTGACAAAACGATGGCAAGCTCTGCATACCTTTTTGAGAAAATAATTTGCTTTAATATATAAAAAATAAGGAGAAAAAACGATGAATAAATACAGAGATTTTGATAACTATTTTAAGGAATTTCCGAATGAAAAGGGTTATTTTGGCGAGTACGGCGGTTCGTTTTTGCCACCCGAGCTTATCCCCGCATTCGAGGAAGCAAAGAACTCATACGAGGCAATTTGTCAGTCCGCACAGTTTATAAACGAGCTTAGACGCATTCGTAAGGATTTTCAGGGCAGACCTACCCCTGTATATCACTGCGAAAGACTGTCAAAGCTTTTCGGAAATTGCCAGATCTACTTAAAGCGTGAGGACCTTAACCACACGGGTGCGCACAAGCTTAACCACTGCATGGGCGAGGGCTTGCTTGCAAAGTACATGGGCAAGAAGAAGCTCATTGCCGAAACGGGCGCAGGACAGCACGGAGTTGCTCTTGCGACGGCTGCCGCATACTTTGGTATGGAATGTGATATTTACATGGGTGAGGTTGATATTGAAAAGCAGAAGCCTAACGTAATTCGTATGAAGATGCTTGGTGCTAACGTAATTCCCGTTACCCACGGACTCAAGACGCTTAAGGAAGCTGTTGACGCGGCGTTTGAAGCATACATGAACGAATATGACGATGCGATTTACTGCATCGGTTCAGCCCTCGGCCCGCATCCGTTTCCAATGATGGTAAGAGATTTTCAGGCGGTTATCGGACACGAGGCAAGAGATCAGTTCCTTGAAATGACGGGACATTTCCCCGATGCTATAACGGCATGCGTGGGCGGTGGCTCTAACTCGCTCGGTATGTTCACGCCTTTCCTTGCAGATCCCGTTGAGATCTACGGTATAGAGCCTCTCGGAAGAGGATCTAACGTAGGTGACCACGCGGCTACCATGCAGTTTGGTACAAAGGGAAGACTCCACGGCTTTGAGAGCTATCTGCTTCAGGACGAAAACGGCGAGCCGTTGCCCGTTTACTCTATCGCGAGCGGACTTGACTATCCCGGTGTCGGACCTGAGCACGCGCATCTGCGTGACCTCGGCAGAGTACACTATGAAACCGCGAGCGACGAGGAAGCGATGGAAGCATTCTTCCTGCTTTGCCGCTACGAGGGAATTATCCCCGCTATTGAAAGCTCGCATGCGCTCGCATACGCTATAAGATACGCTAAGGAGCATAAGTCAGGCTCTATCCTTTGCTGTCTGTCCGGCAGAGGCGATAAGGATATCGACTACGTATACGAAAACTACGGCTGCGGCGAGAAGTTTTTTAATAAATAATTTGTATAAGAAAGTCGGCCCTCGGGTTGACTTTCTTTTGCTTTTATGCTATAATGTGAGCGTATGTCAGGGGTGTACACAGTACTTAATAAGGAATTCGGTGAAAAGCCGAAACGAGCGTGTCGCCGTATGCAAAAACAGGCGCGAAAGCAAGCTCGCCGCAGAGCTTGTTATCCATTGGACTTTTGTCTGAGAAGGTTTTTTGCGACCTTGCGCGAAAGCGCATTTTGCTAAGTCGGAAGACTTGCCCCGTAAGCCTTTTACCGCACGGACCGGTTCTCAAAAAAAGAAGAAGGCTTGGTATGCGAGAAAAATAAAATTTTAGGAGAATTAAAATGAACAGAATTTTCAAAAATCATTCAATTCTGTCACTTGTTCTCGTGATCGTGCTTATTGCGGCTATGGCACTGTCCGTTGTATCTTGTGACAAAAAAGACGTGGAGGGTGATGATACAGCCCCCACTACGCAGGCGGAGTCCGCTACCTCAATAGGAGAAGGGGAGAGGTCTTTTCCCTTTACAGTTGTCTTTGCCGATGGTTCGAGCAAGGCTTATACTGTGCACACCAATGAAACAATCGTGGGTAACGCACTTGTCGGAGTAGGTCTTATTTCGGGAGAGGAAGGACAGTTTGGCCTTTACGTAAAGACGGTTGACGGCGTTACGCTTGATTACGACACGGACGGCAAATATTGGGCGTTTTACGTAGACGGCTCTTATGCTATGGCAGGAGTGGATTCTACCGAAATAGAGGCAGGCAAGGTTTACACCTTTAAGGCAGAGTAAAATTGGAAAAGAGAAGACGCCCTAAATGGGCAGAAATAATAAGAAAACTCGTGCTTTTTTCCATGCTTGGCGCGCTAATGTTCACCTCAAAGGTGGTTATGGAGGCTTTGCCAAACGTACATCTTGTGGGCGCTTTGGTTATGATATATACCATCGTTTATCGCTTTGAAGCGCTTGCGCCTATAGCTATGTTCATTTTGTTAAGTGGAGTATACATGGGATTTAGTCCTTGGTGGATACCTTACTGCTACGTTTGGACGGTGCTTTGGGCGGTGACTATGCTTTTGCCGAGAAAAATGCCGAAATGGCTCAAAGCTCCCGTATATATAACGGTCTGCGCCTTGCACGGGCTTGCATTTGGAACGCTGTATGCACCCTTTCAAGCGCTTGTCTTTGGCTTGGATTGGAGGGGAATGCTCGCGTGGATCGCAAGCGGATTTCCGTTCGACGTTGTTCACGCAATAGGCAATTTAGTGGCGGGAACGCTTATCGTGCCGATATCTACCGTTTTGCTAAAGCTGGAGAGCAAATTTTCACGGTAAAGGTATGTTGAATAATTACAAACAAAAGCCGTGTTTTGCCCCAAAAATTTATTGTCGAATAAAGATAATTTTATTGACTTTACGGTTACTATGTGGTATAATATATTCGTTAAGGGCTGTGTGCCTTTTTATGGCTTTTTGTGACCGACGGATAAGTAGAAAAAACTACATGGGAGCTTAAAGTAATATAGCCGACCGTCTGGGCAGTCCTTTACCTTTGGGTAGGACTGCCCA
>SVUH01000050.1 GCA_015063335.1 Oscillospiraceae bacterium | reverse complement strand
GGCATGAATTGTGCCTATGGCACGTTGGTTGCAATTCAATTCATGGAGCGAATATGAAATTATATAATCTTTCAGCTCGTTTGGCTTTTTGCGTATATTCCGGGTGTTATTCCACAAGCGGCTTTAAATGCTTTCGTAAAGTGATAAACGTCGTTATAACCTAACTCAAATGCGATTTCCTTTAAGGTGAAAAGCGACGTGGATATCATTTTTCTTGCTTCTTTGGCACGCAGGCTTTCGCGGTAATCAATGATGCTTGTTTCCATATGTTTTCGGAATAATGCCCTGAGATGCGATTCGCTTATTTTAGCGTGCTCCGCCACTTCGCTGCAGGCAAAATTGCGTTTGTAATTTTTTTTTATAAATTCAACAGCCAAGGAAAGCTTGCTTTCGCCTTGATTTTCGGACGACTTTTCTCTTATGACTTCAAGATAAAGCGAAAGAATATTTACCTTTGCAGCGAAATATCCGCAAGCGTCCTTTTGCTTCCACAGTCTGTTTGCCGTTTCGATAATGGCTGCTTCCTTTCCGGACGCGATATGCATTCTCGGAATTTTCAAAAGTTGTGTGCCTGTTAGATTTGAAATTCTATAAGCCGTAGTAATATATCTGTATCCGCTATTCAATTTTACTGAGTATCGGTCACCCTCTCTCAAGAAAAATACGCAGGAATTTTTTATTTTATACTGCTCGCCGCCATCAAATGAAAAAACACCATCTGCTTCGGCGAAATATATAAAACCATCCCACTTTCGAGCATTGCGATTAAAATTAAATATAGAGTCGGATGAAGACTCTTTTATAACCGCTATCTCGCTTAATTCTATGTCAAAATCACGCTCCATCTTTTCATATACCCCGTATAAGTGTTTTATACTATTATACATTTAGACCTTGGAAAAATCAATACCTAATCGTTTTATACAAAAAATAATCATATTATACATTGAGATTTTTCAGCTGTTTAAGTATAATTTTATTAGTATTTCAGAATACACCGGGAGGAAGTAAAAAATGAAAGAAACAGTTATGAAGCCCTGGACACCCGTCAGGGTGCGCGATGAGGGTGAGAAGATATCAGTCTCCGTGTGGGGTAGAGAAAATTGCTCTGGCAAGCTCTCCTTCCTTGAATCAATGCACTCGCAGGGCAAAGAGATTCTTTATGCGCCGATACGTATTGTCGGAAAAGAGGACGGGGTTGATTTTTGCTTTACGAACTACCAAAATCTGTTGATGGCGAAGAATAGTGATGCAGAATGTGGGGTTGTTTCCATATCCGAATCCGAGCAATTTATCACCAACCTTTCTATGAAAACCGAATTTGACGGGTTTATAGACACCACCTTTACGATAATGCCGAAGGGCAGGAGCGTAAACCAAATATTCGGACTTGAATCCCTAAAGCCTTACGAATACAGGCTTGAGAAGCTTTGGATCGAGATTCCGATAAGGAAAGAATGCGCAAAATATTATCAGTTCTTTCCGCGTGAAAATAATACAAGCCCACTCACTGCGAGCGACGCAATAAGATCAAGGATGAGCTTTCCGTTCAAAGAGCAGATTCTTATCGCAAACGATGATGTCGGATTTTTTATATGCTTTGAAACGATCGAGGGCTTCGAGCCTTACGGCAAGGAGACGGCTTTTGAGATCATTCCCGAGGACGAGTCGGTTGTGCTCAGAATTCGTTTATTTGACGAAGAGCCGCTTGAGTGGAGAACTATTGATTACTCAGATACCAAGGAGCGAATGAGCCTTGCACCGAGAAGCTTCCATTTCGGAATTATGACAACGCCCGTCAAGCCGCTGGATCGCAATATGACCTCGGAGAAGGCGGTGCATATAGATTGCTTCAAAAAGCTAAGCGGAGATTACGAGGACTTTTTGTCGGAAAAATTTGAGGGAACCGATGAGGTGACCTTTGACAGACTGAAAAGACTTGGGGTAAATACGCTTTATTTACATACCAAATGGAACGATATACAAAATTCCCCTATACTCACCGCCAAAACAGAGGCAAGACTTACTTTTATCATTGACGAATGCCATAAAAGAGGAATAAAGGTTATTCCGTATTTCGGTTACGGAATATCGTCGCTTGCGCCTTATTACAGAGAAATGCTTCCAAGGGTAGAGGCAAGAATGATAAAATGCGGAAGGTGGTACAGACAACCGCCGCAAAGGGCAACCAAGGTTTGCCAGAAGTCCTCTTGGTCGGAATTTTTCACGGACGGTATTGAAAAGCTTATCGACGAGTATGGATTTGACGGACTTTATCTTGACGGAACGGCATACACGTGGCCGTGCATAAATACTTCGCATGGGTGCGGATATTACGCTCCTAACGGAGAGCTTATAGCGACCTATCCCGTATTCGGTACGCGCAAAACGTTGAAACGGCTTTACAGAATCGTGTGCGAGGAGCGCGGCGGAATTATAAACTGTCATTCGGGCTCTGCATTTAATATGCCCGCGCTTTCCTTTGTAAGCTCTATGTGGGACGGTGAGGCTTTTCAAAGTGAATTGCTACACGGCAGGATAGATAGGCTTCCTGATGAATACTTTAAGTGCCTCTATTCGGGCAAAAATCTCGGCCTCAAAATTTATATGCTTTGTTATCTTAATCCACCTGTGTGGGATTTGGATATGGCACTTTCGGTTGCTTTACCCTACGGAATTTTGCCTAAGGTCAACGACGTCGGCGAGCCGCTCGAAAAAATATCTGAAATCTGGCACATTTTCGATGAGTTCGGCGTGAATAACTCAAGCTTCATTCCTTATTACGAGGAATGTGACAAGGAGGTCGCGGTATCCGATCCGAGAGTAAAGCTCAGCTTGTACAAAAACGGAGAAAAGCTCCTTGCGATAGCGGCGGTTACCGATAAAAACCTCGACGTGACCTTTAACGTTGAATGCCACGGCAAGACCTTAAGGGATGCAAGAAGCGGAAGGATTCTTTCCGAAAACGGCACGGCAGAGCTTAGTCTTTCCGGTTTTGACTTTAGGCTTATCGAAATATATTAATCTATAAAAAAGAGGGAAGCTCAAGATTTTGCAACTTGAGCTACCCTCATCAGTTTCTCTTGTGTAAGGTCGAAAAACTACGGTTTTTTATTTTATTATGCTTTTTCGGAGAGAGCGGATTCCATTTGTGCGAGTATGCGCAAAACGTCGCCTTGTCCGAGGTCGGGCATTACAGAGTCGCTTCTAAGAAGCGCGCCTCGGCAGAGGAGTGGGTTGAAAGCATCAGCTTGAAGGACGCCCTCAAAAAGTTAAACGAGCGTGAGCTCGGAATTATAACGCACCGCTTTTATAAAGGCAAAACTCAAATGGAAATAGCCGAGGCCGAGCCCGCAAGCTCAAGTGTTGTCCCTCCTAGACGAACGCCACGAAGAGGCGGCGCTCTATGAAACTTATTTCTATACGTTTAGCACGGGAGACGGACGGCCGAAGACCTCCTAAAACCTTATATGGCTCTATGGTCGTGCGGCAGAGGTGTGTAGCAATTTGAGAAGCCTTGTGTAGCAGTCGTCGAGGCAGTATCAAAAGTGTCGCCCTGACATCAGGGCTGCGCTACAAGAGAGAACTGTCGGCCGGTCTTGCAGCGTGCTACAAGGTCGTCGGTCGTCAGCAGCTGACCCTCAACTGCGTAGCAATTTGTGTAGCAGTCGGCGAAAAACTGCGTAACAGGATAAGAAAAAGGGGCTGTCTCAAATGCATTTTGAAGAGCGTTTGA
>SVUH01000019.1 GCA_015063335.1 Oscillospiraceae bacterium | reverse complement strand
AAATGCCGAAGCGCTCAAAAAACGTAAATCTTTTGAGCGCTTCGGCATTTGGCGCAGGTGTCGGCGCAATATGCGTATGCGCGTTGCTCTTTATTTTCTCTTTTTTGTGCTTGATTACCCACTCGGGAGATAAACTTACCTCACTTTTTTCGGTTTTAACTCTTGCTGTCAGCTTTTTGGCGTGCGGCTTTGCCGCCGCAAAAAAGCGACCTGCCGCAATACCCGCAGGTATTTGCAGCGGCGCGCTTCTCTCCCTCTTTCTTTGGATAATTTCTCTTTTTATAAATAATTCTCTTTCCTTGGGGCTCTCATTACCCGTTGAGCTACTTATCCGAATTTCTCTCGTTGCCGTTTCGCTCGTCGGCGCTCTCATTGGAGTGAATTTAAACAGAAGATAATTTTTATATAAAAAAGTCGTCGTAAGGATAAGTCTTCTCCAATGGGAGAAGCTGTCAGCGCAAGCTGACTGATGAGGTGTTAAAAAGAATATCAATAAAAGACACCTCATCCACCGCAAGCGGTCCCCCTTCCCCATAGGGAAGGCTTGTCCTTACGACGACTTTATTCTTTTATTAATTATAACGGATTATAACGGACAGTCGAGGACGCCTGTCCCTACATACATAAAAATATCGCTGATTTATATTTTTATAAGATTTTTAATGAATAATATTTAAGCAAGCAAATATCATTTAAAGCTTTGTAGGGACAGGCGTCCTCGACTGTCCGCATAACGCAAAACACCCGCAACACGCAAAGAAAACCACAACGCACGAGGCTCGATTTACAATAAGCCTTCTCCAGCGGGTAGCGAAGCGGCGCGAGCGAAATGAATAACACCACGGGGTGGTGTTAGAACGTGAGCGTAACCGAGCCGCAGCGAGAGCCTGTCCGTTTTGTGTTTAACACAAAAGCTCCACCGTTCACGAAAAACGGTGGAGCTTTTGTTACTTTATTCTTTTAATTTTTAGATTATCACTCGGCTTTTGATGCTTTTTGTAAGAGCTTATAACACTCTCTGCCTCAGTCTTGTTCTCGACAGTAAAAATAAAGTGCTGCATGGTAATCTTCGCTCGGTCAAGGTCTGATTGCTTATCCGCCATATAGAAGGGTGCGGAATTAAAAATTATGCTTCTGTGTCCGAACGTCTTAAAGACGGGAAAACGAACGCCTTTGCGGTCAACAAGCCACGCTCTGCCCGCCTTTTCCACACAGGTCTTGCAGTCGCCAAGCGCAGAATTTACGCATTTTTCGGTCACCATAAGCGGCATTCTTCCGTAGACCGTTGCAAAGCTTTTTCCGCCTATATCGCGTAGCTGTGGAAGTGTAAGCTCGGGAGACAGGATCACGTCCTCGAAGCCCAAATTCTCGTAAAAGGCAACGGTTGAATCATTCGTCGCATTAAGCCTGAAATCTCCGTGGAGCTTCATGCCCGCCTCTCTGACGAGCGAGATATGCCCGACGTTTCCTACAAGCGCGTGCTCCGCGCCCATTTTTTTTGCATTGCCAAGCAGCTCTTTTACCTTTTCCTTCTCGCCGTCAAAGATAACCGCAGGAAGTAGCACGCCGCTCGTGTTGCCCATGTACTTTTCAATCGGTGTAAATATTACGTCAAAAAATTCATATGCAGAACGCGGTATCTCATCGGGCTCGTAAAAAACAGCTGTGCGCATCGGCGTACGTCGCTCTGTCGGATGCGACTTTTCGGCTTGCACTATTCCCGCTCTCTCGCTCTGTCCGTCGAGTGCGGCAAGAGCACTTCTTCTCAGAGCATTAAGAGCCGAGATTGGAAGCATAAGTCCCTCGTCAAGCTCAATTGTCATATTACCAAGCCGATACGGCGTATCTCCAAGCTTTGAGAGGCTCTTGCGAACCGTATTCTCGTCTATTGGCGCGGTCTTGGCAGGCTGCGCAACGTCACCTACGGCAGTCGCGCTCTTTCCGTTATCCGTCCGTGTTACCGTGAGCGTTGCGGGGGCATCTGCCCTTACAGAAACGCTCATATCAAGTCGGATATTGCGCGTAAGTCCCGAAAAGGGCTCAAGCTCTCTCGTCCTTGACTTCTGCTCGTCGGTTCTGATGCCGAGCATTCCGTTGCTAATCTTTCTATTAAAATATCCGTCCGTAAAGCCGTCGCGCGAGAACACCTCGGCGAGCTGTCTTACGTCCTCCTTACTTGCCGCGCATCGCAGATCAAGCAGTCTTCTCCATGCGCTCGTAACGTCGCGCACGTATTCGGGAGACTTCATACGCCCCTCGATCTTAAGAGAAGCCACTCCCATGTCACAAAGCTCGGGAATATGCTCCGCGAGACAGAGGTCCTTCAGAGAGAGCGGATAGCTCTTTCCGTTCTTTCCGTTCTTTCCGTTCTTCTCGTACGGAAGTCGGCAGGGCTGCGCGCACTCACCGCGGTTTCCGCTCCGTCCGCCGACAAGCGAGGAAAAGAGGCACTGCCCCGAATGACACACGCAAAGCGCGCCGTGAACGAACACCTCGGCTTCAATAGGAGACGTCCGAGTAAAGGCTGCTATATCCTCTTTGCTCATTTCCCTTGCGCACACCATGCGCGAAAAGCCGACATCGGCAAGAACCCTTGCGCTCTCCAATCCGTGTCCCGACATCTGCGTGCTTGCATGAAGCTCTATCGGAATACGCTTTGCGACCTCTCTCGCCGCTCCGACGTCTGCGATAATAAGTGCATCTGCCCCGCCCTTGTATGCGTCCTCAGCGGCGCGCAAAAATTCATCAAGCTCGCGGTCATAAACGAGAGTATTTGCCGCGATATAGACCTTTGCTCCGTATGAATGAGCAAGAGCAATTCCCTTTTTCATTTCCTCATAGGTAAAGTTCTTTGCGTTAATTCTTGCGTTAAACGCAACACCGCCAATGTAAACGGCGTCAGCACCACCCTCGATTGCCGCCGTCAATGCCTCGTAGGAGCCTGCGGGCGAGAGCAGCTCGGGAAGCCGCCTGCGGGCGCGTATATCCTCGGCAACGGCGTTTGGCAATTTTATTTTTTCCATATTATATAGATTATAGTAGGTATGTATCAGAACATTCCGCCGCCCGAGAGCTGTGAGCGGAGCTTTTCGTTTTCGAGCTCGAGCTCCTCAACGGTGGTTTCTGCTATCTGCAAGCGGGATTCAAGCGTCTTTATCTTTCTTTGCGCCTTTATTCTCTCGGAGCAATAGTCAAGCGCGCAAAGGAGCGCAGCTTCACTCTTTGAGCAACTCTTGCTTGCAGCCTCGATCTCTCTCATCTTTCTGTCAACTATGCCTACGAGCGCCTCAACAGCCTCAGGAGATTCCTCGCTGATAACGTTCATTTCGATGTCAGCAACTCTTATTGTGTACTTCTGTTTCATGGTTTTCCCTCTCAGTCTTTATTTTCTTGTATATTTTTTAAATTGTTTATCCTTGCCTTGTGTCTTTCCTGTATCTTATGATATATAAAATAACCGATACAGCTGACTATCCCAGCTATAATAAATATGATCGCCGCCGATTTCATACTATTGTTTCCAAGCGCGCTTCCACCCGCAGTTGACATAATAATTGAGGGCAGGCGCGAGAACATCGTAAGCGCGATATACGCGGGAATACTCATTTCCGTCATTCCTATAACGTAGGTAAAAAAGTCCTTTGGCGTACCCGGTATAAGAAAGAGCAAAAACGTCATTACGTTTCTCTTCTTGGGATCATTCAGTATCGGAAGCGCATCTATCTTCTCTCGAGGATAGAGCGACTCGACAAGCCGCCGCCCGAACTTTCTCGACAGCATTATCGCAATAACGCTTCCGAGCATTATTCCTATGATGCAAACAACCGTTCCGAAAAAATATCCGAAAGCATAGCCTGCGGCTATCTCCAAAAGCTCACCCGGCACAAGCGCTATTACTACCTGCAAGGCGCAAAGAAGCACCATTACGATAAAGCCTAAAAAGTAGTTCTGATCGATCCATGCCTTTATTACGTCCGTATCGGAAAAGTAAGTGCGCAAAAATATGACACAAGCCACGGTAGCGATACACATCGCGACCGAAATAACAGAAAGCAGAGTTGCTGCGCTCTTTTTGGAATAGTGTTTTGCTTCCCCAAGCGGCTTGTCCTCAAAAATCTTCTTTATCTGCTCTCGGCGCTCACGTTTTTTATTCACGACCTCTCTCCTTTCTCAAAACTACACCGATTATATTATAACACATCTAAAGAATAAATAAAATACCCTTTATTAAAAAAACACAATTTTTTTACTTTTATATTTATAGAAAACGGGAGCTACCGCTTCGATAGCCCCCGTTTATTGTTTTTTGAGTTATGCCAGCATATTGATCAAATCACCAAGTGCAGTCTCGAATTTCGCACCATACCAGTGCTCGGGATCTCCAACGGTGTTAATTATACATTTAAGAGTATAATCCGCAGCTATCTTAGCGGCCTCGCAAACGCTCTTATCATTCATCAAAGAGCCCACAAATGCAGAGGCATAAATGTCGCCTGTTCCGTGGCAGCCCTTGGAAACCTTTTCGTGCGCATAGTAATTGACGTTGCCGTTCTCATAAATAGCAACACCCGTCTTTCGAGGATCATAGCTAACGCCCGTAAGCACGACCGTCTTTGCTCCGAGAGCGGCGAGCTTCTCGAGAAGCACACGGACATATTCTTCATCATAGGTTTCTTTATAGGTTTCTCCCGTAAGGAAGCAAGCCTCGGTGATATTGGGAATAAGAATATCCGCCTCACCGCACAAAACGCGCATAGCATCAACGTAATCCTGATTAAAGATAGAATAGAGCTTTCCGTTATCAGCCATTGCGGGGTCTACAACGCGAACACAGTCCTCTGTTCCCATGGTTTTGAGGATATCTCTGACGTAGCCTATCTGCTTGATGCTACCGAGGTATCCCGTGTAAATAGCCTGGAATTTGATGTTTTCCTTTTTCCAATGCTCCTGAATTGCGGGCATATCGTCCGTCAGATCACGGAAGGTAAAGCCGCTGAAGCCGCCCGTATGAGTTGACAGAACTGCCGAGGGAAGAATACAAGTTTCAACTCCGCAAGCGGAAAGTATGGGGAGAGCGACCGTCAGAGAGCACTGACCCACACACGATATATCCTGTATCGTTAAAATTTTTTTGTAAGACATTTTTATTTTCTCCTTGATTTTTTGTTGATATTATTATATAATATTTTTGTAGATATAAAAATAGTCAGTTTTGGAGAAAATAATATATACAGATGAAGTACGTTATTGATAAAGAAAACCGTCCGTTTTATTTGCAGCTTTACACACAGATAAGGAGCGACATCGTAAGCGAGGTCTTACAGTATAACAGCAAGCTCCCTTCTATCCGCGCGCTTGCGGAGGAAACGGGCGTAAGCACCGTAACGGTGGAGCATGCATACGCGCTTTTATGCGACGAGGGATACATAGTACCGAGAGAACGAAGCGGCTTTGCCGTATGCTTCCGTAAAAAGGACGGCTTTGCCACGTCCGCGTCTCCCGTTCAAAGATATCGCACGGCATATCATGCAAAGCAAAGCCAGCCCGATTTTCCTCTTTCCGTATTGAGCAAAACTATGCGCCGAATCATGACAGAGCATGGAGACCTGCTGCTTGATAAGTCGCCGAACCTCGGCTGTACCGAGCTTCGCGAGGCAATTAAAAATTATCTTATAAGAAACAGAGGTATAAGGGTGGACGTCGAGCAGATAGTTATCGGATCGGGCTCGGAATACCTTTACGGACTCATAGTGGAGCTGCTTGGCAGACACCGTATATTTGCCATTGAATCCCCATCGTATAAGAAGATCGAGGAGGTCTATCGGGCAACGGAGATCCCCTATGAGCGGCTTCCTCTTACTCAAACGGGCATTGACAGCGATGCTCTTTCAAAAACAAATGCCGACGTTCTTCACACAACGCCGTACCGAAGCTATCCAAGCGGCGTAACCGCGACGGCGTCCAAGCGGCACGAATACATTCGTTGGGCAGGTGAGGGCGAGCGCTACATTATCGAAGACGATTTCGAATCCGAGTTCTCGGTATTCACAAAGCCGACGGAAACTCTCTTTTCCCTTTCCGAGCACGACAACGTAATATATCTCAACACGTTTTCAAAAACGATATCTCCCTCGTTGCGCGTGGGTTATATGGTAATTCCCAAGCACCTTGTCAAGCTCTATCAGGAAAAGCTTGGCTTCTATTCATGCACAGTGCCTACATTTATGCAATACGTCATAACGGAGCTGCTCGACAAGGGCGACTTTGAGAGGCATATAAACCGGGTCAGGCGAAAGATGCGAAAGGACATGTCTTGCGGCGAATAACAGTTCTCCATTGTGAGCATTCAAAAAACAAAGACGGCTATGCTTAACACATGCCGTCTTTCTTATTTTTTAATTGAATTACGATGCGCCTGTCCATGCGGCGGGAGTGGTGCGGTTTTTCCTAAACCACTCGGTATCCTTAAGCTTTGTGTCACTTGCCGAAAACGCGAGCTGAACGTTACCGGCAACCGAATAAATGACTATATTTCCGTTCATTGAGGTAAATTCGCCATTTTTATAATCAACGCACAGAGTTGTTACGTAAACCTTGTCTGTATGCGGCGCAACACGGTCAATAAACTGTTGCGTCGGGAACTGATTTTCATTAGCATCTGTGTATTCCGAGCTTCCCGCGCAGCAGCAAACACACACGATCTCGGGCTTTATGACCGACAAAAGTGCCTCGCTTGACGAGGTCTTTGAGCCGTGGTGTCCCGCCTTATAAAGCTTCACAATCGGAAGCTCGTTCATCTCAACGAGCTTTTTCTCACCCTCAGCTTCAAGGTCGCCCGTGAAGAGATAGCTGTTCTTGCCGTCATCTATTAGCGTGCAAACGGAATGGTCGTTTTCATTTTTAGCGCGGTTATAATAATAGTAGCTATCGAGCACCGTCAGGGTAATTCCCTCTCCGAGGTCAAACTCTCCACCCATTCCGACCGCCTCTGCCGCCGTATAATGCTTAGCGCCCTTAGCGATCTCGTCATCGCGCTCGCGAACATAATTCTTGTACTGCGCTCCGTCCTCCTTGCCCGACGTTATCTGCGCAAAGTCGATTATGATCTCACATTCGTAAAGATCGAAAAGGCTGTCCGTATTCTCCGAGGTCGCAAAGCCTGCATAATGGTCTTGATGCGCATGCGTAACTATAACGTATTCAAGCTTTCTGTCAAGGACGTATTCACTTATGTATTCGTCGATCGTTTCAATGCTGGATACGCGCGAGCCCGCATCGATAAGAATATCGTTCTCGCCTGCCTTTATATAGGTGCAGTCTCCCGTAAACTTATTGCCAAGCTCAAGGAAATGTATCTGCAGGTCTCCCGAAGCCACCACCTCGGACATCGTTTCATTTTTATTGTTCTTGTTGCTTTTATTACCGCCGGAATGTGACGCGCCGCCACCTCCACCGCCGCCCGAAAGGTCAAAATCGTAACAAGACGTGAGGGACAGACAGAGTGCAAGCGCGAGCAGTAAGATCAAGATCCTTGTCGTTATATTTTTCATAAAACTCTCCGTATTTTTAAAAGTACCGAACATATATATTATATCATATTATGTCAAAAAATTCAAGCGCCGTCCGTGATTTTACGCCACTCTAATAAAAAAACAGTTCTATAACTAAAAAAAGCGTCAAAATATTGTTGAATATATACAAGAAATATTAATAAAAAATAAAATTTATAATTACTATTTACAAATTTATCAAGTCGTGTTATAATATAAGTGAAGATTCAGTTCTTCAACCATATTTTTCTCAAGGAGGCAATCAGTATGAAGATTACCATTGTTGGCAGACAGATGAACGTGTGGGACGAAATGAAGCTTTTGATCGAGAGCAAGCTATCTAAGCTTGACAAGTATTTCAGCGACGAATGCAGTGCGACTGCAACGCTTAGCTCCAAGCACAATAAAAAATGCCTTGAGATCACCATTGTTTCTTCGGGAACTATTTTCCGCAGCGAGGTTCAGGACGAAACATTCAGAAACGCGCTTGACAGAGCGCTTTATTCCATAGAAAGACAGATAAGAAAGAACAAGACTCGCCTTGCAAAGCGCTTACGCGAGGATGCGTTCGACTACGGCATAATCGACACGGGTGAGGACTTTGAGGAGGAGGCTGAATTCAATATACGCCGCAAGAGCTTCGCAATAAAGCCAATGTCGGTCGAGGAGGCCATAATGCAGATGAATCTGCTTGATCATGAGTTCTTCGTTTACAAGGACGACTCAACCAACGAGGTATCTGTCGTTTACAAGCGCAAGAACGGAGACTACGGTCTTATAACAACGCACGAATAAATTATCTCCTTTTCTTTAAACGGGGCTGCTTCAAGTGAAGCAGCCCCACACTCTTTTTTCACTAAATATACACCTTTCTAGTCATTTATTTTGTTCACTATATCTATTGCAAAATGTCGAAATATGTGATATAATATGTTAAACCGTTGAAGTCTTCGGGATCTTCTTACGAGAAACCGTTGGCGGAGGGGCTCTGGAGAATCTCCGTTTTGTACGGAGTGCCGAAGGTGCAAGGCGATATTCGCCGAATCTCTCAGGCAAAAGGACAGAGCAGACAAAATATGTCTGTATTGTTTTCTTCACGAGCCACTGAAGGTTTTCAGTGGTTTTTATTTTTTATTTTTTAAGGAGGCTTTATGGAAGCTTTTGAAAAATTTGTTAGCACGGTAAACGGCTACCTGTCTAACTACATTCTCTTGATACTCCTTATCGGAGTTGGTCTTTTCTTTACCATCAGAACAAAGTTCGTTCAGGTGCGTTGCTTCGGCGAGGGTATAAAGAAGGTATTCGGCAACTTCTCTCTTCGCGGCGGTAAGCAAGAGGGCGGTCTTTCCTCGTTCCAGGCTTTGGCGACCGCTATCGCGGCTCAGGTCGGTACAGGTAACATCGTAGGTGCATGCGGCGCTATCCTTATCGGAGGCCCCGGTGCTATCTTCTGGATGTGGGTTATCGCATTTCTCGGAATGGCAACGATCTATGCTGAGGCAGTACTCGCGCAGAAAACTCGCGTGGTAAACCCCGACGGCTCGGTTGCGGGCGGCCCTATCTACTACATCAAAGCGGCATTCAAAGGCAAGTTCGGTAAGTTCTTAGCAGGCTTCTTCGCAGTTGCTACTATCCTTTCCCTCGGATTTATGGGCGCTATGGTTCAGTCCAACTCCATCGGCGGCGTTGTAAGCAACGCGATCACGCAGACCTCGGGCTGGAGTCACAGCTTTGACCTTGGTGGTTTTGAAGTAAACACCATCGCTCTCGTAGTAGGTGCAGTCGTGGCAATTCTTTCCGCAGTTATCTTCCTCGGCGGCGTAAACCGCATCGCGTCCGTAACCGAAAAGATAGTTCCCGTTATGGCAGGGCTTTATATCGTAGGCGCGCTTTTCGTTCTAATTATCCGTATTGAGTACCTCCCCGAGGCGTTTGGAATGATATTCAAGTACGCGTTCAACCCCAACGCGCTCATAGGCGGTGGTATCGGAGCGGCACTCATGGCAGCTCTCAGCAACGGTGCTAAGCGCGGTCTGTTCTCGAATGAGGCAGGTATGGGTTCAACTCCCCATGCTCACGCTCTCGCAAAGGTCAAGGATCCTCACGATCAGGGTGTTACCGCTATGATAGGCGTATTTATAGACACCTTCGTTGTTCTCAATCTTACCGCTCTCGTCGTTATCTCCACTCTCTACGCAGGCGGCGGTCAGCTTGCTGATGCTGCAAGCTACGGCATCAGAGCCGACGGCACGCAGGGACTTCTCGCTTCTGTTGCTGCAATATTCAAGCAGGATACGCTTGCCCAGACCGCGTTTGGAACGGCATTCAGCGAGGTATTCGGCACTACTGCAGGAACTATTATCGGTAACGTATTCGTTGCGGTTTGCCTGTTCTTCTTCGCGTTCTCCACTATCATCGGTTGGAATCTCTTCGGCAAGATCAACTTCGAGTATCTTTTCAAGAAGAAGTCTCTCATCGTGTTCTCCATCGTAGCGATAGTCTTTATATTCGTAGGCTCTGTGCTTAAGGTTTCGCTCGTTTGGGAGCTTATGGACTTCTTTAACTACCTCATGGTTCTCCCCAATGCGATCGCTCTCTTTGCTCTCGCTTCTACTGTTGCAAAATGCGCTAACCGCAAAAAGAAGGACAGACTTGAGGACGCACTTGAGGACGCTAACAAATAATTTCATTTAACTTTTTAGATAAAGAAGGACGGCGGTACTTGTGTACCGCTGTCTTTCGTTTTTTATTTAAATCTGTACCACTGTCACCTGTTTGCCTGCTTTTTGGGCATAATTCATTGTGAATTGCGTGCCTTTTGACTTTCCGTCCCATATAACCAATACGGCGTCTGCCATATCAACCATTTCTTGATTTCTCTTTAACGGCGCGCCTCGTCCATAAAGCTCATAACGTGGGCGAATTATAATCTTGGATATCCTATGCCCGTCTGCATATTGCTCAGCGACCGTGTCGATACCGTTAGCACCGCCGCTTATAATTATATCCACATCGTCGGAAATGTACTGTGATAAATCAAAATCTGTAATGCTCCTCGAACCAACTATTAAAAGCTTCATGTTTGTTTCCTTATCTTTATATAAATAAAAAAGTGCGCGACCGAAGTCACGCACAAAAAACGCAAACTCCGATTTGTCGCTCAACAAACTTTACGCAAAATGGGATTAATCACACTCACATAAATAGAATTTGCATTTTTATCAAATTCGTAAAGTGAGTATGACCAAAAAAGAGTATACTTATCCATTGGATAAAATAAACCCGCTTTGCGTCATTATTTAGTTTGTTGAGCACGATTATTATATCACATAAAAACAGAAATATCAATACGATTTTTAAAAAAAGCGGTATGTACTGCTAAAATTCAACAGCTTAAAGCCATTTTACAGTTAGCCTTCCCTTGGGGTAGCGAAGCGGCACGAGCGAAAAATACGCGCAAATCACCCCCGACGCTATAACGTCGGGGGTGTAGCATTACATATTCTATTACTTCTCTGCCTTAACAGCTTCGAATTCCTCGATAACCTCTTTGTCGGGAGCCTTGGTAAGAAGGCTTACAACAACGATACCGATGCAAGCGATAATGAATGCGGGAAGAAGCTCGTAAATAGTAAGTGCCTCAATGCCGTGCTTTACGCCAAAGGGAGTAACGACGTATTCCCAAAGAATAACCGTCAAGCCGCCCGAAACAATTCCTGCAAGCGCGCCCCACTTATTGGTGCGCTTCCAGAACAGTGCGAACAGAACTACGGGAGCGAACGCCGCTCCAAAGCCTGCCCATGCAAAGGAAACTATTCCGAATACCGAGCTGTTGGGATCCCATGCAAAGATAACTGCAACAACCGCTATAACGGCAACTGTAATACGCGCGATAAGCATCGACGTCTTTGCCTTCATGTCCTTCTTTATAAAGCGTCTTACTATGTTTTCGGAAACGCTTGACGCCGCCGCAAGAAGCTGGGAGTCGGAGGTAGACATGATAGATGCGAGGATTCCTGCGATAATAAGACCTGCAACAACTGCAAGCAACAAGCCGTGCGTGCTGAGAAGCTTGGAGATCTCAATAATAATTCTTTCGGGGTCGCTAAGCGAAACAACGCCTGCGTTGACCATAGCGTATCCAACCACACCGATGAAGATCGCAACGCCCATGGAAATTACGACCCAAACAGAAGCAATTCTGCGCGAGGTCTTGAGCTTGTTCTTATCCTCGATCGCCATAAAGCGAAGAAGGATATGAGGCATACCGAAGTAACCAAGTCCCCATGCAAGCGTTGAGATGATAGAGAGGAACGAGAACGACTTTGCCGCCGAGTTCGCGGAATCAAATACGTTCACAAGGCTCAGGTAGCCGGGAAGATCCTTGACAGCGTTCGTTACATTTGCCATGCCGTCAACCGAGAAAATACCGAAAACAACGACGACAACAAGCGCGAGCGTCATAATAATACTTTGCATAAAGTCCGTCGTGCTTGCCGCAAGGAAGCCTCCGCTCATGGTATAAGCAATAATAACAGCCGCGCCCACCACCATCGCAACATGGTAGTTAACCTCGAACAGAGATTCAAAGAGCTTACCAACGGAAGCAAAGCCCGATGCGGTATAAGGAACGAAGAATACGATAATGATAATTGCCGCCGCAAGCGTCAGCATACCGGATTTGTCGCGGAAGCGGTTAGAGAAGAAATCGGGGATCGTACTTGCTCCCACCTTCTCTGAATAAACGCGAATACGCTTTGCTACGATAAGCCAGTTAAGATATGTACCTATCGCAAGTCCGAGTGCCGTCCAGAACGCTTCGGCAATTCCCGTCGCAAGTGCGACACCGGGCAAGCCCATCAAAAGCCAGCTCGACATATCAGATGCCTCGGCACTCATTGCCGTTACGAACGGACCAAGCTTTCTGCCACCGAGATAGAAATCGTCGGTCGACTTATTCTTTTTAGTGTAGTAAATACCGATAACAACCATTAACATCATGTAAAAGGCGATCGTCATCAGCATAGCAACATCACTTGGTTGCATAATGACCTCCTAAAATTAAAATTATATACTATTATATCACAAAATCTTCCAAAAGGCAATAGTTTAGTCGAAAATAAATGAATATATACATGCAAATTCTCTTTTAATACACGAGTTGACATTTTGTAGGCGGTGTGTTATAATTTCTTTAGCAAGAACGATAATTCAAAATTTTTTCAATTTTTTCCTATTATGTAACCTTTATGTAAAAATCCCGTCATTAAGGGTGAGGACTCGAAAACAATGGAGGTAATCATGGAAGACAGTAAAATTATAGATCTATATTTTGCTCGTTCGGAGACGGCGATAAGCGAGACGCAAAAAAAATACGCCCCCTACTGCCACACTATTGCCTATAACATACTGTATTCAAACGAGGATGCAGAGGAATGCGTAAACGATACGTATTTGAGGGCTTGGCAAGCAATGCCGCCGCACCGCCCCTCTCGACTCTCCTCTTTCCTTGGCAGAATAACAAGGAATTTAGCTCTTGACAGATACAACCAAAAAAATGCCCAAAAGCGCGGTGGCTCTATTGAGCTTGTGCTTGATGAAATATCCGAGTGTCTGCCGGATACACATGGTGACGACAGCAATGACAAAGCGTTGAAGGACGCGATAAACTCATTTCTCGCTTCTCTGCCAAAGCGCACCCGCATAATATTCATGCAGAGGTATTGGTATCTTTCGAGCATTTCGGAAATATCCCATTCGCTTGGAATTAGCGAAAGCAACGTAAAGGTCATACTCATGCGCACACGTAAGAAATTCAAGGCGCATCTTGAAAAGGAGGAAATTTTTATATGAAGGACAAAAAGCTTTTACGCGCGATGTCTCTTGCCGACGACAAGTACGTAGAGGAGGCAAACCCCGCCAAAAGTCACAGCGGGCGCAAAGCGTTTAAGAAAATAATTATCGCGGCAGTGGTTGCTGCTTCCCTATTATTCGGTGTGTTTGCAACGACGGGACTTGCGGTCGGTGTCTGGCTCTTTAAGCCAATTGACGACACTCCCCCCGACGTTTCGATGTATTCCGATAGCGAATACTACGAGCTTATACAAAAGATCAACGTTCTTACCTACGAAAAGCCCAAATACGGCAACAATTTCGCTATGCTTTACGACCGCTTTACGGGTATGTTTAAAGCAACAGCAGAAGACGGCAGTGTTAAGGAAATAGCCAACGGCGCTCTCCTTTATACCGAGACCGAGGGGGCTGTTGATATGATCAGCGGCGCTGACGGAGAGTCGGGCGAGAAATACGAGGAAATAACCGACAACCAGACCGCGGGCGTTATAGAGGGCGACCTTATTAAGCGTTCAAGCGAGTATATATATTACCTTGACGGCTACACGCTCCGCGTTTATTCGATAGACGGCGAGGATTCGCAGATGGTTGGCTCTTACAATCTTTCCTATACCACCAAAAACTATTATTCCTACTATTCCTACCGCGAGATGTATCTCTCAGCAGATTGCAAAACCGTTACGGTCATATCCCCCGGATACGACAAGGCGAAGGGCTCGCTTATTGAGATAGTTGCGCTTGACGTTAGCGATCCTGCGAACATCACGGAAAAGAAATCCGTTCGTCTTATAGGCGCTTACAACTCCTCAAGACTCACGGACGGCGGATTTATACTGATATCCGATTTTGCAGTAAAGAATTCCCCCGACTTTTCCGATGAGTCGCAGTTCGTACCCCAGATCGATATGGGCGAGGGCTACGAAAGCATTCCCATGGAGGGCATAATTTCACCCGATACAATAACGAGTACCCGATACACTGTCATCTGCCACTTTGACGAGGACACCTTAGAGCTTGATGATACGTCGGCTTTCCTCTCCTGCGGCGAGCACGTTTATCTCTCAGGCAGCACCGTTTACCTGACTCGCGGCTTTAACTTCCAATCAGAAAGCGGTGATAAGATAAGAAACACTGCCAAGACCGAGATCTACGGCATGGCTTACAACGAGGATTCTTTCCGCTATATCGGCTCTGTTTTGGTAGACGGATACGTTGAAAACAGATACTCCCTTGACGAATACGACGGTCTTCTCAGAGTCGTCACGACCACAAGCTCGAGTGAATACAAGGAAGAAAAGAACCTTCTCTACGGCAAGACTAAAATGATCTCGGTATCAAACACCGATCTCGGCACGAGCGCGAGCCTTTACTGCATTGATTTTGAAAATCGAAATATAGTAGCAAGCGTAAATAATTTCGCACCCATCGGCGAGAGCGTTCGCTCCGCAAGATTTGACGGCACGTCGGCTTACGTCTGCACATCGGTACAGCTTACCGACCCTGTATTCTTCTTTGATCTCTCCGACCTTTCGAATATTACCGTTAAGGACACGGGAACTATCGACGGTTTCTCTTCCTCACTTGTAAACTTTGGTAACGGCTATCTCGTAGGCATCGGTGTCGGTGCTTCGAGAAGCACTCTTAAGATAGAGGTATACGAGGAGGACGGCGACGCTGTCCGCTCCGTATGCAAGTACGAATCCGAGAACACCTACAATTCTTCCGATTATAAGTCATACTACATCGATCGCGACGAGCAGCTCGTCGGAATGGGCGTAAGCACTTACGACCGTGGTGAAAATCGGGACAGATATATTCTTCTTCTATTTGACGGATATGAGCTCCATAAGCTTGTAGACGTAAAGCTTGACGGCATAAACGACTACAAGCGCGGTGTGTATATCGACGGCTACATGTATATGTTCGGTGAGAACGACATGAAAGTACAAAAAATAGGCTAAAACAATTAAGCTTTTAATAAAAACCCGGCGCCGAAGCGTAATGCTTCGGCGCCGGGTTTTTATTGTTTAAAATCAGTCGTCTTCCTCGACAGGAAGCTGATTTTTAGATGCTGCGATAAATGCGAACACGCCTGCTACGATAAGCACTACGGCAGATATTATCGCGCAAACCGTGTTAAGGGGAGCGGACATTGCCGTAAACAGCGATGCCATGTTAGAGGCGAGCACTGCGGGAAGAATACCAAGGGCGATGTTCTGGGTTGCCTTGTAGATCATTCCTGCCACGAAGGTTGCAATTGCAATAAATGCTACGATCACTGCGATGCAAACGAAAACTCTTGCTTTCGAGGGAATACCCGAAAGAAGCTTAACAGCCTCAAGTCCCGACATCTCTGATGCAAGGTCGAGCTTGGTCCAAGCGTTTACAAGGCCTATATCACTCATCATGCTCTTGAGAGCAGTCATCTTGGAGAGTATAGTAAAGAGCTGAGCAATTCCGAAGCCCGCTACAAGCACGACTCCCTCGCATACAACGAAGAATACCGTGGGAAGAATGTTTCTCGCCTTTGCGGAAACACCAAGCTTACGGAGCATAAAGGTTCCGAAATAATAGTACACGAACACAAACATTGAAATTGACATAAGAACATCAAAAATCATGTAGAGCTGCTCGTTATCAAAGAGTCCGCCGATCGTTAATATCAAGGGAATAATG
Source organism: Oscillospiraceae bacterium (assembly GCA_015063335.1). Next base: position 14,697 of record SVUH01000019.1, on the reverse strand, counting down.
CAGGAAGCGATAACCGCTATACCTATTATCAAGCCGGGCGTATGCATGGACGATGCGGTTATTTCCTTTTTGAGAAGCCTGTTGACTCTCATCATGAGGAATACAAAAAGTATTACAACAGCCGCCGTGATCAAAAGCGCTACGAGTCCGTTACCGGGAGCCAGCGTGGTCTCTCCGTTAAGTCTTCCGCCTGAAGCCAAAATTGCGTTGTCCTTTGCGATCTTAATGCTGTTCGCAACGGTTCCTATCACGTTATCCGCGACTATGCGAATACCGACTACAGCAAGGAGAAGCTTTACTACACTTCCCTTAGTCCACTTCTTTATACCGAAGTCCTCAAGAGATTTCTGGTAATACTCGGGAGAACACATATCGTTCTTTCCGCTTACGATCTCAGCCTTGTCAGCTACGTCAACGTCCTTGCAGAAAATGCGGTCAAGCACGAGGTAAAGAACCTCGGCAGCAAGCATTACAACGGAACCGATTATTGCAAAGAGCACGAATACAAGCTCACCGATTCCCGCGCTATACATAACGATCGAGCCCCAGCAAACGAGCACGAGGGCTGCAGCTGCCATGATAAGAGGTATCTTATGCGAGAACGAGCTGTGCGCCGTAAAGGTAAATCTTGCGATATTCTCCTGAAGATAGAGGTATGTAATTCCAATTCCGAGCGCCAACGCGATAGCCGCGATGTTTACGGAGATCTCGTTGGGATTCTTTCCAAAGAATTCTCCGCAGAAGGCGATGTAAACAACAGTGAAGATCACTCCGCCCGCAAGGCTTACAAGCGAGCAAAGCTGAGTAACGGTTACAAATTTCTTTTCACCCTGCTCGTAGATCCTTGTACGAGTAAAGATCAGGTTGAGCAGCATTGCCACTGCGCAAACACCGAGCACGACGTACGGGAAAAGGAAGTTCATCTTAAGCTCAAGCGCGATGATCGGAATAAATGCGGCAACAGGCACAAGTATCTTCGTGCTGTAATAAAATCCTTCCGTAAGGCTCTTGTTGTGCGAGCCCATTGCAAGTCTTTCCGCAGTAGGCTTCTTAAAAGCACCGCTTGCCGCATACGGCATAAGCGCCGCGGGAACAAGACAGATGTTAAAGATAAGATCTAAGAAGTCGATCGAATTGAAAACGCCGATAAGCGCCACAATCAATACAACTACCATGTAAAAAAGGCTCAGGTAGTTCTGGAACACGCATGCGCGAGTTACACGTCTTCCAAGCTTCGGGCTTGCAGCAGAACTGTTGAGAATTTCTTGGTTTTGCATCATGTTACCTCTTTGTTAAATTTAGTCATAATAATACTATATTATTTTATCACACAATACCGCATTTTGTCAAGTCTAATATGAACATATTTTTATTTTTCGGTATTTTCTCAAAAAAGAGGCTCAAAAAATAGCGAAATGCACAATTTTTCTTGTTTTAGGTGGAAAGGCGATACCTTTCTTATCTCTTACAAGTCTCCCCCCTTTTCGGTATATATAATTATAATTATTATTTACATTAACATTATCATTATAGGTTTTTTTCGGTTTTCAAAAAAACCGTTCGGTTATTTGGCTTTTTTAAAAACCATTCGGTTTATATTTTTTACAAAAGGCTCTTCTTTTCTAAAAAAAGTTGGCAGTCGATGGCAGTTACGGTCAGGGTTTGGCAGAAAAAAGAGGTGTAAAATACAGGTGTCACGGACGGAGAATCGGACGAAAAACGGGCAAATATCAAAGAAAGGAGACACCCATGCCGAAAAAGAAGAACAAGATAAAAAAGCTTTTGGATGACGGGAGGCTTTACCGCATGGCGGACAAGTATATTGAATCCTGCCGCACGGCTCCTCGCGAGGACGGCACAAAGGCAAAACGACAATATCGCTTCCCTAATCTTGCGGGCTTTTGCAGATACGTAAAATCGGGACTTTCCGATCTGCTCGAATTGAAGTTCATAAACCCAGACGAGTACGACAGGCTGGTCGCGGTTTTTGAGGACGAGGCACTGAACGCAGATATATCCCCAAATCTGCTCTCGACTTACATGAAAAAGCGTCTGCTCTACGTATGCGATGAAGAAGTCCCCGCGAGCACGGAGGTAAAATACTGCTTTGAGCACGACATCTATGCCGACGGCGAATAACGGTGGGAAAGTGGTGATACGCGGCAAGCCGAACCCCAAGCAACAGCTTTTCTTCGACTCCCGCGCAAGATTTACAGCCTACGGCGGTGCGAGAGGCGGCGGAAAATCATGGGCACTTCGCAGAAAACTCGTTGCCATGTGTCTGAGATACCCGGGGCTTCGTTGCCTGCTTGTCCGAAGAACGCTTCCCGAGCTTCGCTCAAATCACGTAATTCCCTTTCTTCGTGAATACGGCGACCTCGTGAAGTATTCAGAGAGCGAAAAGTCATTAACCTTCCCCAGCGGAAGCCGCATTTTTCTCGGTTTTTGCAGCTGCGACCGAGACGTGCTTCGTTATCAGGGACAGGAATACGACGTTATTGCGATCGACGAGGCTACACACATGAGTGAGTTCCGATTTTCCATTTTCAAGGCGTGCTTGCGCGGCACGTCGGAATTTCCAAGACGCATGTATCTTACCTGCAATCCGGGCGGCATCGGCCATGCTTGGGTGAAGCGACTCTTTGTTGACCGCGAGTTCCGCGAGGACGAGCGCCCCGAGGACTATGCATTTATTCAGGCTCTCGTTTTCGATAACGAGGTGCTGACCGAGTCCGATCCCGAGTACGTAGCATCTCTGCGGACTCTTCCTGAGCGGCTTCGCGATGCCTGGCTTTACGGCAGATGGGACGTATTCGAGGGGCAGTTCTTCCCCGAATTTGACGAGAAAAAGCACGTATGCGATCCCTCCGATATTCCCGAATACGTCACCTACTTTGCCGCGTTTGACTACGGCTTTGACATGCTGGCGGCTTATATTATCGCGGTGGATATCCACGGCAATCTTTACGCTGTCGCCGAAAAATGCGTGTCGGGCTTGACGCTAAACAAGGCAGGAGAAGCTGTCGCAGCTCTTTGCAGAGGGCGAAAGGTAGAGTTTGCAGTCGCCTCCCCCGATCTGTGGAACAGGCGGCAGGACAGCGGAAGAAGCGGCTTTGAGATAATGCAGTTGATTTCGGGAATGCCCCCCATGCTTCCCGCAGACAACAGACGCGTGCCCGGTTGGCGATTGCTCAGGCAATATCTCTCCCCGTCCGACGGCGCGCCGCATATTCGTATAAGCCGTGCTTGTCCCGAGCTTATACGTTGCCTGCCCGCTCTCCTCTTTGACGCGTCGAAAAGCGAAGACGCTTCAAGCGAGCCCCACTCGGTCACCCACTCTCCCGAGGCGCTTCGCTACGCAGTTATGAGCAGATGTGCCCCGCCTCCCGAGCGAGAGACAGCGCCTTTCTTTATACTACCTCGAAAAAAGGTTTCATTCTTCGACTGATCCTTATGTCCGTGACACACAAAGCACATGAAAGTGAGGTGAAAAATCATTTCAAGCAAAACAAAAGAGTTCTTGATACCGTTTGACGGCGTACGCGCGGTTGGAACGAAGGACTATAAGCTGGGGGCTGCTGACATAGTCAATTTCAGATTTCTGCCCGATGGCTCATTGCAAAAGCGCTCGGGCTACCAAAAGCTTGCTACCATGCCGAAATTGATACGAGCAATATGGTCAGGCACGATTAGCGGCATACCCCTTATCTTCGTGCTTGCGGGCGCTGACGTATATTCCATAAGCTACCTGGATAACGAAATGTCAAAGATCGCTACCATTGGTAATTCGGGAAAACCGGCAAGCTTCTTCTTCTATCGCAGATCTCTATTTCTGATCGACGGAAATAACATTTATGCGGTAAGCTCTGATGCGGTACGCCCTGCCGTCGGCTATGCGCCGCTCATCGGCAAGAATTGGCATGATGAGGAGATCGGAGAAATAAACGAGCCCCGAAACGCTCTCACAAACCGAGCGCGTATAAGCTATCTGATCACAAAAAGCACCGCCTCTATGCTGTATGCGGACGGTCCGATCGCCTCGATAGAAGCGCTTTACGTAAACGGCGAGCTGATCAGTTCCGAAAATTACATGATAAGCTCAAATCCGAGCATTGTGATCGTATCAGGTCTCAAACAAAACGACAGAGTTGAGCTATACTTTACATACGCGACAGAGATATCCGATTCTGCCATTAAGGCTAACACACGCGCCACGGTTTTCGGTGGAATAAGCAACAGCCGTCCGTTTCTTTACGGAGCCGGGAACGGCGCCGTAATGTATAGCGGTGCTTACGTATCGGATAGCGACCTTGAGGACTGCCGCCGCGTATATTCCGACAGCGACTCCATTTATTTTCCTCTCAACCACAAATTCACCGTGGGTGACGGCAGATACCCCATAAAGGGCGTTGCCCGTCATTTTGACCGTCTGCTTATTTTCACGGAGGGCGGTGTCTGGATGGCGGACAGCTCCGCTTGCGCTACAGAGGACTTTCCCATCATGAATATCAATACCACCGTATCGATAGTAACACAAGGAACGGCAGTAATGGGAAACACGCCCTGCACTGTGGGAGCTGACGGTGTATACGCTTACGCGTCTAACACAGACGAGCTGGACGAGTGCAACGCTTATCCGATCTCCGACGCCATAGATTCGTTGCTTGCTCCCGAGTGGTTATTAAGCAGTAAGCTACACTATTGGCAAGCAAAGGACGAGCTTCTCCTATACTCCGGTGAGGGGGACGTAGTCTGGGTATATTCTCCCAAGAGATCCGTTTGGACTCGATATACGGGTATATGCGCTTACGTCTTTTTTGACGTTGATGGCAACGCCGCCTTCCATAACGGGAAAAATATTTTCGTGTTTTACGACGATCTTGTCACCGACGAGGGATCGCAGATAATTCAAGGAAAAATCGTCTCTCATCCCGAGGACTTTTCAACGCCAAAGAAAAAGAGATTATCATACGTTGCGACAGAGGTCTCTGACGGAGAAATAACGGTAGATCTACATTCGGACGACGAAAGCATTCTGCGAGGAGAGCTTACCTTTGGTACGGACGGCTCCAATTCGGTATTGCAAAAAAAGCGAGCACGAGCAAACAGATTTCAGCGTGTGAGCGCAAGCATTTTTGCGGACGGGAAAGCACGCCAAAGAATAGTCTCGGCATCTCTGGCAGTAAAGTGAGCCGCGTCTCTTCCCGCTTTGCGTGTGGCGATCCGTCGATCTACAATCATTATTATTACAGAAAGGAAGAAAAATGAATTATCACAAAAACAAAGCGTGGCAGCAGTACGAATCCGGCAAGACATACAAGCGTCGAATCGGACTCTACGAGAGCGCGCGAAAAAATCAAGCCTTTTACCGCGGCGAGCAGTGGAGCTCAAATGACAGCGCTGAGCTTCCGCATCCCGTCTTTAATATCATAAGGCGAGTTGTTGATTATCTTGTATGCTCCGTAGCCACGACCAATCTCTCAATACGCTTCACGGACGAAAATCTTCCCTTTTACACAAGGGAAGAACGCGAGCGCGCCGAGGCTCTTATCACCGCTCTCAACGCAAATACCGCGTACCGTTGGGAAAAGTCCGCTATGGACTCAAAAATATTCTCGCTTCTGACGGATGCTGCCGTCATGGGTGACGGTGCGCTTTACTGCTATTGGGATACTAACGCTCAGGGCGCGGGAGAATACGCAGGAGATATAGTCACCGACATTGCGGACGCGACGTGCATTTTTCCGTCAGACGTAAACAAGCACGACATACAGTCTCAGGAATACGTCATAATCTCCGGAAGAAGCTCCGTGCTGTCTCTTCGCAGAGAGGCTCGTGAAAACGGGATACCCGAGGACGACGTTGCGAAGATAGTCAGAGACGACAACTTTGTAAATTCAGGTACTCTGAGCACCTTGGAGCTTGAGGGTGAGGACGAGGAAAAGGCAACCTTTATAATTAAATTCTGGCGCGAGAACGATGAGGTGTGCTTCGAGAAATCAACGCGCGATTGCGTTATCAAGCGCGCTCACACCTCATGCCGACTCTACCCCATAGTCACCTTCAGCTGGACTCGCTCAAAGGACAGCTTCCACGGCTCGTCTCCCGTAAGCTCTATGATACCCAATCAGAAGTTCATAAACAGAGCCTACGCTATGGCGATGAAGCACATGACGGATACTGCATTCTCAAAGGTCATCTATGACAAATCCCGTATTCCCGAATGGTCTAACGAGATAGGAGAGGCTATTGCCGCCATGGGCGGCGGAAATATTTCCGATGCCGTTTCGGTCGTAGGTACGGGAGAAATGCAAAACGGCTTTATGGAGCTTATAAACAGCGCCGTAACGCTTACGAAGGAGCTTATGGGTGCTACCGAGTCCGCTCTCGGAAATATGGAGGCAAGAAACACGAGCGCGATCCTTGCGCTCCAGGAAACCTCCCGTATAGCACTTGACAACGTGCGCTATTCCTTCTACGAGTCTATCGAGCGGCTCGCCGCGATCTGGGTGGATATGATATGCGCCTACTACGGCGATGGCCGTTTGCTTCCCTGCAAGGACGGCGCAAGCGTAAGCTCTCTGCCCGTAGACGTAGAGAGCCTGCGCAAGGCTGCGATAAGCGCCCGCGTTGACGTTACCGAGATAACGAGGTACAGTGCAGTGGCGTCGCAAAACATTCTCGACAAGCTCCTTGATAAGGGCTATATAACTCCCGTTGAGTACATTCGCAGACTCCCTGCGGGGCTCGTCCAAAACAAGGAGGCTCTGATGGAGGAATTGGAGTCAAGAAAGGAGACTGAGCATGGATATGCCGTTTAACCAAGCGATCCCCTACGAGGAAGCATTCGTAGAAGAGGAAGACACCGCCGTTGAGGGCGTGTTCTTCTCCGAGGACGACGTTTGCACCGTAGAGGACAATACTACCGATAGTCAAAAGGACACGGAAGCAGACGAAAGCACGGAATCGGACGAGAAGACGGATGCAGACGAAAGCGCGGACACTGCGCTTGAACTCTGCGAGCTTCGCGAGAAGGTGCGCGAGCTTAACGAGCGCCTTCTCGCACAAGCTGAGGAATCTCGGAGAATTTCCGAGCAGCTCGGTGAGTTCTTCGACGTATTCCCAAACACAGATCTAAAAACGCTTCCCGACAGCGTTTGGGACAGCGTTCGCGCAGGAAATTCTCTTGCCGCTTCCTATGCGCTCTACCGACAAAGAGTATATCAGAGAGAAATGGCAGCCAAGACTGTCAACGAGCGCAATGCCGGAAGCTCCTCCGGGCGCGTAGGCACGAACTCCTCAAAGGAATACTTTTCGCCCGACGAGGTAAGAAGTATGTCACGAAGCGAAGTAAAAGCTAATTATTCAAAAATTATTGAATCCATGAAAAAATGGAACTAACAAAAATTATATTTTTATTCAAGAAAGGAATTATTTATTATGGCAATTTCAAACTTTATACCTACTATTTGGAGTGAAAATCTCTACACCGCTCTCGACAGGAAGTACATAGCAGTTTCAAACTGTACGAGAGAGTACGAGGGCGAAATCAAGAACAAGGGCTCCGTCGTAAAAATATGCGGAGTTGGCAAGGTAAACGTAACCGATTATACCAAAGACTCCGATATGGATACTCCCCAGTCTCTTTCAGATACTGTAAAAGAGCTTTATATCGATCAGGCAAAGTGCTTCAATTTCCAGATTGACGATGTTGACCGCGCACAGTGCACTCCCCGTCTTATGGAAGCCGCTATGAAGGTTGCCGCAAACAGCCTTGCAGATGCCGCAGATAAGTACGTTTACAGCCTTGCAAAAAGCGAAGAGCTTCGTAATTTTGATGCTTCACAGGCTACACCCGAAACCATCATAAACACTATCATCGAGGCTCGCCAGAGACTTTATGAGAAGAACGTTTCTGACAGCGAAGGAGTAGTTCTTGAGGTAACTCCCATGGTTGCATCTCTCATTCTCAAAGCAAAGATATCCCTCTCCACAGACAACATCGACTCTCTTGAGCACGGCTGCATCGGCAGCATCGCCGGATGCAAGGTGTTCGTCTCCCCCAACGTAGCAACTGAGCGTGACGGCACGATTGTAACCCACAAATGCATGATGCGTACAAGACGTGCTATCGCCTTCGCCGAGCAGCTCTCCGAGATAGATGCATACCGTCCCGAAAAGAGATTTGCTGATGCCGTTAAAGGTCTGCACATCTACGGTGCTGAGATAATCTATCCCGAAGAAGTAGTAGTCATCAACGTAACTACCTGATTATCGAATTGGGGTAACGTATGACTTGTAAGGATATTTACCGAAACGCTCTGGCTATACTCGCTGAGAGCATGACACAGGGGGATAATGAGGATTTTGAGGAAAGAGCGCCTTATCTTTTGGCAAATTTCTGCACCGAACTCTTTGACAGAGATTCATCGATAAGACATTTCCTTGGTGAGGAAGCAGGCACTGAGCTTGAGTCCGCGCATCTTCCGCTTGACTCCGAGTTTCCTCTGCTCGCGCGATTCGCTCCTGCGGCTGCCATCTATCTTGCCGCAATGCTTATCGCGGACGATGATCAGGAGTTTCATGAAAGGCTCTATGATCGCTACTGCGATACCATATCCTCAGTCTGCGAAAATATAAGCTCGATATCCGAAAAAATATTGAACAGGTATTTTTATGACTGATTAGGGTATCAAAAAGCCTGCCGAGAATGTTTGCTTTCTCGGCAGGCAACTTTTATTGTTCTATTATTTACGGAGTATAAGTTGGCACGGATAAATTTTCTCAAGCTCCGCTAAATAGTCCGAATAGTTTTTGGGGACAACGGGTGTGACAAAGCATTTTCGGCTTCCGCAAAGGCAAAGCTCTCGCACCCTGCGTGACGGAACGCTTGAGTCTGTAAGCAAATATATTCTCGCCTCAAGGTCACGCTTCACAAGATAATTTATAAGCCCTTCGGCGCACTCACTGCCATTTTTTATATCAAAAACAAAAATCGGACAGTTGTCTTTTTTAGCGTAAATAATCTCACATACCAATTGACATAATAACAAATTATTTTCGTTATTATTACATTTTTCGCCAGCACCTATCTTTTTTAATACCTTTTCGGCAGTATATCTGTCAGGGCGATTAAACTCGCCCTCAAAAAGGCAGACATCAATCGTTTTTTCAAGGCTTATTTCATCATCTTCATTTTTTTTTGCATCCTCTGAAAGCATGCTCGAAAAAGAAAGAATATTGGCGGTATTATTAAAAAAATCCACAGTAATATTTTCACGTCTGTATGAGGGAACATAATTGTCTTTTTCCTCACGACTAAATTCTTCTAAATCCTCAATTATTAAACAATTCAAGGAAGCATATTTTTTCCAAATAAGACTTGCTGAGCTCCTCTTGATTTGCCCGGGTGTCAGGTTCTCTCCGATGGCGAAGCCAATTTTTTCGCAGTGTTTTTTTGCCATTTCCGTGCCATCGAAAAAAGCAAGAACTGCGATCCACTCCCTGAATTTTTCAAAGTCAGATGCATTCCCACTTATATATTTATCCTCGCAGCCTATAAGCCGCATAGACTCCGCTACGTCTTCCCCGAATATGTATTCCCAAATGTTTTCCGCCATTTTTTCACCACCCTTTATATCTTTCCTATATTATAGCAAATATCCATGCAAATTGCAATAAAAAACCGCATTTGTATCATATTTTGATAGCAAATGTGGTTTTATTACTTATTTACCAAGTGATTTCTGCCTGCGAATATCAACGCCCGTAAAGAGGAGCGGCATGTATTCACCGAAAACTCTGCTGTGTATACGGTCGGTATACGTAGCAATAATATCGCTCGGCGTGAGGTTGGTATTAATGATAGTGCACTTTCTGTTGTTAATTCTCGTGTTTATTACCTCATAGAGGTACGCCTGCGTGAACTTGTTTACGACCTCCGTGCCAAGATCGTCAATTATAAGAAGATCGCACTCGTAATATCTCTCGGTATCGTTGGAATACGGTGAAACGCCGCTATTTCCAAATCTCTTTTGCTCAAAATCTCCGAGCATGGAGATCGAGCTTACGTAAAGAACGTCAAAGCCGCGCTCGATGACCTTCTCTGCGACTGCCGTCGAAAGATGCGTCTTTCCAAGTCCCGTCGTACCGAGAAGCAAAAAGTTAGAATATGTATCCGAAGAAAATCCCTCTGCGAACTGCTTTAAGATGCGAACGTTTTTCTCGACTCTCGCCTTTGAGCCGTCCTCGTCATCATAATACCCAAGATCAAAGTTATAAAATCTCTGCTTACCGATAAGTCCACCAAGTCCCGACGACTCAAATCCCGCACGAACGAGCGCTTTTTTCATACAGTCGCACATGACCGTATCAATAAAGCCCGTATCTCCGCACTTTTGGCAGTCGTAATGCACGTCGGTATAGTCTTTGGGGTATCCGTTAGCCACAAGCAGCTCCTCACGCTTGGCTATGAGAGCATCGTTGCTCGCGTGGAGTGCGGCGATAGCCGCTTCGGTGTCTCCGCCCGCTTTAATGATTCCCATTATCTTAAGCCCTGTTTTTGAGAGCTCGCGATCAATGGCGAATATTTCGGGGATCTCGGCATGTATTTTGGTGCGGTTCTCGTCCGCACGCTGTCTTGCCACCTGGTATTTATCGGAAAATTCATTTCTAATTTTTATGTAATCAGCTCTGTTATATCCCATGAATTTTTCCCTTTCTATTAAAATTTCTTGTCAAGCAACTGCGTTAGCCACTCCTCGGCATAACTGTTCTTAACTCCAACCTTAACGCCCGAGTGCGCCTTTTCCTTGGCGCTTTGCTTTTCCTCGGCAATATAGGTATCTATCTCCTCAACATTACGTAGTCCCTTTTCATGCCAATTTTTAAGTATCTTATCCGTATACTTGGGCGCAGGGTCGTGAATTGCGTCAACGGTTATATTATACGCCTTTTCTACGACCTCAAAATCAAAGCCGTAGTCCTCTGTCCATGAGGCAAAAAGCTTCTTCTCCGTCGGAGACAGCGCTCTACCACCAAAGCCGTAAAGGCTTCTTATTTTCTCGATGCTCGTGTTTCTGCGCTCAAGAAAATCGATCTGCGCGTGCACCTGTGCGGCGCTCGATATATCCTCGTCATGGAAGCTTACCGCTATCTTTTCGGCATAGCTTATGCTCTTTTTGCCAATGCGAACACAATAGGAAAGGATCGCCAAAACCGCCTCTTCCTCAAAGCCAAGCTGGTCAACGATGCCGATAAGCTTACCGACCTCGTTTTTGTTGAACATCTTGCCCATTGCCTTTTGCGCCTCGTCAATGAAGGCAGTGCCTACGCGCTCCTCGATAACGGCTGCAAGCTCGTCGTTGGAGTATTCCTCAACACCTGAGTGGGTAATGACTCCGCCATTGTGCGCTGTATTTTCTTTATTTTCTTTATTTTCTTTATTTTCTTTTTCGGTAGCCTTCGCAGCGCGCGTATTCGTTATCACGCCGGCGCCTCGCCAATATTTGACCGATGCCATAAGCTCGGCACGCTCTACGGGCAAAAGCTCCTCAGCGCGTGAAATATCGACCCCTCCGTCAGCAGCGGCAAGCAAAAAAAGCCCGCCGAGTATCATGAGGTCGTTTTCGTCCGCACCCTTTATCGATGCGTCGTAGCGTGAATCGTAGCCACCGTAGTTTATGTAAATTTTATTTATTCTTGACATTTATGCCTTACCGTCGTTTCGATACGTTTTTTGAGCTACCTCGTAGCAAAGGGTCATAAGGGAGTCGCCTATATGGACGTTTTCGACGACAACGTCCTTTGAGTGTATCTGTATCTCCTTACCCGTAAAATTCCATATGCCCGTTATATCCGTGTTTTCAAGTCTTTCTGCGGCATCGATGGCATATTCCTTCGGGAGTGTCAGAATTACGATATCAACGGAAAACTTTTTGAGCATTTCTTCAAGAGAGTCCATGCCGTAAACCTTAACGTCGCCTATCTTCTTTCCGATAATGTCAGTATCTACGTCGAACATAGCAACCACGTCAACGCCTCTCTTTTCAAACATCGTGCTCTTTACAAGAGCTGTGCCAAGGTTTCCCGCGCCTATTACAGCCGCTCTGAAGCCACAGCCAACACCGAGTATTTCACATATCTTGGTGTAGAGATAGTTTACGTTATAGCCGTATCCCTGCTGACCAAATCCGCCAAAGCAATTAAGATCCTGCCTTATCTGCGATGCCGTAACGTTCATCATACGGGAAAGCTCGGCAGAGCTTACTCTGGTCTTACCCATACGTATGATCTCTCGCAGGTATCTGAAATATCTCGGCAATCTCTTGATAACCGCAGGAGACACCTCGGGACGAAAGCTGTTTTTGCTTATTATCTTTTCAATATTCTGGTCGCTGAGTATATCGTCGACCGACACCTGTTTACGTTGTTTACTCATAAAAGATCCTTTTTAATCAGTATTCTTCATCAAGTGCTGATGCATTAAGCGAGGTATTTGCAAAATTTCCTCGCAGATATTCAAAATATCCCGCCGCTGCAACCATTGCGGCGTTATCGGAGCAGAGCGCGAGACTTGGTCTATAAAACTCAACGCCCTTTTCCTTACAAAGCTTATCGAGCGCGGCTCTTATATGGGAGTTTGCCGCAACTCCGCCTGCGAGGCACAGGCGATTCGTGCCTGTTTTTTCAATAGCAAGCGCTGTCTTTTTTACCAATGCATCGACAATGACCTTAGTATACGACGCGGTAATATCCGCGGCATTCGGCTCGCTTCCCTTTTGCCTTTCTGAATTTATATAGTTGAGTGCGGCAGTTTTAAGACCGCTAAAGGAAAACTCCAGATTATCTCCCGGCATCGCGGGCGACGGAAGCTTTATGGCGTCACTTTTTCCCTCGTAGGCAAGCTTGTCCATAGCCGCCCCCGCAGGGTACGGCATTCCTATAACTCTGCCGATCTTATCAAAAGCCTCACCTGCCGCATCGTCGCGCGTACCGCCGATCTCACGAAAATCGGTGTAATCGTTAACACTGTATATTGACGTGTGTCCACCCGATACGACAAGTGCCGTAAAGGGCGGCTCAAGGGTTGGGTATTCAAGATATGCTGCTGCAACGTGAGCCTTTACGTGATTTACGGGAACGAGCGGTATCCCATACGCAAAGGCAAGGGATTTTGCAAAGTTGACTCCAACGAGCAATGCACCTATAAGCCCAGGGTGCGAGGTGACGGCAATACAGCCGACGTCATTTATCGTAATGCCCGCAGTCGAGAGTGCCTCGTATGTGATAGAGCTTATCGCTTCAATATGCGCGCGACTCGCGATCTCGGGAACGACACCTCCGTAAAGACGGTGAGTTTCGATCTGCGAGGCAACTATATTGGAGAGAATTTTTCTCTCTCCTCGCTCCATGCTGACTACCGCCGCAGAGGTTTCGTCACACGAGCTTTCTATTCCGAGAATATACATTTCAAATATCCTTTAGATACATTTTTTCATAATCAAGGCGTCCTCGAGAGGAAAGCGGTAAAAGCCCTTTCGCTCTCCCACGTACTCAAAGCCGCGCGTCTCGTACAAGGCGCGTGCCGCCTCGTTTGAACGTCTTACCTCAAGGTATATCTCCTTGATCCTGTTTTGCGCGGCAAAGTTAAGAAGTTCGTCAAGAACAGCCGCTCCGTAGCCGCATCTTCGATAGTCGGGGTGTGTTACCACGTTGGTTATCTGTCCCTCGTCAGCGACAGTCATCATTCCAACGTATGCGGCGACCTCGCCGTCCTTTGTAAGTGCGACAAATCCAAGTGCCGTGTCGCCAAGGAGCAAGCGAAGCGCGCTCTCCGACCAAGGCTCGCTAAAGCATGCCCTCTCTATCTCGGCAACTGCCGATATGTGTTCTTCTTTAAGTCTTAAAACAGTCACCCTACACCGCCTTATTCCGAATACCGAGATACGCAAAGCCCCACGTGTTGCCAGCGAGCACGCTACACCGACGGCTTTTCATTAAAGGTCTTAATAACCGAATTTTCCCGACAGAGAATCGTCGTCCTCTATCCAATCGGCAACGTTGATTATGCGGTATTCATCCTTGGTATCGCGAACGATAACGGTGGAAATTCCCGCGTTTATTATCTGACGCTTGCACATCATGCAGCTGCTCGTGCCGGGATAAAGCTCTCCGTTCTCGGGGTTTACGCAAACCATGTAAAGCGTAGAGCCGAGCATTCTCTCTCTTGCCGCAGCAATTATAGCGTTTGCCTCTGCATGAACCGAGCGGCACATCTCGTATCTCTCGCCGCGCGGAATGTTAAGCTTGTCTCTGATACACGACTGAAGGTCGGTGCAGTTCTTTCTTCCTCTGGGCGCGCCGTTATATCCCGTCGAAACGATAACGTCGTCCTTTACGATTATAGCGCCGAAAAGTCTGCGCATGCAGGTGCCACGCTCAGCAACAGTCTGTGCAATATCCAAGTAGTAATTATGCTTTGAAACTCTGTTCATGTCATTCTCCTTTTAGATATAAATTACAGTCATACATAATACATTATACTACTTTTAAAGAAATAAATCAAGAGCTTTGTCTAATTTTTAATATATTGGTCGTATTTCTTACCCAACATGTGCATATCAAACCCACATCTTAAAAAAAGGAAAGAAGAATGGAGTCTACCATTCTATCTTAACTATTAGTGGAGAAACGGTA
>SVUH01000049.1 GCA_015063335.1 Oscillospiraceae bacterium | reverse complement strand
TGTGACCGACGGATAAGTAGAAAAAACTACATGGGAGCTTAAAGTAATATAGCCGACCGTCTGGGCAGTCCTTTACCTTTGGGTAGGACTGCCCATATTTATTTTTTGGAGGAAATCAAATGAAAAAAGTTGGAATTATCATGGGAAGTGACAGTGATCTTCCCGTAGTTCAGAAGGCAATTGATACGCTTAAGGAATACGGCGTGCCTTTTGAGGTGCACGTTTATTCTGCACACAGAACGCCTGTGGAGGCAAAGGAGTTTTCCGCAAGTGCGAGAGAGAAGGGCTTCGGAGCTTTGATCGCGGCAGCAGGAATGGCGGCTCACCTTGCGGGAGCAGTTGCGGCAAACACCACGTTGCCTGTGATCGGTATACCCGTAAAATCCAAGAACTTTGACGGTATGGACGCGCTTTTGTCCACCGTTCAGATGCCCACGGGAATTCCCGTTGCGACGGTTGCGGTAGACGGCGCGGCAAATGCGGCTCTGCTCGCAATCCAGATACTTGCAGTAAGTGACGAAGCGCTTGCAGAGAAGCTTGACGCGGCAAGAGCTGCGGGAGCTAAAAAGGTTCTTGCAAAGAACGCAGAGATAGAAGCAAAATTCAACGTATAAATTAACAAAGTAAACATTCAGAGGAGGGCCTATGGGAGGTTTTTTTGGAGTCGTAAGTAAGCGCGATGCTATATCTGATGTTTTCTTTGGCACGGATTATCATTCGCACCTCGGCACTAAACGAGGCGGAATGGCAGCGTATGACGAGGAGATAGGGCTTCAGCGTGATATTCATAATATTGAAAATTCACCTTTCAGAACAAAATTCGCAAATATTTTCAACGAAATGAAAGGAAAGGCGGCGATCGGCTGTATAAGTGATACGCATCCGCAACCGCTGCTTATCCGCTCACGTATAGGAACTTACGCTATCTGCATTATCGGTCATATAAATAACTCGGAACAGCTTATCGAGGAATACGAATTGACCAACGGCGGACACTTCGGTGTTATGACGGGTGGAAACGTAAACTCTGTTGAGCTTGTGGCGTCCTTGATAAACAAAAAGGACAGCTTCTGCGAGGGAATAAAATTTGCGCAGGACGTTATCGACGGAACGGCGGCAATAATGCTCCTCGTTAATGACGGAAGCATCATAGTTGCAAGAGATAAGCTTGGCAGACTCCCCGTGATTATCGGCAAGAACGATGACGGACACAGTATCTCGTTTGAGTCATTCGCGTTTGAGAAGCTTGATTACGAAAAGACTATGGAGCTTGGACCTGGTGAGGTCGTTAGGGTCACGGCAGAGAACGTAGAGCAGCTTGCAAAGCCACGCGATAAAATGAAGGTTTGCGCGTTTCTGTGGACGTATTACGGTTATTCGACCTCGGATTATGAGGGAGTAAACGTCGAGCTGATGCGCTACAAGAACGGAAAAATTCTCGCGCAGAACGACAAAGCAAACGGTGTTGCGCAGGATATAGATTACGTTTGCGGAATGCCCGACTCGGGAACTCCTCATGCGATCGGATATGCAAATGAAAGCAATGCTGATTTTGCCAGAGCATTTATAAAATACACACCTACGTGGATGCGTAGCTTTACACCTACTATTCAGACGGAGCGTAACCGAATCGCGAAGATGAAGCAGATACCTGTCAAGGAGCTTATCAAGGACAAAAAGCTTCTTATAGTTGATGACTCGATAGTAAGAGGAACTCAGCTCAAGGGAACTGTTGACTTTTTGCTTGAAAACGGAGCTAAAGAGGTTCACATGCGCTCGGCGTGTCCGCCCATAATGTATAGCTGCAAATATCTTAACTTCTCGCGCGCGACAAGTCCATTGGAGCTTATCGCAAGACGCACGATACTTGAACTTGAAGGCGAGGAGGGCTTTGAGCATATTGAAGAATACAGCTCTTCCGACACAGAAAGAGGAAAAAATCTCCGTAAGGCGATTGCGGAAAAATTCCACTTTGATTCGCTCGAATTCCAATCTCTTGAGGGAATAATTGAGGCGATCGGTATTGAACCGTGCAAGCTCTGCACGTATTGCTGGACAGGTAAAGAATAATTTGAATATAAATATTTGTTGACGAAAGGAATAAAAAAATGGAAAAGAGTTACAGCGAAAGCTACAAGGCGGCAGGCGTAGATATAACCGCAGGTTATAAGGCGGTTGAGCTTATGAAGTCCCACATTGCAAGAACAAAGAACGAGGGTTGTCTTGATGACGTTGGAGGATTTGGCGGTTGCTTTGGTCTTCCCACGGGTATTGAACAGCCGGTTCTCGTATCGGGAACAGATGGTTGCGGAACAAAGGTAAAGCTCGCTATCCTGATGGACAAGCACGATACCATAGGTGTAGATGCAGTCGCAATGTGTGTTAACGACATTATCTGTTGCGGTGCAAAGCCTCTCTTCTTCCTTGACTATATCGCTTGCGGAAAGAACGTTCCCGAGAAGATCGCGGCTATCGTTAGCGGTGTTGCCGAGGGCTGTGTTCAGTCGGGGGCTGCGCTGATAGGCGGCGAGACTGCCGAGCATCCCGGTATGATGCCTGAGGAGGAATATGACCTTGCGGGATTTGCAGTAGGTATCGTTGATAAGAAAAAGATACTCGACAACACAAAGACCGCCGAGGGCGACGTTGTTATCGCGCTTGCATCCAGCGGTATCCACTCTAACGGATTTTCACTTTGCAGAAAGGTCTTTGATATAGACAATAATCCCGACGATCTTTACGTACCTTGCGAAGAGCTTGGCGGAAAGACCGTTGCCGAAACACTCCTTACTCCCACAAGAATTTACGTAAAGAGCGTGCTCGCGCTTCTCGAAAAGGTAACCGTAAAGGGAATAAGCCACATCACGGGCGGCGGATTTTACGAGAACATTCCGAGAGCGCTTCCCAAGGGCTATACGGCAAAGATCACAAGAAGCGCAGTTAAGGTGCTTCCCATATTCGATCTTATCGCAAAGCGTGGAAATATTCCCGAGAGAGACATGTTCAATACTTACAACATGGGTGTTGGTATGAGCATAACCGTTCCCGCAGACGAGGTCGCAACGGCTCTTGAGATACTAAGAGCAAACGGCGAAGACGCATACGTTATCGGTGAGATCGTCAAAGGTGACGAGGGCGTTATCATCTGCTGATAAGTCAGCTTAATACAAATTACTAAGATAAAGGAGCGCTTATGGGATCTGTTCAAAAGGCGAAGATCGCGGTGCTTGTTTCCGGTGGCGGAACTAATCTTCAGGCATTGATCGACGCGCAGAAAAGCAATATTATAAAAAGCGGAGAAATCGTTTTGGTCGTATCCAATAATCCGAACGCCTACGCGATCACTCGTGCAGAGTTTGCAGGTATTCCTTCGGTCGTTGTTTCTAAAAAGGAACTCGGAACGCAGGAAGCATTTGAGGAAAAGCTTGTCAGCGTTTTGGAAGAAAACGGCATCGAGCTTATTATCCTTGCAGGATTTATGAGTATACTCAGCGAAAGCTTTACGTCGAGATACCCCAAGCGCATAATCAACGTGCATCCCTCTCTCATTCCGTCATTTTGCGGAAAGGGCTTTTATGGCTTGCGCGTTCACGAGGAGGCACTCAAAAAGGGCGTAAAGGTTACGGGAGCTACCGTCCATTACGTCAATGAGATTCCCGACGGCGGGGAGATCATTTTACAAAGAAGTGTGTCCGTAAAGAGAAACGAAACTCCCGAGAGCCTTCAGCAAAAGGTCATGCGACAGGCTGAGTGGAAGATACTCCCCAAGGCAGCAGAGCTCGTTTCAAATGAAATTATTAAATCGAGAAAGGTAACGAAAAAATGAGTGTAAGCGGAATGAATAAGATTGCAGATTTGCTCAGCGCAAATTCCTACCCCGGCAGAGGTATTATCGTTGGTCAGTCGGCTGACGGAAAGAATGCGATGATCGCGTACTTTATAATGGGACGCAGTGAAAACAGCCGTAACCGTATATTTGAGAGATACGAGGGCGGAATGCGTACTAAAGCTTTTGACGAGTCCAAGCTCGTTGACCCCAGCCTCATCATATATAATCCTTATTTGTCGCTTGATTGTGCAGATATCGTAACCAACGGAGATCA
>SVUH01000018.1 GCA_015063335.1 Oscillospiraceae bacterium | reverse complement strand
ACGCAGACTTTACGGGCGGAATTGACATTACGATAGGTATTGCCGAGGCCATGGGAATAAAGCTTCCCGAAAACTTCGACAGACCGTTTTCCTCGAAATCCACCAAAGAGTATTGGCGCCGTTGGCATATCACCATGGGAACGTGGTTTAAGGACTACATATTCACCCCCTTGGCGGTAACCAAGCCTATGATGAAGCTTAACAAGCGACTTGCGGGAAAATTCGGCAGAGTCGCGGCAAGCAAGACGGTAGCATATATAGCAAGCGCCGTTACGTGGTTCGTTACGGGCGTTTGGCACGGCGCGGGTTGGAATTTTATAGTATGGGGAATGCTTAATTTCCTTATCATAGTGGTTTCCGAAAATCTCGAGCCGCTTTACGGCAAGTTCCATGCTAAATTTCCGCGTCTTACAGAGTCCAAGTTTTACGGATATTTTATGTCCGTAAGAACGTTTTTGCTAATGGGACTTATAAGGTCTCTCGACTGCTACCGAAACGTAGGACTTACCTTCCTTATGTGGGGAAGTATGTTTACGTTTTCGGGCTTTGACGATTTGTTTAGCGGCGGAATATTTGAGCTTGGACTCACCCCTGCTGACCTTTGCATCGTGCTGCTTTCCGTTGTGCTCGTGTTCTTCGTAAGTCGTGCCGAGGCAAAGGGAAGTGTTCGTGAGTGGCTTTACGAGCGCCCCGTCGCATCTGCGGCAATTTGCGCCTCGCTTTTACTTGTAACGCTCCTCCTTGGCGCGTACGGTGTAGGATACGACGCATCTCAGTTTATTTATAATCAGTTTTAACTGCTTTAAGGATAACTAATTAAATGAAAAAAAGAATTATAAGCATTGTAGTGGCGGCGCTTGTCACGGTTTTGATACTCGCTCTGCTGCAACCGCTTGTCAAACCGAAATATATAGATAACCCCGAGGGTAGACTCGTCGGAGAGTACTACGCGGAGGCGGGCGGCCACGACGTTATTTTTGTCGGTGACTGTGAGGTTTACGAGAGCTTCGTTCCCGCTGTGCTGTGGGAAAAATACGGAATATCCTCGTATATCCGAGGAAGTGCGCAGCAGCTTGCTTGGCATTCGTATTATCTGCTTGAGGAAACCTTTGAATACGAGAAGCCGTCGGTGGTTGTTTTTAACGTGCTTGCGCTCAAATACGGCGAGCCGCAAAGTGAGGCATATAACCGTATGACGCTCGACGATATGCGTTGGTCAAAGCACAAGCTTGATGCGATAAATGCATCAATGACAGAGGACGAAAAGCTTCTCGATTACGTTTTTCCGCTTCTTCGCTTCCATTCGCGCATAACAGAGCTTGAGTCGGACGACTTCAAATACATATTCAGTGCTCCCGAAGCGGCATCGCACAGCGGATATTTGATGCAAAAGGGAATAGTTCCCATGACAAATGAGCCTACCGAGGGTAGACCGCTTAAAATAGACGAATACGAGCTGCCGCAGACCTCAATGGACTACCTTGAGAGAATGCGAGTGCTGTGTGAGGAAAACGGCGCGGAGCTTGTTCTTATCAAAGCGCCCACGAATACGTTTGCGTATTGGTGGTACGACGAGTGGGACGAGCAGATAGTGGAGTATGCTAATGAAAAGGAGCTTGCATACTACAATTTTATCGACGAGGTTGAGTCGATCGGTATTGATTTTTCTACGGATACGTACGATAAGGGCGTGCACCTGAACGTCTACGGCGCTGAGAAAATGACGGAATATTTCGGTAATATTCTTGCCAACAGCCACGGAATGAAGAACCTTACGCATACCGAGGCGGAGAAGAACGCATGGGCGGACAGAGTCGAAAGATATAAGCAGGAAAGAAATTCATAAGAGGTGTGATATGAAAAAGATTAAACTAATATTGGCGCTTACCGTCGCGCTTGCGATGCTGCTCCTTGTGGCGTGTAACGGAAACAAGACCGACAAGGAAGAGCTTTACGTTGAATATAAGAACGTAAAGATAGTTATGGGAGCAGATGCCGACGAAATAATAGACGCGCTCGGAGAGCCCATTGACAGCTATGAGATAGGCGACTGCGGCGGGCTTGGCGCGCAGGTGCTTTATTCCTATCCCTCGCTTGACGTATACGTGCTTGAAAGCAAGAGCGGGGACGTAATTGACGCGATCTCCTTCCGCGACGATATAGTTACTACCAATGAGGGCGTATATATCGGAATGGATATTAACGAGGCAAAGGAGCTTCTGGGCGAGCCCGACGGGGAAACGGACAAGCAGCTTGATTACAAAAAGGGTGATTTTACCGTGTCTGTTCTTTTTGCAGACGGAGCGGTAAGTGCGATATCCTACGAAACCAATTAAAAAAATGGGGCTGCTTCATTTCGCGCAGAACAAAAACACACGGAAATATACACAAAAAAGATACCGCTTTATTATCAAGAAATTGATGGTAAAGCGGTATTTGCGGTATTTTAGGTAGAAATTCTTGCGAATTTCAATTTTTATGTGTGTTTTTTAGCCGCGTTTTGGCTCTCTGGCGTACCCTTGTACGCCGACGAGAACCAAACCACGACTTCTGCATCTAAATGACTCAGCCCCGTTTTTTTATTTATTAATAGTCCCCTCAATTACCTCAAGCAGCTTAAAGCGCGCTTCGTAAACGGGCTCGTCGGTGTTGGTTATTATTTTGTATTGATCGGGGGTAAGACCTACGGAAATAAATGCATCGTCATTTGTGCTGCTTGCCGCGTCAAGGCAAAGAGGAGGGAACAGCACGCACCACCAATTTTGTCCCGCCGCCTCGCCGATCAAAACCTGTAAGGACAGATATTCTCCCGAGGGAAAGCAAAGAGAAGCGTAGGTTTTTGTAGGATATTCCTCACGGACGAGCCGTACCTCGACGGGATAGTCATACCCATTCGCATACACCTCCGCTTGAGCACACTCGCGTATGGCGTCAATATTAGCGGAAATGATGCTTTCCGCGTCCTCAATGCTATGAGCCCCATCGCCAAGCTGTGAGCTCATTAAAATTATTTTGTCACGCACTGCAAGCTTCAGCGCCTGATCCTCATCGCTATCCGAATTAGCGACCACGTGAAGCCTCAAAATATCCTCGTAAATTTCCGCCTCGCCGTGGACTGGGAAAAGACCTATGACTAAAATAAGCGCGCAGATGCAAACGAAGACAGTAATACCTTTATTCATAAAAATGCTCCTTAAAAATACTTGATAATTAAGTATTCCTCGGATATGTGCATTTTATTCAACCAAAATAAATAATTCAAAAAATTTCCGAAACTATCTCTCGGTAGCTCATATTGCTGTTAAGCACCCATTCGCCCATTATTTCCGAAGCTCTTGGGGAAAGCCCCTTTGAGCGCAGATATAGCTTAAAAACTGTGGGGTTTTTAATTACTCCGTTTTTTTGCAATAGCTTTGAAAGCTCGGTGTCGGATATGGGAGAGGAAACCGTGACGGAAATATCGGTGTTGGGCTTTACGAATGCGTAGACGTCGTTTGCTAAAGAAATAATAATTCCCGCAAGCAGAATTGAAAAAAGACAGAGCGGCAACAATATAGAAAAGGCGCGACTTATAGCGATCGCGCCTTTTTTTGTGTGTTTATCGTGCATGAGAAAACCTCCGAAAAGTCATAACCACGAAATTATAAGAGCGATTATGTAGAGCGCAGCGCAGGCAATAGCGGAGGGGGATTTAACAACGTCGAGATAGGAGTCGCGGAATTCTGCGGAATCCTTGATCACGGGCTTTCGGTAGTCGGCATTAAGTCCGCGGTAAAGGTAAGACTTGTAGAGCCTTGCCGCTTCCTTGCAGAAGATTGCGGCTGAAATGAGAAATACCGTGGTAACTAAGAATACAAAAAATTTCGTACTGCCCGTAAGGTTATAGAGCGAGCTCATATATGGCTGACCGAAAAGTCCGAACAGATTGTAAAGGAAGTGGACTATCATAGGGCCGAACAGTGAGCGAGTCGCATAGAGCGTCATCGCGAGTACTGATCCCGCAAAAATATAAACGGGAAGATTTACTATATCGAAATGAAGCATTCCGAAGAAAAGAGAGGAGAAGATTATAGCTCGCATAACTCCGCCGCGCTCGTATTCATGGCAAAGTATTCCGCGGAAAACAAACTCCTCGCAGATAGCGGGAATAATTGCGTATGCTAAAATAAGATAGAGCTTTGTTGGAACGGTGCCGTTATCCTTGGAAACGAACGTATCGTAAAGAGTAAAGCTATTTGAAAGACTGTCAAGCCCGCCGAAAAGCACGCTGATAAGCAGTCCGCCCGAGATCATCATAAATGCGGCGGCGATTATCAAGGGGATTGCACCCGGACGAAAAGCATTAATTCTCAGACGCTTGATGTATCCGTCGCCCCAAAGGCGCGCCCATATAGCACCGGGGAGCAGGAATATCATCATTTGAAGAATAACGACGCTGAAATACTCGTTCTCTCTGTTGAGAAGCGTCATATCAATGACCTTAGAGAGGAGCAAAAGAATATACGTTGCAAGCACTACTACGGTAGGCTGAAGCACGATGGCGTCGCCCTTTTTCTTTTCTTTTTTCTTTTCTTTATTCCTTTGAGGTCGGGGCGCTTTGGTGCCCGACGGCGTTTTCTTTTTTGAATCGAAGTTCATCGGGTACAACCACCCCTCCTTCCGTAATTATTTTTGTAACGGGGATATCCGTGTCCTCAGCGGGAAGATCCTCGACTAAAAAATCCGAAAAGGCAATTCCTACGGAAATGCCGCAGAAGCCTTGCAGAAATCTGTCGTAGTATCCCATTCCGTAGCCGAGTCTCATGCCGCGCATGTCAAAGGACAAAGCAGGTACAAGACAAACGGTGTCGTTCTCAAATACCGAAAGCGTTTGAGTGCTTTCGATGGGCTCACATATTTTATACGTGCCGAGCTTTAAGTCATCAAGTGCGCTTATCGCACGAAACTCAAGTCGCACGTCCTCTTTGTGAGAAATCGGAAAAGCAACCGTAATTCCTTTTTCCAAAAGCCGTTTTGCAAGCGGAAGGATATCGGGCTCGCCGCGAACGGGGAAGAACGAAAGAACAGTTCTCGCGCCTATTTCGTCAATAAGCTTTTCCGCAACATCGCATGTTTGCTCGCTTTTCGCGGCGTGCTCGCACGCGCTTGTTTGCTTTCTCCGTTCAAGAAGCACGCGTCGTGCCTCTGCCTTGTTATCAGTCTGCAATGACAGCATGGCGAAGGTCGTCAGCGGCAGTCTTACCGCAGAAAATCTCAACTATCTTAAGCCCCATATCAAGTGCCGCGCCCATACCGCGCGCCGTGAGGATTTTTCCGTCAAGCACTACCTTGTCGTAAGAAACGGTAGCGCCCGTCAGCCTTTCTTCAAATCCGGGATAGCATACGGCAGTCTTGCCATGGAGCAAGCCCATGTCTCCGAGAATAGAGGGAGCAGCACATATAGCGGCAATATAAGAGCCATTCTTGTGTGCGTCAAGTATTGCTTTTTTAACAACCTCACTTGCCGCAAGATTGAGCGTGCCGGGCATACCTCCGGGGAGAAATATCATCTCGGCGTTTTCGTCAAGCGTGTCCTTGTCGGTAAGATCGGTGTTTACGGTGATGCCGTGAGCACCCGTAACGGAAGCTCCGCCTACACCGACGGTCTTTACCGTGAGTCCCGCTCTGCGCATAAGATCGAGCGGACAGAGCGCCTCGATCTCCTCAAAGCCCTCCGCAATAAACATGTATATCATAATAGTCCTCGATTATTTGCTGAAAAATTCTCCGAGATCGGAAATGCCGACGGTCGATTCCTCTCTTGTAGCGAGATCCTTTATCTTAACGATTCCCGCCTCAAGCTCACTGCCGCCCATTATAAGAACGTGAGAGTAGTGTCCCTTAACGGCATAGTCGATCTGCTTGCCGAACTTTTTAGAGCCAATATACATTGAGGAAACTATGCCGCAGGAGCGGAGCTTGTCCGTGATCTCGATGTATTTCTCATAGGGAACGTCGTCAAAGCGAGTAACGAGAACCTTTGTACCTTGATTGTAAATATCGGGAATAAGCTTGTGAGTTACAAGGAAGTTTTCAAGAGTAACGTCGCCAAAGCCAAAGCCAACACCCGAAACGTTTGTATTCTTAACAAAAAGACCTACAAGGTTGTCATAGCGTCCGCCACCGAACATAGCACGGTTGTTTTCGGGAGCTTCGTCGAATACCTCAAAGACAGTACCCGTATAGTAGTCAAGTCCGCGGATTATTCCAAAGTCGAATACGCAGTACTTGTCAAGATTTGCTGCCTTGAGAGCGGAGAAAAGCTCGATAAGCTCGCAAGCGCCACGCGACTCGGGGCAGAGCGCTGCCGCTTCCTCAACGCTCATGTTATATAATGCGTCGATCTTAGCTATTTTATCCGCAGTAATACCAAGCTCCGCCATATCCTTTTCGTAAGCCTCGCGGGTGACCTTGTTCTTGCGGTCAACGACCTTGGAAACACGTCTTGCACCCTCTGCGTCCGTTCCCGCGATCGCCGCGATAACGTCGTTAAAGAAACGGCGGTTGTTGATGTGTACCTTGAACATGGACTCGTCAGCGTCAAATCCGCGCAAAAGCATAATAGCGGTGGAGATGACCTCAAGGTCTGCCTCGTATCCGTCACAGCCGAAGATATCAACGTTTACCTGCCAGTGCTCGCGAAGACGTCCGCGCTGGGGACGCTCGTAGCGATAAAGATTGGGAATAGAGAACCACTTAAGGGGGAAGTTAAGCTCGCCTATCTTGCCTGCAACAAGACGTGCTACGGTAGGAGTCATTTCGGGGCGAACAGCAAGTCTTCTTCCGCCTCTGTCGGTAAAGTTGTAGGTCTGCTCGTTTGCGATCTCCTCGCCGCTCTTTGCAATATACATTTCAAGAGATTCGAGCATAGGGCCGTTATATTCTTCAAATGCGGCAAGAGCAAGAGAGTTACGGATTTTTCCGAAGAACCAATTGCGCAGACGCATATCGTCGGGATAAAAGTCACGGGTTCCTTTGTAGGGTTGTGTTGATAAAAGTTGAGCGCACATAATAAAATCCTTTCAAAAAGACATTTACATTCAAATTTTATTATAACACAATTATTGTGCTTTGTCAATCAAAACTGCCAATAAGTAGCATATTTTTCACTTAAAAATAAAAATATCATATTAACGTCAAAAAATATTCAAAATGAGGACACAGAAGTGTAGTATTATATAGTCATATTAAAGCGTGGAGGTATATACTTTGTTAGAAATTAAAGACCTCGTTGCCGAATACCGTGACGGCTTTGTTAAAGGACTTTCGCTGACGGTGAGTGAAAAAGGCATATTTGGAGTTTTGTGCGCTCATTCTGCGGACAGAACGGCAATAGCGCACGTTATATGCGGCTGTGCCGATAAGGAATCGGGCGACGTTCTTATAAACGGAGAGGCGGTCACACGTCAGGCATTAAAGGCGAGAAAGAAGATCCGACTTGTGCCGCGTGAATTGAATATTGACGGAATGACGACGCCTTACGAGTATCTTGATTTTGTAGCAGATGCCTTGGAGGTTGCCGCGGATAAAAAATACCGACAGGTAAGTGAAGCGCTCGAGCTTTTGGGCTTGGACGAGGACGCAAACCGTCCCTTTTTCTCACTCGGCAAGGCACAGAGATGCCGTCTTTCTATTGCCGCAGCTCTTATCGGGAACCCCGATTGCATTGTTGTTGACGATGCGTTTTCGGGACTTGACGGAAAGACTGCTGCCGATATTCTTGAGCTTCTAAAAATGCTTGGAAAGAGAAAGACTCTCATTCTGCTTTCGCACAAGCCCGCAGAGATCAAGGAGCTTTGCGAGCAGATGGCTGTCGTTAGCGGCGGAGCAATAGCAATTGAGGGAAATATTGCGGAAATTGAAAAGAAAATTAATGCTACCCGTGAGATGCACATAAACGCAAGGGGAGAAACGGATAAAATAATCGAAGCTATCAAGGGTGTTCAAAACGTGATAGGAGTTAAGGTGACGTCAACGAGCGCCAATAAGGTAAGCACGCTCGTGATCGAGCACTATCCCGATGCATTTATTAAGGACAACGTATTTAATGCTTTGAATGCAGTGAACTCTCAAATGCTTTCCTATAAAGAGGTCAAGCTTACTATTGACGACGTATATTATTCGCTCACCTTAGCAGACGTAAAGAGAATGGAGAAGACAGAGAACGATTCGAGCGTCCGCAAAGGAAAGAAGCTTGCACGGAGGAACAAAAGATGATAGCGGTATTTAAAAGAGAATTCAGATCAGCTTTCTCCCGACTTTACGGATATATAGCGATAGGTGCTGCGCTTATTGCCTCGTCAATAATTTTCTCGCTTTATAATCTTACTTACGCAGTTGAAACGGTCAATTCCACGTATTCTATGTTCTCCGTAGTCATGGCGCTTATAATCCCCGTCGTTGCTCTCGGCGCATTCGCGGACAAAAAGAGGGGAAATACCGACTCGCAATACGATATAGTTCCCACAAGCACTCGCGGAGTGATCCTCGGTAAGTATTTTGCCGCTCTCGCGATAGTTATGATACCTACCGCACTCACGGCGCTCTTTCCGCTCCTTTCGGGAATGTTCGGACTTCAGGATCATGCACAGTCGTACGTGTCCTTTCTCTCGCTCGTGCTTTTTGAGGCGGCATGGCTCGCTGTTTGCTTCTTTATAGCAAGAATTTCAAAAAGCCGCCTGCGCGCGGGAATATGGTGCTATGCGGTAGGACTATTGTGGTTCTTCTCGGGAACTCTGACGTTCCTTGTTCCTACGACTCCGCTTGCATCCTTGATCGCATTCTTGATATTTATTCTCGCAGTGGGAGCGCTCCTTTGGTATGTCAGCCGCCGACTTGTGCTTTCCGTTGCCGTAGCTGCCGTCGCAGAGGCGGTAATGGTTGCATGCTACTTTATTTTTACGGATAAATTTTTGGGCCTTTTTGAAGCATTTATTCGCTCTATATCCATCTTTTGTCATATCGAGACCTTTTTGTACGGCATATTTGAAATAGAGGGAATATTGTTTTATATAGTTGTGGCGGTGCTGTTCGTTTTCCTTACGTGGAGCGCGCACGAGCGCTCATACGAAAAGCGAGTAAGCCCCATGCCTATAAGTATAAAGAGGACGACATCCCTTTTCTTGGCAGTGCTGCTCGTTGCCCTGTCACTCGGTGTGACGGTCGCGGCGTCAATAGCGCCCGATACAGCGCTCTCCTACGATATTTCGGGATCAAAGAGAAGCACCGTTTCGGGGGAAGCTAAGGCTTATCTTGAGACTGTCGATAAGGACGTTACGATATATCTCTTGGAGTCCACGAAAATTGAAAATTACGAATTGTACCTTAAAAAAATAGCGGCTTGCAGTCCCCACATCAGTCTTGAAAAGATATACTATTCAAGCGATCCCGCGTTTTACGCCGAAAACGAGCTTGCATATGAATCGGTTTCCTCAAACAGCTTGCTTATAGAGTGCGGCGAGAGTGCGCAGTACGTAAGCTATTATAACCTCTGTAAATACGCAAATCCAACGTTTAATATTTCTGAATGCACCTACGAGGAGTACAGCACGTATACTTATCAGGTAGCAGTTAATTATAGCAACGACGAGGAAACGCTGATGAAGTTTGAGCTTGGTACGGAAACGTATTTTAACGGTGACAGCGTTATCTGTGAGGTCATAGATTATCTGACGGCAGACGTAATACCCACGTGGTATTACCTTGAAGGACACGGTGAGCTGCGTCTTGACAGCGCGGCTAATCCCTTTGCGGGAATAGCGGCTTTGCCTAATACGGGAGAGATCCCCGAGGACGTGGCGGCAATACTTATAAACATGCCTACGAGCGATATAAGCGAGGACGAGCGCGATATGCTTCTCGCATACCTTGAAAGAGGCGGACAGCTTACCTTTATCACAACTCCCGATAACCTTTCCATGCCTAATCTTTGCGCCGTTCTTGCGGCTTACGGACTCTCAGCTGAGAACAAGACCGTAGAGGTGAGCGTTACCGAAACGACAGAGAATGAAGGCGGAGAAAACACCGAGGTCACGAGCATGACCGATGAATTTGTTCCCGTTATAAACAGCGATAACGACGTGTTTTATCTGCTCTCCTCGATCAGCGGCTTTGAGTCGACGTTAAAGGGAGCAAACCCAATTGTGTTTGACCAGAGCACGGCTACCGCATCGGAGTTTATTACAGATATTCCGCTTTTGACAACTCCCGCGGGTGAGGGAGAGGCAAGCTATACCGTAGCGCGCGCGGTCGAAGCGCCAAGCGGAGCAAAGATAGCTTGGTTTACCGCTGGAAAAGCGATCAATGACGTCTCGTCGGACGTGTACTATTTCGTAGCTTACGCGCTTAATTGGGTAACTATTAAGTATGAAAGCGCAGCGCCCACACCTCCCGCAAGACTTTACGTTCCGTCCTCGGCAGTCATCTCGTCAATGACCGCTATCGTCATTTCCGTGACGATAGACGTAGTGGCTCTTGCAATTATGACGGCAGGCGGAATAATGTACTACCGTCGCAGACGCGGCAAATAAAAAAGGGACTGCCTCATTTAGCGCAGAATGAAAACAAAAAAATAAACTAATATAAAAGCCGCTTTCGCAATCTTTTTTGATAGCGAAAGCGGCTTTTTTGCGGAAATTTTTGAGAAATATCCCGCAAATTTCATTTTACGACATTTCCTTTTTCAAATACTCAAGGATCTTTTTTTCCTCTCTTGATACCTTTACCTGTGTAAGCCCAAGGACTGAGGCGACAGCCTGTTGCGTAAATCCGCGGTAATAGCGCAGAGTGACGATCCTTTGCCAAGTGGCGGGCATGCCCCCGATAGCCTCGGCAAGCGCAAGCTTGTCTATAAAGCGCTCCCCCTCAAGAATAGCCTCCGTGTCCGCTAATGTGTCTCCAAGCTCAATGCCGTCCTCGTCGCCAAAGGCGCTGTCCGAAAGGGAGGCAAGAGGGAGTAGGGCATCAAGCGCCATTGCCGCCTCACCGGGATCAACGCCGCAAAGCTCGGCAAGCTCAAAAACGTGGGGCTCACGTCCCTCCTCGGCGAGAATTCTGTTTCTGTGCATCGAAAGCTCCGCACCGAGTTTCCGCACTCCCCGTCCAACCTTGATAGGGCCCTCATCGCGTATGTGGCGGCGAATTTCTCCGAATATAAGAGGAACGGCATAGGTCGAAAAGCAGGTACCGCGCTCCGAGTCAAAGGTTCTTATTGCCTTGATCATACCGATAGTTCCGATCTGAATAAGGTCCTCAAGCTCCACGCCCCGCTCGCGAAAGCGGAGCGCGATTTTTTTTACGAGTCCGTAGTTTAGCTCAACAAGCTCACCTATCGCCCTCATTGCTATCTCGCTCTCACCGTCTCCGTCGCGCGCCAGCATCAATAATTCGTTGTTGCGCGAAAAATCCGAAACAGCCTTTGAGGACTTGTCCGTATCTTCTATTTCCTCTGCAAGCGCTTGTACAGTGTTACCGTCGTACCTTTCCCACATTTTGAACTTACCCTCACTTTATCACAAAAGCTTTCCATAACGGTAAAGCCCATGCCGCTCCGCTCGTTCTCGGCATCGGTCGTATACAGAGGCTGTCTCGCCTGCTTTACGTCCTCGATCCCACAGCCCTTGTCGCGAATATCTATGCGGACGATTCCGCCCTCGCAAATCCTTACAGTTATGTAGATTATGCCGACGCTGTTGCGGTAGCCGTGCACGATACAGTTGGTGACAGCCTCGGAGACAGCGCACTTTATGTCGGCGATCTCGGTCGCAAGAGGATCTGTCTGCGCGCAAAATGCCGCGACCGCCGCTCGAGCTGTCGATTCGTTGACGGACAAGGAGGGAAGCTTTATGCTGATTATATTGATAGTCGGCGTGTTAAAGCCGTTTGATTTTTGCCTCATTGTGCCTTCTCCTTTCTTTTTTTATCGCATTCCACCTTGACCATGCGCTCAAGGCCTGCAAGCTTGAATATTTTTACGACCCGTTCGTTGGGATTTTTTACGGCAAAATCCCCGCCGAGGCGCTGCATAAGCGCATATCTTCCCATGATAAGCCCGAGCCCCGAGCTGTCCATGAAATCGAGATCGGTAAGATCAAGTACCGTTTTTTGCGGATTTTTGCGCTGTATTTCGCCGTCGATCAATGTGCGTACGGCAACGGCTCCGTGATGGTCGAGCTCTCCGCAAAGACTCGCCGTCAGCACTCCGTCCGTACAGCTTACGTTTAGTTGGCAACTGTTTTTAGCCATTTTTTACCTCCGATGCTTTTATGAGACTATTTTACCATACGTATGCCGAAAAAATTGTCGTTATAACGTAGACGTTAAAATTTTTAGTGCATTAATAAAATCAATGCGGGCGAATGAATAAAAAAGTGAATAATTATTAAAATATTCATTCTTTACCTTGACATTTTGCGGAATTCGTTTTATAATATTATGTAATATGGGTAATTATACGCACGTGCGCGTGTGCGTGCGAGATTTTCAACGTTTTAAAGGATCGAAAGGATGCCGTAAGTGATTTACGGCAAGGGTAGCTATGGCAATTATCAGTAGAAAAGAAGCGAGAGAGATTTTGGCAGGCTTGCTGTTTGAAACCGAGTTTCATCAGGGCGAGGACGTAAACGCCGTTTTTGCACTTGCAGTCGAGGATAGAGAAATCCCTGCGGACGAATACATTTCAAGGGGATACTTCGGCGTGTATGATAACCTTGCAGAGATAGACGCGCTTATCGGCGAGCATTCCAAGGGCTGGAAGACGGAGCGTATGTCCAAGATGTCGCGCTCGGTCCTTCGTCTTTGCGTATACGAGATGCTTTACGAGGATATTCCATACAGAGTTTCCATAAATGAGGCGGTCGAGCTTACGAAGAAGTTTGACGACGAAAAGGCTCGTCCGTTTGTAAACGGAATTCTCAATTCCGTTAAAAACGCACTCGAAGCAAAATGAAGCCCTGCTTTGTAGGATTTGATACGAGCAACTATACCACCTCTGTTGCCGTTTCGGACGGAGAGGGCAGAATAGTTGCAAACCGCAAGATACCCTTGCCCGTAAAGGCAGGGGAGAGAGGACTCAGACAGTCCGAGGCGGTTTTCGAGCACGTTCGCAATCTCCCCGTGCTTATGGCGGGGCTTGACGACGTGATGTGCGAATATACGCCCGTGGCGATCGGCGTGTCCGTGCGACCGAGAGACGTAGAGGATTCATATATGCCTTGCTTCCTCTCAGGCAAGAGCGCGGCTTATGCATTTGCGGCGGCGTCCTCGCTTCCCGTCTTTGAGCTTTCTCACCAGAGCGGGCATATTATGGCGGCGCTTTATTCCTCGGGACAGCTCGGCTTGCTCGAAAAGGAAAGATTTCTTGCCTTTCACGTGTCGGGCGGAACGACAGAAGCGGTGATCGCAAGGCCGACGAAGATAGGCTTTGACGTTGAGCTTGTCGGAAATACGGCGGATATTAACGCGGGGCAGGCGATCGACAGAGTGGGAGTTGCTATGGGACTTTCTTTCCCGTGCGGCGCGGCGCTTGAAGCGCTTGCGAAAGACTTTGGCGACAAGCCGTATAGTCACCCCGTTACGGTCAAGAACGGAGTGTGCAGCCTTTCGGGTGTTGAGAATATCGCCGCAAGGCTTTATGAAAAGACGGAAGACAAGTCGGCGGTGGCGGCGTTCGTATTTGACTTTGTCGGGCGCACGCTCCAAAAAATGTGTGAGGATATAACGGCTTCTTACGGCAATATGCCTACGGTGTTTGCAGGGGGAGTTATGTCAAATAAAATAATGCGAGAGCGGCTGTCTGCTACGTGCGACGCGCATTTCTCCGAGCCTGAGTTTTCGGCGGACAATGCGGCGGGAATAGCACTGCTTTGCAGACGGCGGTATTTAGCTGAGGTGAGCCATGAATGAAAGAGAAGCGCTTAGCGTAACACAGCTCAACGGCTACATCAGGCTCATGATGGATAACGATGATTTTCTTTCAAGTGTTGCGATACGAGGAGAAATATCCAATTTCAAGAGGCATACGTCAGGACACCTGTATTTTACGCTTAAGGACGAGCGCTCGGAAATATCGGCGATAATGTTCAGAAGCGCCGCAGACAGACTTGCCTTTGCCCCTAAAAGCGGTATGACCGTCGTAGTCTACGGCAAGGTCTCCGTATACGAGGCGAGCGGAAAATACCAGATCTACGTCAGCGCTATGACCGACGGTGGGATAGGCGAGATGTATAGGCAGTTCTTGCTTCTCAAAGCAAGGCTTGAAGCTGAAGGGGTTTTCGCACCCGAGAAAAAGAGACCGCTGCCGACGTACCCAAAAAGAATAGGCGTCGTTACCTCGCCTACGGGCGCGGCGATACGCGATATAATAAACGTTACGGGAAGACGCTTTCCCTCAGCAGAGCTTTTGATAAGTCCTGCTCTTGTGCAGGGCGTTGAGGCACCTAAGAGCCTTTGTGCCTCACTTGAGCTTTTGATAGCTACGGGTGAGTGCGACGTCATAATAATAGGACGTGGAGGGGGCTCTGCAGAGGACTTGTTTGCATTTAATGACGAAGCGCTCGTAAGAGCGGTAGCGGCGTGCCCCGTGCCGATAATTTCGGCGGTCGGACATGAAACGGATACCACGCTTTGCGACTACGCGGCAGATCTTCGTGCGCCCACGCCGTCGGCGGCGGCAGAAACGTCTGTTCCCGATAGGTTCTCCCTTATGGAGGGGCTTGTCGACAAAGAGGACAAGCTTGAGGGTGCGATCGACCGAATTCTCGCAGGCTATGCGAAAAGGATCAATGAATATTCCTTACAGCTTGATGCACGCTCGCCGAGTGCTCGCCTTGAAAACGCGGGCATGAGACTGACGCGGGCGGGAGAGCTCTTAGGGAAGAATATTGTGAGCACTCTTGAAAGCAAAAAACTTATGCTTGGCGCGGCTGTGGGCAGACTTGAAAGCGTAAATCCAATGTCTGTAATAAGGCGAGGATACAGTATGACGCTCGATGAGAATGGAAATATCGTAAGCTCGGTAAGCGACGTTAAGTCGGGCGACGGCATATCCGTGCGCGTCAGAGACGGAAGTATTTTAGCAAGAGTTGAATGCAAAACGGAGGAAAATGATGTCGGAAAAAACTAAAAATATAGAGAAATACGATCTTGAGACGGCTATGAAGCGTCTTGAAGATGTGGTTGCGCTTATGTCGCGAGAGAACGTAAGCCTTGAGGAGTCCTTGGCTCTTTACGAGGAGGGCGTTGCGCTCGTAAGACAGTGCAACTCAAAGCTTGAGAATGCTCAAAGAAAAATAAATGAGCTTAAAATGACGGCAGACGGAGAAATAGTTGTCGCGCCGTTCGATGCATCGGGTATAGGAGAATAATTTTATGGAAAAATATGCGTATGAAAGACTTGAGGACGCTATTTCCAAAAATGCAAAGCTGACGGAGACGGCGCTTGCCGAGGTATCCGCAGGAGAGGACGACGACTACGGCGTGGTGCTGGAAGCAGAGAGATATTCCTTGCTTGACGGCGGAAAAAGGGTAAGACCTTTTCTTGTGAACTCTGCGTGTGAGCTTTTGGGTGGAGACGTCAGTAAGTCAATGCCGCTTGCGTGTGCCATTGAAATGATCCACACGTATTCGCTTATCCACGACGATCTTCCATGCATGGACGACGACGATTTCCGTCGTGGAAAGCCCTCAAATCATAAAAAATTCGGATATGCCAATGCGCTTTTGGCGGGAGATGCGCTTCTGACAAAGGCATTCGGTGTGATAGCCGAGGCGGAAAGCCTATCACCGTCCGAGCGTATCGAGGCTGTTCGTATTTTGTCGAGCGCGGCAGGCGAGCGCGGAATGATAGGCGGACAGGTAATAGACCTTATGGGTGAGAGCCGTGAGCTTGATTTTGAAGCGCTCCTGAGGCTCCATTCCCATAAAACGGGAGCACTTATAGAATGCTCGGTAAGGCTTGGGTGTCTTGCCGCAGGATACGGCGGGGAAGAGCCTAAAACGCAAAAGCTCTGCGAATACGCGAAGAATATCGGGCTTGCGTTTCAGGTCATAGACGATATCCTTGACCTCGTATCCAGCGAGGAGGAGCTTGGTAAATCGGTAGGCTCTGACGCGATGAATAATAAGACGACGTTTTTGACCTTTTATTCGGTGGACGAGGCAAGGGCATTCGCCGGAGAGCTTACTCAAAGGGCGATAAGCGCGATAAGTGATATTGAGGGTTCGGAGCTTCTTACGGATTTTGCATGTTATTTGCTTGAAAGACATAAATAATAAATTTTACAACTTTTGGAGGACACATGGTACAGTTTTGGGAACATTTCAAACAGTTATTTACTAATTACGTGTTTTTGAGCGCGCTCATATCCTGGTTTTTGGCGCAGCTTATCAAGGTCATTATCGGGCTTTTCACCAAAAGGGGAGAAAACATTTTTAAGATCTTCTTTTCGACGGGCGGCATGCCCAGCTCCCACTCCTCAAGCGTATTGGGACTTTGCATGGCAACGGGTATCCAAGAGGGACTTGGCTCTGCTGTGTTTGCGGCTACGTTCGTTCTTGCGGGAATAGTTATGACTGACGCAAGCGGAGTAAGATATCAGACGGGACAGCAGAATATAATTCTTAAGCGCATAACCCATAAGCTCTTCTCCGAGGACGCAAATGAAATAAACGCGGGACTTAAGGAGCTTGTCGGACATACGCACGCCCAGGTCTATGCGGGCGCGGCGCTCGGTTTGGCAGTTGCTATCATAATGAAGTTTGTTATGAATATACCGTTGGCGACGATATGAGGGCGGACGTTTATCTTGCAACGTTCGGGCATACCGAAAGCCGAAAGAAGGCACAGGACCTTATTGCCGCAGGTGCGGTAAGGATCGACGGCGTTGCCGTTAAAAAGGCATCTGCGCTCATAAATGAGGTTGTTTCTCATGAGGTCGAGATAGAACAGCTTTTCAAATACGTCAGCCGAGGCGGTATGAAGCTTGAGGCGGCGCTTGATGTGTTTCGTATCAACGTAAACCGAATGAAGGCGGTGGACGTGGGCGCTTCAACAGGCGGCTTTACGGACTGCCTTTTGTCCAGAGGCGCGAAAGAGGTCTTTGCTATTGACGCGGGAGTCGGACAGCTTCACCCGACGCTTCTTTCGGACAGTCGGGTAAGAAGCATTGAGCAGTTTAACGCAAGAGAGCTTACCCCCGATATAACCGAGGGACTTTGCGATATTGCGGTTGCTGACCTGTCGTTTATCTCGCAGACCTACGTTATCGAAGGAATTTTTTCCGTGTTAAAGGACAACGGGATTTTTGTAAGTCTGATCAAGCCGCAGTTTGAGGCTGGGCGCTCTGCTCTCGGCAAAAACGGAGTCGTCAGCAGCGGCGCTTACAGATATCTTGCTGCAAAAAGAGTCATAAGCTTTGCTGTCGAGCACGGCTTTGACTGTGTAGGACTTATTCGTTCCCCCATTGAGGGCGGTGACGGAAATAAGGAATACCTTGCATATTTCGTCAAGCGCGAGTGTATAAAGCCGCGCGTGGACGATAAAACAATCAAAAGAATTACGGCGCAGTAGCGCAAAGAGGGAGCTAAAGCATGAAAAAAATTGCTCTTATAACTAATTTTAATATTACCGAAAAGCTTGAAGCGTCAAGCCGTGTCGCTGATGTTATCGGAAATCGTGCTGACCAAATTTTTATCCCCGAAATTTACAAGGATAGAGTTATGCGCGCTCACTTGCATAAAAGCGTTTATACATACGCTCCCCTTGACGAGATATATTCCTCGGCGGAGCTGGTGATAGTGATAGGCGGCGACGGCTCTATGCTCGATGCTGTAAGACGCGCGTCTCTTTGCGACATTCCCGTGCTTGGAATAAACATGGGTCGCGTTGGATACATGACCGAGCTTGAGATGGATGAGCTCGACCTTCTTGATAACGTTTTTAACGGAAAATACGTTCTCGATAGGAGAGCAATGCTTTCCGTCAAGATTGTTTCCTCTAAGGGAACTAATAGATTTTCGGCACTTGCCTTGAACGAGGCGGTTATCGCAAACGGCTCGACCGCACGTATAATCGACCTTGAGCTGTCGGACGGCAAGGAGCTTGTAAGCACCTATCGTGCGGACGGTCTTGTGGTTGCTACGCCCACGGGCTCAACGGCGTATTCGCTCTCTGCGGGCGGTCCTATCGTTGATCCAAGACTTTCCTGCATATGCGTTACTCCCGTGTGTCCGCACTCGCTTTTGGCAAGACCTCTCGTTTTCCCTGACAGCGCTGAGCTTCGCGTAAAGAATATATGCGTTCGCGAAAAAATGCTACATCTGACGGTTGACGGTAAGGCAACATTCGAGATGTATCACGGCGATACGGCGGTAATAACGAGATCAAAGACCGAAGCAAAGCTTCTTCGTGTAAAGGACGAGGGCTTTTGTTCTAAAATAAGACTTAAAAAGCTTCTTTAAGGAGAGCAAAATGAAAGGTGAAAGACAGGCGAGAATACTTGATATTCTGTCTAAAAACGAGGTTCATACGCAAGAGGAAATAACCGAGCTTCTCCGCGCGGAGGGGTTTAAGGTCACGCAGGCGACGGTCTCGCGAGATCTGCGCGAGCTAAAGCTTACCAAGAATATGTCCTCTAAGGGCGGATATAAATACGGAACAAATAATTTTTACGTCAACATGAATCTCAATAATTCTATCGTTCAGTCGATAGTTGACGTAAGATACGCTATGAATAACGTCGTTATCAAGACCTATCCAGGAATGGCGCAGGCAATTGCATCAGGCGTTGATTCGTTGCAGTATAAAACCATACTCGGCTGTGTAGCGGGTGACGATACCATCATTATAGTCACCGACACGGAAGCGGGTGCTGAGGAGCTTTGCTGGCAGCTGCGCGAGCTTATGAAGGGACGTTGAGTGCATGGTAAACTCACTTCATATTGAAAACATTGCGGTCGTAAAGTCGCTTGACGTCGAATTTTCTTCGGGAATGACGGTGCTTTCGGGTGAGACGGGCGCGGGAAAATCCATAATAATTGACAGTATATCTCTGTTGCTCGGCGCAAAGGCTGACAAGGAGCTTATACGCACGGGAGAGCAGAAAGCAAGCGTAAGCGCTGTGTTTACGGACGTTGGCGAGGCTGTCCAAAATAAAATGAACGAGCTTGGGATTGAATGCGAGGACGGGACGATCATGCTCGCAAGGACACTTACGCAAAGCTCGTCTGCCGCTCGTATAAACGGCAGAGGCGTTACTGCTTCTATGCTTCGCGAGATCGGCGGAATGCTCATCGGTATTCATGGACAGAACGACAACCAACAGCTCATGGAGCAAAAAAACCACGTAAGACTGCTTGATAATTTTTCTGTTAACGGAGAAAGACTCTCCGAGTATACCGAGGAATACAGACGCATTACGTCCATTCGTGCGCGTATAGCCGAGATCAAAAACGACGCTATGGAGCGCGCTCGTCTTGGCGAGATGCTGAAATTCCAAATAAACGATATAGATGTCGTTAAGTTAAAAAGAGGCGAGGAGGAAGCGCTTGAGGAGCTTGTAAAGAAGCTTCAGAGTGCGGAGAAGATAAGCCGCGCGTGCGCCTTGGCGGATAAGGCAATAACGGGATCTGAGAAAATGCACGGCGCCGCATACCTTGTAACGAGGGCGGCAGAGGCGCTTGAATCGGTGAGTGACGCGGTCAGCGGAGCGACGGAGCTCTCAAAAAGACTTTGGGACGTTTCTTATGAGCTTGAGGATATTGCTGAGTGCGCAAAGGATATAAATGACTTTGGTGAAATAGATGTGTTGACGAGCCTTGATAAGGCGCAGAGCAGACTTAATGCCATATCAAAGCTCAAGCGCAAATACGGCAGTACGGTCGAGGAGATCCTCGATTTTCGAGCATCTGCTGCACAAAGGCTTTCTGCAATTGAAAACTCGGGTGAGATCCTCGAGGAGCTTGAGGACGAGCTGAACGGAGCTGTTGAGCGCGCCAACAAGCTTGCCGCTACTCTTACGGCTGCACGCAGAGAGGGAGCAAGGAGGCTTAGCAAGCGCGTATGCGAGACCTTGACGTTTCTTGATATGCCCAAGGTGCGCTTTGAGGTGAGCGTTACGCCTACGGACGATTTTAATTCCACGGGGCGCGACAGAGTTGAGTTCTTGATAGCAACCAATGCAGGTGAGCCGCTTATGCCTATGGAGAAGATCGCTTCGGGCGGTGAGCTTGCAAGAATTATGCTCTCGCTTAAAAACGTGCTTAACGAGTGTGACGGACTTAAAACCGTTATATTCGACGAGATAGATACGGGTATTTCGGGTAAGACCTCGCGAAAGGTTGGCATTAAGCTAAAGGAGATAGCAGGCACGTCACAGGTGCTTTGTGTTACTCACTCGGCACAGATAGCTTCTCTTGCACACAATCACTTGCGTATCTTCAAGACCGACGACGGAGAGAGAGTAAGCACCTCGCTTACGCTTCTTGACAGAGAGGGAAGAATAGAGGAGATATCAAGAATACTCGGCGGAATTGAAATTACCGAGACCGTAAGGGAGGCAGCCGAGGAAATGATAAGAGAGGGAGAGACCTACCCGTGAAGATGAATAAAACCAATGCAATGCGGCAGCTTGACGCGGCTAAGATAAAGTATACTCCGTGTGAATACGAGGTGGACGAAAACGACCTGTCGGGTACGCATATAGCAGACTGTATCGGCTTGCCCTATGAAAAAGTGTTTAAAACTATCGTTACTCGCTCGGATAAGGGAAACGTATACGTTTTCTGCGTGCCCTGCCATAAGGAGATAGACTTAAAGCGCGCGGCGGTAGCTACAAGAAGCAAGAAAATAGAGCCGCTTGCAGTCAAGGAGCTGCTCGGAACAACGGGATACATACGCGGCGGCTGCTCGCCGATAGGTATGAAAAAGAAATTTCCGACGTATTTCGATGCGTCTGTCCAGAGCGTTGACGAGCTTACCGTGAGCGCAGGTGTCAGAGGAATACAGCTTCTTTTGTTACGAGAGGATATTTTACGCTTCACGGGTGCGACGATTTGCGACGTGACGGTGTGACTTTATTAAAAAAGAAATTAACCTCTTGAAAAAATTATAATTTAGTAGTATAATAATTATTTGTGATCAGTCAGCGAAGGAGATTTGATAGATGCTTCAAATAAAGAGTGCAATTGCTAAAAATATTGTTGATAAGCTACGGTCGATAAATCCGCAGATAGAGCTTACGGAGTGTGACGTTGCGGGAATGCTTGAATACCCGCCCGACTCCAAGATGGGAGACCTTGCTCTGCCTTGCTTTAAGATGAGTAAGACCTTGCGCATGGCGCCCGTAAAGATCGCCGCGCTTATTGCCGAGGACTTTTCTGCGCCCTGCGTAGAGCGTGCGGAGGCTGTAAACGGATATTTCAATATATTCCTTGACGGAGGCGCGCTTGCCAAAAAGGTAGTAAGCGAGGTTGACGAGAAGGGTGAGAAATATGGCGCTCCCGATATAGGTAAGGGAAGGACCGTTGTGCTTGACTATTCGTCACCCAACGTGGCAAAGCCCTTCCATATAGGACACCTCGGAACGACCGTTATCGGTCATTCGCTTAAGATGCTTCACGAGTTTGCTGGATATAAGTGCGTTGGCATAAACTATCTCGGAGACTGGGGAACGCAGTTTGGAAAGCTTATCGTTGCTTATCGCAACTGGGGTAATAAGGAGCTTATAGAAGAGGGTGGAATAGACAAGCTTGTTGAGCTTTACGTTAAGTTCCACGAAGCGGCTGAGGCAGACGCTTCTCTTAACGATGCGGCAAGAGCAGAGTTCCATAAGCTCGAGGAGGGTGATGAGGAAAACATTGCGCTCTGGCAGTGGTTCGTTGAGATAAGCCTTGCAGAATATAAGAAGACCTACGCACAGCTCGGAATAGAGTTTGACAGCTATAAGGGCGAGTCCTTCTATACGGATAAGATGCCCGCCGAGGTACAAAAGCTTCGCGACATGGGACTTATGAAGATCGACGACGGCGCATCTATCGTTGACCTTGAGGAATACGGCATGCCCCCTTGCCTTATACTTAAGCGCGACGGCTCGACGCTTTATCCTACAAGAGATATAGCGGCGGCTGTTTACAGAAAGAATACCTATGATTTCGATAAGGCGATATACGTTACGAGCGCAGGCCAGTCCTTGCACTTCGCACAGTGGTTCAAGGTCGTTGAGCTTATGGGCTACGACTGGTATGATAAGCTCGTACACGTGCCTTACGGAACGGTAAGCATAAACGGAGAGAAGCTTGCAACGAGAACGGGTAACGTAATTCTTTTACGCGACCTCTTTGCGCTTGCTATTGAAAAGATCGCGGATATAATGAACGAAAAGAATCCGAACCTTGAGGGTAAAGAGAAAATAGCGGAACAGATCGGAGTCGGCGCAGTAGTATTCTACTACCTCTCCAATAACCGAATCAGAGATATAAACTTCGTAATGGACGATGCTCTTAACTTTGAGGGCAACACAGGTCCTTACGTTCAGTATACCTATGCGCGTACCTGCTCCGTTCTTGCAAAGACAGAGGGAGAAGCAAAGAGCGAGCTTAAAATAAGCGCACCCGAGGAGGTCGAGCTTCTCAAGACGCTCTCCAGATTTGAGGAAACGGTGCGTGACGCGATAGATACCTACGAGCCGTCTGTCATAACGAGATACATTCTCGACGTTGCGGGCGCGTTCAACCGCTTCTATCATAACTGCACTATTCTCGGTGCGGACGACTCGGACGTAAAGAGCACCCGTATCGCGCTTACCCGTGCGGCAAATACCGTTCTTGGAAACGCATTCGGACTTATCTGTCTTGCAAAGACACAAAAGGTTTAATAAATATTGTATATATAAAATGAGGTAAAGAAAATGTCAGGACATAGCAAATGGGCGAATATCAAGCACAAAAAGGAAAAGACCGATGCGCAAAAGGCGAAGGTATTTACCAAGATCGGTAAGGAAATAACTATTGCTGTAAAGGAGGGGGGCGGAGATCCCGCATCTAACTCCAAGCTTCGCGACCTTATTCTTAAGGCAAAGGCTAACAACGTTCCTAACGATAACATAGAGAGAACCATAAAGAAGGCTCTCGGAAACACGGGAGAGAACTACGAGGAGGTAGTTTACGAGGGCTACGGTCCTGCGGGAATTGCCGTTATCGTAGAGGCAACGACGGACAACCGCAACAGAACTGCGGGAAACGTAAGAGCGTATTTCTCCAAGTATCACGGCAACATGGGACAGTCGGGCTGCGTTGGCTATCTGTTCTCCGAAAAGGGACTTATCGTTATCGGTAACGAGGACGGAGATATTGACGAGGATAAGCTGATGGAAACAGCGCTTGAGGCAGGTGCTGAGGACTTTGCGGCTGAGGGAGAGGTCTTTGAGATTTATACCGAGCCGGACGACGTTTATGCGGTCAAGGAGGCGCTTGAAGCAGCAGGCTATGAGCTCCTTTCCGCTGAAAAGACCAAGATCGCGTCCAATTACGTAACTCTCGACAGCGAGGACGATATTAAGTTCATGGGACTTCTCATTGAGAAGCTCGAGGACGACGATGACGTAATGAACGTATATCACAACTGGGAAAATTGTGATTAAGATATATGGGAAGAACTAAAAGGTTACTTTCAAACACGGTAATTTTAGGAGCAGGCACCTTTGCATCAAAGGTGCTTGTCTTCCTATTAATGCCGTTATATACCGCCGTTCTGTCTACTGCTGAATTTGGTGTTGCGGACGTTCTTACGCAAACGGCTAACCTCTTGATGCCGCTTGCGGCGGTCGGTATATGTGACGCCATATTCCGATTCGTGCTCGATACGGGAGGCGGAGAGGACGACGGCGCTCTTGCACGAAAGGAAATATTCAGCTCTGCCGTTGCGGTGCTCCTCATCGGAGGCGCGGCGACGCTTGCGCTCGTGCAGCTCTTGCGATTTTTTAACGTCTTTGACGGCTACGTTTTTTTGATAGCCGCGTACGTTATATGCGCAAATCTCCATCTTGCGGCGGCGAACTTTCTTCGCGCCATAGGGAAGACCACGCTTTTTGCCGTTCAGGGTATCATAAATACCGCGCTTACTATTGCGCTTAATCTCTTGTTCTTACTTGGATTTGATATGGGAACGCTTGGCTACGTGCTTTCCGTTGTAATATCCGACCTTGTTATGACAGTAATGATATTCTTTGTTGCAAGGCTATACAGATACCTTTCTCCGAAAAGTATAAAAAGGAATACTGTACGCAAAATGCTTAAATTCAGTATTCCATATATTCCTACGACCATCATGTGGTTCGTTACCTCTGCGAGTGACAGATATATCGTTACGGCATACAGAGGAAGCGCGGAAAACGGACTTTATGCAGCGGCGTATAAGCTTCCGACACTTCTTTTGCTCATTTGCGGAGTGTTTATCGAGGCATGGCAGTTCTCGGTTGTAAAGGATGCGGACGAAAAGGAGAGGGCGGATTTCTTCGGCGAGGTGTTTAAAAACTATATGGGAGTTATATTTATGGGTGCTTCTGCGCTCATAGCGGGGGCTACGATTCTTACTCGCATTTTGCTTGCGGACTCCTATTACAGCTCTTATAAATACGTTCCCGTGCTTGTTATAGCCATGACGTTTTCAGCGCTCGTGACCTTTCTCGGCAGCGTTTATTTCGTTGAGAAAAAGAGCGTAATGTCAATGCTTACCTCGATGGCAGGTGCGGTAATAAACATCATTCTGAATTTTATTCTTATACCGACGAGGGGCGCTATGGGTGCGGCTGTTGCTACTGCTATAAGCTACTTTGCGGTTTACCTCATTCGCGTTATAGATACGCGAAATTATTTGAAATTCAATATGCACAGCATACGGGTTGCGATAAACACGGCGATTTTGATCATACAGACTGTAATCCTTATTGCAGGATTTAATTATTGGATCTATTTTGAAATAGCGCTTGTAGCCTTTATGCTTGTCTTTAACGGCAGGGAAATAGCAGTAACTGCCTCAAAATTATTTGGAAAAATAGCAAAAAAACGCAAAAAAAACCAAG
Organism: Oscillospiraceae bacterium; assembly: GCA_015063335.1. The sequence goes on along the minus strand of SVUH01000018.1, from coordinate 6,937 downwards.
AAAATTAAAAAAAGGTATTGCAAAAGTGCAAACGTTATGATATAATATATCTCGCTGTGTGCAAAACACAGCTTAAAGGCGGTCCGCTGCGAAGCTCTGCATGAACGTCTGGATATTATTTATTAGGAGGACTGAACGATGAACATGCTTCAGGCTTTTACAAACGAGCAGTTGAAGACCGAAGTTCCGGTAATCAACGTTGGTGACACTATCCGTGTTCACAACAAGATCAAGGAGGGTTCTCGCGAGAGAATTCAGATGTTTGAGGGAACCGTTATCGCTAAGCACGGCGGCGGAATCTCCGAGACGTTCACTGTAAGACGTGTTTCTTACGGCTGCGGCGTTGAAAAGACCTTCCCGATCCACTCTCCCAACGTTGAGAAGGTGGACATCATCCGTCAGGGTAAGGTAAGAAGAGCAAAGCTCTACTACTTGCGCGACAGAGTTGGTAAGGCATCTAAGGTTAAGGAAAAGATCTAAGTGCTTTGAGCCGTCCCATAAAGGGACGGCTCTTTTCCTTTTTCCAAAAGGGCTTAGAAAAGTGAAAAGTACGTATATAAATTTATAAAAAGCTCTTCCAATTTTGTTAAATATATGGTATAATTAAACATAGTGTGTACGGTGCGCTGTAATGCACGCGGATTTTTTTCGGAGGTGTTGATATGAAGTCAAAATACAGTATATCCCTTGAGTCATTGGTTAAAGAATTTCAGCTTGAGGAATTGTATATGCCTACGTCTGCGGCGGAGATACAAATATCGAGCACGGAGGTTGATCGCCCAGGACTTGCGCTCGCGGGCTTCGTTGAGATGTTCGACCCTATGAGAATACAGGTAATAGGACGTGTGGAGAAGCAATATCTTTCAGAGCTTTCGTCAGATAAGCGTATGAGCGCGCTCGACTCATATCTTAAACAAAAGCCCGTGCTTATTATACTTACGTCAAATATTTTGCCATGCGATGAGATGCTGCAGAAGGCAAGGGAATACGGCGTTCCGCTTATGGGAACGTCTACGAGAACGAGTGAATTTCTCGCATCCCTGATAGCTAACCTCAATACGAGCCTTGCGCCCAGAATTACCCGACACGGAGTTCTTGTAGAGGTTTACGGCGAGGGTATGCTTATACTCGGAGACAGCGGAATAGGAAAGAGCGAAACGGCGATCGAGCTTGTAAAGAGAGGACACCGACTTATTGCTGACGACGCGGTCGAGATAAAGCGCGTTTCCGCAAGAACGCTCGTCGGAAGTGCCCCCGAGCTTATCCGCTACTATATCGAGCTTCGCGGAATAGGAATAGTTGATGTCCGCAGACTGTTTGGTATGGGTGCGGTAAAAGCAACGGAGAGAATTGACCTTGTCATAAATCTTGAACAGTGGGATCCCGAAAAGATGTACGACCGATTTGGCCTTGACGAGCAGCACGAAAACATTTTGGGTATTGACGTTCCGTCTATCACCATTCCCGTGCATCCCGGTAGAAACCTTGCAGTGGTTCTTGAAATTGCCGCTATGAATAACAGACAAAAGAAAATGGGATATAACACGGCAGAGGAATTCAATAAGCGCCTTATGGAGCAGGATTTTTAAGGACAGCGCACGGTATGAAGAAAAGAAGTATATTTACCGCATGCATATGTGTTCTGCTTTGCCTTGTAACGGTTCTCGGAGGATGTGACGACGGAGGAAGCAAAAGGCGTCCAAACAGAAATGATAATGACGCTTTTGTTCCGATAATCGGCAATAACGTTCAGACGAATACCTCAGAGACGACTGAGAACAAAAAGACTGACGGGAAATATTCAAAGCGAGTCGCTATTACCTACGACGACGGCCCTCACGTGACGAGAACGGCAAAAATAGTCAATGAGCTTGATAAATACGGCTATCATGCAACCTTTTTTGTGGTCGGTAACCGAGTTGACGGAAGTGAGTATGCAGGCGGAGATGCCATGCAGTACGCGGCAAATCACGGAAACGAGATAGGAATACATGCGTATACGCACGATTATTATTACGATACCTGCAACGATTCGGTATATAAGTCGGAGCTTTCCTTGACCGCCTCTGCGATACGCTCACAGGCTAAGGGGTATAACGTAAGGCTTATGCGTCCGGTAGGCGGACGGATAACCCAGACTCAGGTTAAGAATTCACAATATTCCGTGATCATGTGGGACGTTGACTCGGAGGATTGGAAGTATAAGTATTCTTCCGGAGATTCTGCCGCAGTACAAAAAGAAAAGGTCGAGCAAATTGTCGATAACGTGATGGAAAATGTGCAGGACGGAAGCATAATTCTTATGCACGATATTTATGAAAGTACATACGATGCAACCGTCGTGATTCTCGAGCGCCTTCACGAGGAGGGCTACGAGGTAGTCACAGTTTCCGAGCTTATTGGAAATGATTTGTGTGCAGGTAAGAATTTTTCACACGCGGCGCGCAGTTAATTATTGAGGAAAAAGCCTACGACCATGAGCTGGGCGTAAGCATTGAAAGCTTAACATAAGAAAACCGCCCTGCGGCAGTCTGCGAATGCAGAGGTAAGCCGCAGGGCGGTTATTTAATTTGAATTATAGCATACCGAAATAGACAGGTCAAGAGATTTTTCCTTAAAGTTATTGACAAACGGCAAAAAAGTGTTATAATTAATACATAATTGTAGAAGAGTAAGATTGCGAGCGTGAAGTGCCTGTGGGACGGGGAGTTGTCCATGGGACGAAAAATCATTTGATTTGCGGCTCGTAGTCTGCATCCCGCTTCATACGGTAAAAGGGTAGTCCTTATGGCAACGCGCGCCTTCTTTATCCCGAACCTATGAGTCGAGGAAAAGGAGGCGTTTTTTCATGAAAAATAAAACAAAGCTTTTCAGAAGCATAAAGGGAATGACCATAGCGGCAATGCTTGTTGCCATGAGCGTCGTGATAGGTATTTTTTGTAAGACTTATCTCAATTTCGGCGGTGGACTTTTCAGAATAACCTTTGAAAACCTGCCGATAATCGTTTCGGGTATTCTTTACGGACCGATAGTTGGCGCTATCGTTGGCGCGGCTTCCGACCTTGTGAGCTATCTTTTGTCTCCGCAGACTTATCCGCCCAACCTCATAGTTACGGCAGGCGCGGCGCTGATCGGCGCGGTGTCTGGCATCGTTGCAAGATTTATAGTAAGGAAAAAGGGTAGGAGACAGATAATACTGTCGGGTGCTCTTGCGCACATCACGGGCTCGATTATAGTAAAGAGCATAGGTCTTTATCAGTTTTACGGAATATTGGTGCTTTGGAGAATACCTCTGTATCTCGTTATAGCATCTGTGGAAATTTTTATTATTTGCCTTTTGTTTGACAGAGCGTCGTTCAGACGCGCAGTGGACTACACCATGGGAGAAAGCTTATGAATTACGAAGAATCACTTGAATATATACACAGCATAAGCTGGTGCTTCTGCAAGCCGGGACTTGAGAGAATAGGTGAGCTTTGCAAAAGACTCGGTCACCCTGAACGCGGACTTAAATTTATCCACGTCGCAGGCACTAACGGTAAGGGCTCATTCTGCTCCATGCTTTCAAGTATACTTTGTAAGGCGGGATATAAAACAGGACTTTATACCTCTCCCTATATCCGCATTTTTAACGAGAGAATGTGTATAAATGGCGAGCCGATCTCCGACGGTGAGCTTGCAGAGATAACTACCTACGTGCGCCCCATAGCTGAAGACATGACGGATAAGCCTACGGAGTTTGAGCTTATAACCGCCGTGGCGTTTGAGTATTTCAGACGAAACGGGTGTGATGTCGTAGTGCTTGAGGCGGGTATGGGTGGCAGACTTGATTCCACTAATATAATAAGAGATCCTCTACTTTCGGTTATAACGGGCATTGCCCTTGACCACACCGCGTTTCTAGGCGATACGGTGGAAAAGATAGCCGCAGAGAAAGCAGGCATAATCAAGGACACTCGCCCCGTGCTTTTTGGCGGTGAGGGGGAGTCCGTATATGCTGTAATAAGCGATACCGCTCAAAAAGAGGGAAGTAAGTGCTACCGCACAGATTATAGTAAGCTCAAAATCAAAGAAGCAACACTTCAGGGAACAAGCTTTGACTTTGGCACTTGGAGTGACATGAAAATACATCTTCTCGGACTTTATCAGCCGAGAAATTCCGCATCCGTGCTTACCGCAGTAGATATTCTGCGAGACGGCGGACTTGATATTTCCGATGACGCTGTGCGCGACGGACTTTTGGCGGCGCGCTGGCAGGCAAGATTTGAAATCATTGAAAAAGAGCCGCTCATAATTTTTGACGGCGCGCATAACCCCGAGGGAATAGACAGCGCTGTAAAAAGCATCAAGCATTATTTTGAACGTAAGGTCTACGTGCTTACGGGCGTGCTTAAGGATAAGGATTACGACTATATTGCCTCGCGCCTATCCGAAATCGCCTCTGCCGCGTTCGTTATGACACCGGATAATCCCCGCGCGCTCCCCGCTAAGGACTATTCCGATGTTCTTTCGAAAAACGGTGTTGAGTGCTTTATATACGACGGCGTAGCAGAGGCTTTTGATGCCGCAAAGAAAAAGGCGCACAAAGACGGCTTGCCGCTCGTTTGTCTCGGTTCATTATATACCTACTGTCAAATAATGAAGTAATTTGTGTTGACTTTTTTCGATACCTGTGGTATAATGTACCTTACGTGAGTTCGAAACCATCCTCACGAAAAACAAAACTACGGAGAATAAACATGAAACGGAACGCAAAAACAGTATTCCTATGCCAAGGCGCTATAATCGCCGCGCTTTACGTCGTCCTTACCTACGCGGTAAAGATATTTGGACTTGATTCGGGTGTTATTCAGGTAAGAGTGTCGGAGATGCTCTGTATACTGCCTATTTTCACACCTGCGGCAATTCCGGGACTTTATCTCGGATGTCTTCTTTCAAACCTATTGGCGGGCGCAGTGTGGCTCGATATTGTCGTAGGACCGATAGCAACGCTCATAGGTGCGCTTGGTACGTATTTTTTGAGGAAGCTTCCGATAGTCGCTACCTTGCCCCCCGTGGCGGCAAACGCGCTTATCGTTCCGTTTGTGCTTGCCTACGGCTACGGTGTAGAGGAAGCAATACCGTTTATGATGCTGACTGTTGGTATCGGTGAGCTGATCTCGGTATGCGTGCTTGGTACGGGACTGTATTTCTCTTTGAAGAAACATGAAAACAGAATTTTCAAGCTTAAATAATAAAGAATGAATAAGAAAAAGCGAACGGCATGCCGTTCGCTCTTTGTTTTTTGTTAAAATACGGTTTCTATGATTTTACTCGAATTGGGAGGAGAATATACCCATTTATCAATGTGAGAGGTCTTCTCGCAGTCAACGAAATATTTTATCTCCGAGATGCTTTTGCCGACACGGTACGCATCAATGAGCACAAGCTTTATTTTCATTCTGTCGGGGAGGATGCTCTTTATGTAAACGGCGGCGTGCTCACCGACCTTTGCAAGAGTTTCGTCGTCCGTTCCTTCTCGAAGCTCAGCAAGCCCCGCAAGATTTGGCGCAAGCTCCACGAAAACGCCGTAAGGCTCAATGCTCCGCACGATCCCCGCAACGGTTTGCCCGACCTCAAAGGCTGAGGCGTTTTCCTGCCACGTACCGAGAAGCTCTCGCATGCTGACGAAGATACGTCCCGCATCGCGGTCAATGGACTTTATTACCGTGAAAATTTTGTCACCCACCGAAAGGCGATCGGAGGGGTGTGATATGCGGGAAACGGAAATGCAGTCGATAGATAAAAGGGAAACGACTCCGCAGCCGACGTCCACGAACGCGCCGAAGCTGTCAAGATGTGTGACCTTTGCTTCAATAATATCTCCCGGTATCATATCACAAAGATAAGACATTAGACATTCCTTTTGCGCCTCGCGGCGGGAGAGGATCACAACTTCCTTGCCGTTTTCGTATGTAAAGCCCATTACCTTGAAGCAAACGGGCTTGCCGACGCGCGTAATAACTGCAATATCTTTAATTGTAGCGGACGTGGGATTATATAAAGCTTCCGATTTATCAATTATTCCCGTCATGCCGTAAAGGTCAACGTGCAGGCGCATGTGGCTGTCGCAGAGTAGGGCAGTGGCTTCAAGAATTTTGCCCTCATTCAAAGCGTGCTCAAGACCTTGGCGGCTGGAGATATATTCGCGATTTTCATGAGTCCCGAAAAGATATCCCTCGGGACGGTAGCGGTTTGTCATCTTAATATTAAACCTCCTTGTTTACGATGTTACAATATATGTAATACGTTTTTGCGATATGCATCGGCATGTAAAAAAATCAAAAATTTAAAATTAGCATTTGGGAGCAAAACGGGTCGTTTTAAGAGAAAAAACGAGCTTGCATATATCTAAATTAAATTTTTGAAATTTTTTTCAAAAAAGGTATTGACAAGCGCTTTCTTGCGTGGTATAATATGCGGGTATGAAAATTAAAACTAAAATTTTGGAGGAATTTGACAATGTCAACTTACATGGCAAAAGCAGAAAAGCTTGAGCGCAAGTGGTATGTAATTGATGCTGCAGGAAAGCCCCTTGGTAGAACCGCAGTAGCAGCTGCAAACATTCTTCGCGGCAAGCATCGCCCTGAATTCACCCCTCACGTAGACTGCGGTGAGTTCGTAATCATCGTTAACGCAGACAAGGCAGTACTCACCGGTAGAAAGCTGGAGCAGAAGTACTACCGCAGACACAGCGGCTATATCGGCGGACTTAAGGAAGTTCAGTACAAGACCCTTATGGCAACCAAGCCCGAGATGGCAATGGAGCTCGCAGTAAAGGGAATGCTTCCTCACAACACTATCGGAGCAAAATCCGCAACCAGACTTAAGGTTTATGCAGGCGCAGAGCACGCTCACGCAGCGCAGAAGCCCGAAGCAGTTGAGATCTAAGTAAGGA
>SVUH01000048.1 GCA_015063335.1 Oscillospiraceae bacterium | reverse complement strand
TGTTTTGGTCGCGGCATCGTAATCGTCAACGTCGTAGAAGTAAAGGTCCTCTATGATAATGCTTGGTGCTGTAGGATTATATCCCCAATACCAGTTTGTTCCGTATTGAGGTCCTACTACTGCGATATCATTTGTATAATTGCCCTTATCATCCTTTGCGTGAATGATAGCCGAAACGTTCTTAAGGTGAACCTGACCTGCCCAGGTATAACCGAAGTCGGAACGAACCGAGAACGCGCGTTCGCCGCCTGTTGTAAAGCTTCTTGTGTTTTCGATAAGGAAGTCTCCTGCACCCGTAAGATCCGCTGCGCAAATCGTAGAGCCTACTATCTTGCCGCCGTAAGTACCCTCGTGCGCGTCGTAACGGGAAAGCGTAGAGTTGATATAGTTGGTGTTCTTACAAAGGTTTGTACCGCCAATACCCCAGTGCATATGACCTGAGGAGAAACTTTTGTTTGCTGCCTTTATCTGCTCGCTGCTTTCGTAGGGCAGACCCTTGTCGGTGTACATCGGCTTGGGGAAGGATTCCATGCTCGGAATTGCTCCCTCGTCGCCTTCTTTTGCTGCCTTTATTTCGCAGGTTTCGGGGTCAACCGTAATCCAGAAGTTAGACTGAACACATCCGTCGAAGGTGAGGTTGTTTGTAAGACCTGCGGAAAGGTCGTAAGTACCGCCCGTACCGCCGTTAGGTCTTCTGTAGCATCTTTTTCCGGTAAGAATACAGTTTTTAATTGTAACGTCGTTGCAACTTTTCACATTGTAGAATCCGGTGTAGGTAGCACCTACAAACTGAATTACGCCGTTTTCATCAACGCAATCCGCATACTGCTTTTCGTTTTTCATGTAGTGTCTAACGTTTTCTACAGTGGTCTTGGAACGGGAGATGGAAAGGCCTCTCGAAATATAAGGAGAAATGTACCATCTTACTCCGGATTCTCTTTGGGTAATGCAGTTGAACTGGGGAGCCAGATTGGTGAATTCAGCGTTTTTAACGGTTATGGGCTCAACCTCGTCAAGCTTGATTATCTCAAGACCAGTAAGGTCTATGTAGTCGTACATGATACTCGTGTCACTTCTTACGTTGCCGTCCTTGTCAAGAATGATAGCCTCTTTCATAACTGCACCGGAATAAGCACCGTATCCCTTACGGCGGTAAACCTTGTGCGTTGAGTTCGCGGTGATTATCATAACCTCGCATCTGAACGCATCGCCAAGGTCGATTTTGGTAGTATTCTTACCAAGTCCTGCCGCAAGAATTGTATCAAGAACCGCCGCATCCGCCAAATTTCTTCTTGAAAGAGTAATAGGCTCGACGTCCTGCTCGATAGAGAACAGGTGAACGCTCCAATTGCTTGTCTCGCCAGACGGACCTATAATGCCGTCATCAATTATGAACTTAGCATTCTGCCAGTCGGTGTTGGTCTTAACCGGTATCGACTTGGGTTTTCCGTCTACTACGGGGCTGCCTATGTAATAGGTCTTGCCTTCGGTTGCATAAACTGTCTGTCCGCCCTCGTTAGCCTTTACGTGAGCATTGTAAATAGCTACGTAGTCGTTAGTCTTTCCGTCGCCCTTTGCGCCGAAATCTTCATAATAAACAACACTTGCGTTGAAATCGCCGACAAGAACGCCGGTGGTGAACTCAACGTCGCCCGTAGCACTGGTTATCTTTGAGTTGGTAAGCTTTGCCAGACCGTCCTCAAGCATGTTGTCGTAAGCACACTTTACGATAAGCTGTGATTTATCGTTAACACTTATTTCAAATCCGTTGGGAAAGTCTGCGGACTTTTCTACTCGTTGGAGAATGATGGATTTGTCCGCCTTGTCAAGCGAAACTATCTCAAACCAATATCCCGCTCTCGTGTAGAAGAGGTTTTGAAGCTCCTGGGCAGTTTTATTGTATTGCGCGTTGCTCTGGTCAACTGCTATGGTGTAACCCTTCATATCCTGACCGTTTATCTTGAGAGAGGTGATACGGTAATCCGACTGGACAAATTCAACTATCTGCTCAGCAGTCATAACAACGTCCCAGAGCTCCTCCGGCTCCTCTGCAAGACCGAGTATGTCGTCAACAAATTCCTGAACAGCGTCTGCAAGCTTAGAGGGAGAACCTGCGTTGATGACTATCTTTGAGTCAATAATTTTGATAACGTATCCGTCTTGACCGAGCGAATGCTTATCCATCTGATACTTAGGACCTCTGGTCTTTATGTCACCTATAAGGATCTCGACGTCCATTTTGTTGTCTTCGCTGTCGGCAACTCTTTCTACTTCAATTTCGTAATCGTTTGCCAAGGTCCTGATGGTTTTTTCAAGAATCTTGGTTACGTCACTGGACACGCCGGTTTCAACTACGAACTGAAAGTTCGGAACGCCTTCCGTAATCAGAGCGACGTCATCGGTGCGTGGCTCAAATTCTTCCTCGCAAAGCTCGCATACTCCGTCACCGTTCTCGTCTACGTGCTCGCATTCTCCGCAAGCAAACAGAGTGAAAACTAAAGTAAGCGAAAGAAGAAGAACTAAGATTTTCTTTGCGTTTTTCATTTTTTGCTCCTTTTGTACTTTTAAACTAGGCGAAAATAATACGCCATTTTAATACTCTTAAATTATACACGCAAAGTCTTTTGTTGTCAATTGACAAGGCACAATAAAATCGCACAATGACAAAACTTTGTAAGAATAGACGAATTGTGTTGTGCAGAGTGACCAATAATAAAAAGCCCGCTCGGGTACTGAGCGGGCTTTTATCAATCCTCCGCGGAGGTTTTTCTCTTAGAGTAAAACAGAATCGCGATTCCTATGGCTAAAGTCAGAGCGGTGACTATGCCAACCGATATCCAGTTAACGTTCGCAAATCCTGAAAAAATGAATTTTCCGGTTTCCTCGTCCTGAAGGCAAGGTGCAATGAGCCATACGTCGATTATTCCGCCAAGCAGAAAGCTTGTGACCGCTAGCAGACCGTATCCGCTCTCTTTTCCGGTGAGGTGTTCGCTGACGCATCTTACCGGAACAGGCTTAGAAAAATCAATAATTCCCCCAAGATAATAAGCGACTGAAATGAGGATTATTGCCTCGGGTATCATATACGTAGCGTTATATCCTATAGAGTAAATAAGGGCGGCTTTATCGGGAATTGAAAGTCCTGCCCAGACGGTTGCGCCGGATATTACGTGGCATATATATCGCAGCAGGGAAACGAGTGACGCGCCTGCAATCAGCGCCCTCCTTTGGGTTTTGCAAATCTTGCGGAATATTCCTCCAAGACCGACAACTGCAAATGCAACTATGTAGTCAAGCATTATTACTGCGACGACAGATTGCCAACCGGTAACGTAAGAAAGCATGCTGAGACCTAATAGCTGTTGTATCACAGCATAGGCAAGACCCGAGCCGAGTCCCCAGACAAGTCCTTGCCTGTATGCAAGTATTATCATCGGTAGCATTGATGCAATAGTAACAGAGCCGCCGTACGGCATGTCTATTAATTTAAAAATGCTTAAAACAGTCGCGAGAGCGACCATCATTGAGCTCTCAACAAGAGCTCGAACCGTTTTTGAAGAATTCATCTCAAAAATCTCCTATAAAAATAAAATACCGCACAGGACATATCATCCGTGCGGCAGATTACTCTATGGTAAAACGATCTTCCTACGACGGCATTATCCGTATCAGGTTAAAGGGTTTGACGTTCGTCATCTCAGCGCATGGCACCCCTGATGTTATATTCTGTTCGGTTCGACATATTATAACATGCGTCGAAGCTTTTGTCAAGAACTTTTTACACACTGTCAGCGATTTTGTAATTACACCCGAGCATGCACGGTTGAATACTGTTTAAGGTTTGATTATCTCCGCTTCGCTCTTATTGACTCACAGCTCCTGTATTACAAGCAAAGCACCGTTTTTAACACCGATTTCCGCCACGTCACTCACGAATTTGTTTGATACGCCCAGCGGAAAATCGGGAGACAGACTGCCGTCCGAAAGCTCATAGTATAGCCCGTTTATATTTACTCCGCTGCACTCCGCACCAAAGGCGAATACCGAGATCGTCTTTTCGGGCTTTCCCGTGACACGCATGGTACTGTTTTTTATGATATACGCAACCTCTGTGTCGGAATACAACCTTGCGTCACCACCGTGGTTTTTAATGTTTAAAAGCAAACAATAGTTTGCAAAAGTATGGTCGGAACGGCCGCCTGTGCCGCCGTATATCTCGAATTTCCTGTATCCGCGCCGCCATCCTTCAAGAAATGCGAGATGCGTGTCTGTCTCATCCTTCTCGACAGGGTGTCTTATAAGCTCTATCTCCGATGGTATTTTGCTTATTGAATCCATATCTCCGATAAGCAAATCACATCTGATTTCTTTTTTTACAAGGGCGGAATATCCGCCGTCGGCGGCAATTACGATGTCTTCAGCGCGTGGTGTAAATCCGTGCTCGAACTCACCTGCACCGACTATATAACAGGTCTTCATATATTTTCGTTCTCCGCGGGGTGCTTATCAAGCATCTCATCAACAGCTCGCATAACGCCGAGCTTTCCGTATTCGTAGGTGAGTCCGCCTTGCATGTAAGCGGT
>SVUH01000017.1:499-35507 GCA_015063335.1 Oscillospiraceae bacterium | reverse complement strand
CTAAGGAGGATATTCTCGGTAAATGGAGCGTATTTTTCTTCTATCCCGCGGATTTTACCTTCGTATGTCCCACAGAGCTTGAGGATCTTGCGGACAAATATGAGGCTTTCAAGAACGTAGGCTGTGAGATCTATTCCGTATCCACCGATACGCATTTTGTACACAAGGCATGGCACGATGCCTCAGAGCGAATAAAAAAAATCAACTATCCTATGCTTGCCGATCCTACTCACCATATTTCAAGAGATTTTGGAGTTTTAATTGAGTCCGACGGTCTTGCCGAGCGCGGAACCTTTATTATCAATCCCGAGGGAAAGATCGTAGGCTACGAGGTGACGGCAGGAAACGTCGGCAGAAATGCTGAGGAGCTTTTCCGTCGTGTTCAAGCGTGTCAGTTCGTTCACGCTCACGGCGATCAGGTCTGCCCTGCGAATTGGAAGCCGGGAGCAGAAACGCTCAAACCCAGCCTTGATCTTGTAGGTCAGCTCTGATGGAATCTACCCAAAACTATGATAAAGATAAGCTCTATGACGTGATCGTCATAGGTGGCGGTCCGGCGGGACTTACCGCCGCGCTCTATCTGGCACGTGCGAAATACAGAGTGCTGGTGCTTGAAAAGGAGCAATTTGGCGGGCAGATCACCATTACTCACGAGGTCGTAAATTATCCGGGAATTGGAAAAGCAAGCGGCAAAGAAATTACAGAAACGATGAGACACCAAGGCGAATTCTTCGGCGCGGAGTTTTTGCTTGCGGAAGCTAAAAATCTTGATGTCACCGGCGATATCAAAACTGTCAGTACGGACAAGGGAGATTTTTATTGCATTGGTATTCTGATCGCTACGGGAGCTCATCCAAGAGCCATTGGCTTCAAAGGAGAGGCGGAACACAAAGGTCGCGGTGTTGCTTATTGTGCTACGTGCGACGGAGAATTCTTTACAGGTAAAGAGATTTTTGTTGTTGGCGGCGGATATGCTGCTGCGGAAGAAAGTGTTTTCTTAACTAAATTTGCGCGCCACGTTACCATTTTGATGCGAGGCGATGATTTCTCCTGCGCGGCAGCGGTCGCAGAACCGGCGAAAAAGCACGAAAAGATCAGTATCCTTACGAATACAGTGGTTGAAGAAGTATCGGGCGAGGGCGGACTTAATTATATACGCTATAAAAACACCAAAACTGAAAAGGTTACGGAATACAGAGCCGATGACGGAGATTTCTTCGGTGTGTTTGTTTTGGCAGGATATATACCGGATACCAAAATTGTTAAGGACCTTGTAGAGCTGAGCGATCACGGCTATATCGTTACCGATTCGGAACAGCGTACAAGCATTGACGGTGTATATGCGGCAGGTGACGTTTGCATCAAACCGCTTCGTCAGATCGTTACCGCTACGGGCGACGGTGCTCTTGCGGCTACCGAGCTTGAAAAGTATGTTGCTTCAGTGCAAAGCAGAACTGGAATTTCTGCAAAGCCACCTGTTTCAAAGAACTATGAGTCGGAAGATACTATCAAAAGCACAGAAAGCCAAGACTCGCCTGACGGGTTGCTCTCGGAGGATATGAAGGCTCAGCTGCGTACTCTGTTTGAAAAAATGCAAGGCAACGCTATACTCAAGCTCTATCTTGATAAGCGTGATATATCACGAGAGCTTGAGAGTTATATGCGTGAGCTTGCGTCGCTTTCGGATAAACTGACAGTTAATGTGGCAGACGACAACTCTTCCTCTGATTTCGCGCCATGCGTAATGGTTTGCCGCGCTGACGGAACGAAAACAGGTCTTGCCTTTCACGGTGTTCCGGGCGGACATGAATTTTCGTCCTTCGTTTTAGGTATCTATAATGCGATGGGCCCGGGACAGCCAATTGATGATAAAACAAGAGAACAAATTCAAGCGATAAGCAAGCCTGCTGATATTAAGGTGCTCGTATCCTTGTCTTGCACGATGTGCCCCGATACCGTAGTATCCGCGCAGCATATTGCGGCAAAAAATAAGAACGTAACGGCAGAGATATACGATATTCACCATTTCGAAGAAATAAGGAAGCGATATAACGTTATGAGCGTTCCGTGCATTTTGATCAATGATACCAATGTTTCTTTTGGAAAAAAGAACATTGAGCAGATACTCGAACTAATCGGATAAATAGCTAAAGGCGATGATCTAAACAATCACCGCCTTATATTTTTAAATTTTTAAAATGCTTTCCGTGGCTTATTGTCCTTCTTCTTTGCTTTCTGCGACTCAATTTTTGAGTGTTGAAAGAATACTCTGCATTACAAATTCTACTGAAATGTAATCTTGACTTTGAGAGAATTTATGGTATAATATTTTCGTTAATAAGATTTATTTGTGAGTGCCATTGGATGAATTCCTCAGCTCTGAATCGTGGTGGTTTGTGGTTGACCACAGTTTTGACCATCTACGGATTCGAACTACTTGGAAACAGTGCTTACAAGAGCACCCGAAAGCATCGATTTCGGACGGGGGAGCCCCGAAAAGCCTCCGAAATCAAGCAAAAAATCGGTGCAGCTTGTTTGGGACCTTGATGCCGCAGGTTCGAATTCTGTCATTCCGACCAAAAACAAAAGCACGGCTCTTGCCGTTCTTTTGTTTTTCGAGGTCACTTATATTTTTTACAAGCGTTTATTGTCTAATAATCGGCTTTATGATAAGACAAAAACGGCAGTTCAATTTTGAACTGCCGTTTTTTAGCATATAAACAATACGTCGCTGAATGTTAAATTTCAGTCCTCAAAAATATACGTAGCGATAGAACGAGCTTCTGCCTTGCAGCTAATGAAAGAATCACCGAGCTTGAAAGCAAAATCAATATCATCGTTTGTTCTGTTAAGAACCACAGAAACGATCGTTCCGTCAGGATTCTTAAAGGAAACTGTATCTATCTCAGAGCACCACTTACTGCTTCCGATTCTCTTTGCTCCCTTTTTAACGTATTTGCTGAAATGTCCAATGTAGTAATAGGAATCGTGAACGTATATCTTATCGTTCTTGGTATCTATCATGATAGGGGCATCGCAAAGATTTCCAACATGGTTAGGTCCGCCGTTTTCGTCAAGCACCAAGTTCCAGTCACAGAACGTACTACAATAGTTGTTGAAGTTACCGATAATGTCGTGTGCGTACTTTTCACCGATCTTTACAGTATCCATCTCGCCAAGGCTGTACTCATAGCAACCCTCGGAGAAGAAGATATCCTTGTCAGGATACAAATCGTGGAATATAGCGAGGTTTTCAAAGTGGTCGCCTCTGTACCAGTGACATGCGACAGCGTCGATATATTCAGCAACCTCCTTATCTTCCAAAACAGCCAGCGCGCGATCAAGAAGCCATGATCTATTGTGATCCCAGAACATAACCTTTACGCCCATGTCCTTCATCTTTTTGCCAAGGTGATTCTTTACAAAATAGCCTTCCTCCTCGGGAGTATACACGCAAGAATCCCACTTCTGTGCGGAGGCGGGCTCGTTCTGAACAGTTACGGCGCTGATATTGATTCCGTTCTTCTTATATTCTTCAATAAACTTAACGAAATACTGCGACCAAAGCTCGTAATATTCCTTTTTCAGGCTTCCGCCCTGGTTCATCTGACCGCTCGTCTTCATATAAGCAGGAGGACTCCAAGGAGACGCAAAGAACGAAATATCGCTAAGCTCCTGTGCTTCCTTGATCATAGGGATAACAGATGCCTTATCACGGTTGATCTGGAATGTTTCAAGCGTTTCGTCGCCCTCGTCAACGCAAGTATAGTTGCCGAGTGAAAAGTCACAGCTGTTCATGTGCACACGTCCGACAGTATATCCTATACCCTCCTCAGGGTCAAAGTACATTTTTATTACCTTCTCGCGATTTTCCTTGCTCACCTTGTCAAGTGTGGTAGATGCTGCCTCAGTAAAAGCGCCACCAAAACCCTTTACAGTCTGATATTCAATATTAGGATAAACGTTAATAAGCTGTTTACCCTGATGCTTCCAATCAACAAAGGAAAAATCCGAATATTCCTGCATAGGTTCACAATTTCTCTTTGTTTTAATGATTTTTACGTTCATATTACTCTCCTTTGTAGTATGAAAAATTTACTATGCAATATTTTACCACACAATTCTTCAAAAATCAAGATTAAAATGAAAAAAGATATTTATATTGAAACTTATATTGCAACTATGTAATACAAAACAAAAAAAGCATTTCTTTTGGCTATAAATTTTTACATACAAAAAGATTTACGTAAAATATATTGATTTTATTTCAATTAAGAAGTATAATATTAGCGAATCCTTTATAAGCTTGGAGGAGCTATGAAAACCGAAAGAAACATTCTTATTGCGTTTATTCTCAATCTGTCGTTCTCAATCTTTGAAATTATCGGCGGTTTTTTCACGGGAAGCGTTGCTATTATATCGGATGCCGTTCACGACATCGGAGATGCCATGAGCATCGGCATTGCGTTCTTTCTTGAAAAGAAAAGCAAAAAGCAGCCCGACGAAAAGTACACCTACGGCTATGCGAGATATTCCGTTATCGGCAGCGTGATAACAACGCTTATTCTCCTTGTCGGCTCGCTTATCGTCGTTTACAACGCAGTATTGAAAATCATAAATCCTACGGAAATCAACTACAACGGAATGATCATTTTTGCCGTTGTCGGTGTAGCCGTAAACCTCGGTGCGGCATTCGTTACACGCGAGGGTGACTCTATCAACCAAAAGGCTGTAAATCTTCACATGCTTGAGGATGTCCTTACATGGATAATCGTTCTTATAGGCGCTATCGTAATGAGATTTACCGACTTTTATCTTCTTGACCCCTTGATGTCCATCGGCGTTTCGGTATTCATTTTCATAAGCGCACTCAAAAATTTAAAGGAAGCTGTCGATCTGTTTCTCGAAAAAACACCACACGACGTAGATATCCACGAGCTTGAGGAGCATATTTGCGAAATTGAGGGTGTAATTGGCATGCATCATATTCACATATGGAGCATGGATGGTCAGTCGAATTACGCAACAATGCACGTTGTTACAAATGCTGACGCGCACGAGATCAAGGAAAAGATACGCACAGAACTTAGGGAGCACGGCATTGATCACGTAACGCTTGAGCTTGAAGCCGAGGGCGAGCACTGTCACGAGGAGCATTGCCACGTAAAGTCTTCGTCGGGAGGACATCACCACCATCATCACCATCATCACCACCACTGAAAAATTTAGGGGCGACCGAAACGGTCGCCCTTTTTTTACTGCTTTTTGCATGAGTAATTTTTCTCCTTTACGGAGTGTAATCCTGTTTTCATTATATAAAATTTATACCGAGGTGTCAATAAATTCTTCCGCATATATTTCGCCTTTGCTCCATAAACTATAATAGAAAATCAGGCAAAAACGGAGGAATTATGAGGCGTTCAATAGGGCTTTGGCAACTTTTCGGCTTTGGGATAACCTCACTTACGGGAACATTATTGCACTTTCTTTACGAGTGGCTCGGAGATGCTCTTTGGATAGCGCCCTTTTCGGGAGTAAACGAATCAACGTGGGAGCACATGAAGCTTTTCTTTTGGCCTATGCTTGTCTTTGCGATCGTCGAAAGCTTTTTCTTTAAAGAACGAAAAGCATTTTGGTGCATAAAGCTGCGCGGCATTCTTTTGGGGCTTACCGCGATCCCCGTGCTTTTTTACACATACAACGGAGTAATCGGAAAATCTCCCGATTGGATAAATATAGCGATCTTCTTTATTTCTGCTGCGATTGCATATCTCTATGAGACAAATCTATTTAATAAAGATACAGTTAAATGCAAATATCCAAAGCTTGCCGTTTCAGCGCTTTGCGTAATCGCTCTTTTGTTCGTTATCTTCACCTTTCGCACTCCCGAAATAGGTATTTTCAAGGATCCTTTGACCGGCACTTACGGAATATAAATAGTCGAGGCTTCGCTTTTATTGGCGAAGCCTCTTTTCTTTTCAGTATATTTGGGGTATAATAGATCGTGTAAAAGATCTTATTGGAGGACAGGCATGAAATATACTGCAAACGAAAAAAGATACGACTCAATTGAATACAGAAAATGCGGAGAAAGCGGACTTAAGCTGCCGTCCGTATCTCTCGGACTTTGGCACAATTTTGGCGACAACGCAAGCTACGAGAATATGTGCCGTATGTGCTTCACCGCATTCGACAACGGAATTACGCACTTTGATATTGCAAACAATTACGGACCGGCGGCAGGAAGCGCCGAGATGAACTTTGGAAAAATACTTCACGAGCATCTTTTGCCGTACCGCGACGAGCTTATCATAAGCACCAAGGCAGGCTACTATATGTGGCCGGGGCCCTACGGAGATAAGGGTAGTAAAAAATATCTTACCGCAAGCCTTGACCAAAGTCTAAAAAGAATTGGGCTTGACTACGTGGATATTTTTTACCACCACAGAATGGACCCCGAAACGCCCCTTTACGAAACTATGTGGGCGCTTGACAGTATCGTTAAATGCGGCAAGGCACTGTACGTAGGTCTTTCAAACTACGACGGCGAAACGATGCTTCGCGCGGCAGAAATACTCAACGAGCTTCACTGCCCCTTTATAATAAACCAAAACAGATACTCCATTGTTGACAGGACCGTGGAGAAAAACGGACTTTTGAAGAGTGCAATAGATTCAAAAAAGGGTGTGATCGTGTTTAGTCCTCTGGCACAAGGCCTGCTTACAAACCGATATCTGGGTGGAATTCCCTCTGACAGCCGTGTAAAAACAGACGGGAGATTTTTGAACGAGCGCGCGCTTTCCGACGAGATGCTTGAAAAAATCAAAAAGCTTAATAAGATCGCAGAAAACAGAAACCAAACGCTGGCGCAAATGGCACTTGCGTGGGTTTACAGCCGTGAGGGTATAACCAGCGTGCTTATCGGCGCATCAAAGCCCGAACAAATAACAGAAAACCTCAGTATGACAAAAAATCTGTCTTTTTCCGCGGAAGAGCTTAAAGCAATCGACGACATTGTTCTTTAATAGACAAAATTTAATATTTTTACCCAATTTTTTTACTAAAGCAATTGAAATTCATCAAAAAACGTGTTATAATTGCTTGAAAAATCTTAAAGAATTTTATTGGTTAGTTTTATGCTTGCGAGGTGGAGTCCGATATGCAAAAGCACCACTATAATTATATAAAAAATTTGCTCTTTCCCTGTCTTTTCTTTTCGGTCGTTGCGGGCTTTTTCTCCGCTATTGCGGTAACAGCCTTCAAGCTGGCAGCAGAGTTTATAATCCATCTGTCGGTAACGGTATACGACATAGTGCGCGCAAATCCCGTGTGGCTTCCCATTCTTGTAATTGGGGCTTCCGTCATAGGACTTGCATCGAGCTTTATTCTCTCATGGTCACGAAGCTGTCGCGGCGGCGGTATTCCTACGTCTGTTGCCGCTATTCGAGGCATAGTAAGCTTTAAGTGGCTGGCAAGTGTTTTTATACTACCTTACTCTGCGCTTCTGACCTTGCTTTGCGGCATACCGCTTGGTACTGAAGGACCTTGCGTACAAATGGGTACTGCTATCGGTGACGGTGTTGTCAAGTGCTTTGGAGGCAAAAAGCACAAGGGCTGGCGGCAGTATATTATGACGGGCGGAGCTTCAGCAGGCTTTTCGATCGCAACCTCCTCTCCGCTTACCGCCATCATATTCTCAATGGAGGAGCTGCACAAGCACTTTTCACCGCTGCTTTTGACGGTTGTTTCACTTTCGGTCATTTCCTCGCAGGTCGCCGTAAAGATCATGGCGCTTTTCGGAATAGGCGCCTCCGCTCTATTTGACATTTCTACGATCGCCCCGCTCTCACTTAAATTTATATTCGCTCCGCTCATAGTCGGACTGATATGCGGCGGCATATCAATTGTTTTCACACGTCTGTACTGCCTTATCGAAGAGCTTATGCGTACCCTTCTTAAAAAGGTATCCTTGAAGATCGTATTCCCTATTCTGTTCGCGTTTATCTCCGTCGTGGGCTTTTTCCTCTCCGATACGCTCGGTACGGGGCACTCCCTCTCGGAATCTCTGCTTCATACCGAAATGCTTTGGTATATTCTGATCCTTGTATTTTTAGTTCGAGCGCTTATAATGATTATTGCAAACACTTCAGGCGTGACAGGTGGAATTTTCCTGCCTGCTCTTGCGTTCGGCGCGATCATAGGCTCGCTTTGTGCGAAAGCTATGATCGCCCTCGGTATCATTGCGCCTGAGCACTATACTCTTATCGTCGTGCTTGGTATAACCGCATTTTTGGGCGCTTCTTCCCGTATTCCGATAACTGCCTGCGTTTTGGCAATTGAATCGCTCGGCGGCATCAACAACGTCATTTACGTCGTGCTTGCAGTAACAGTAGCATTTTTGGCAGTAGAGCTTTCGGGAATAGAAGACTTTACGGATATCGTATTGGAGGCAAAAATACGCGCTATCATAAAAGGAAAGAACGCCACGGTCGTTGAAGTACCTCTTACGGTACAGCCAGACTCCTTTGCCGAGGGAAAAGAATTGCGCGATATTCTTTGGCCGGGTGAATGCAGAGTCGTATCCTACGAGCGCGAGGGCGATCGTCATCACAAGCTCGGTATACTCCCCGGCGACGTGATAACCGTGCATTACAAAACCTACGATCCCGCAGTAACCGCAACGGAAATAAAGAATCTCGTGGGTGAGCAGTCCGATGATATCGAAAAGCTGATGAACCCTAAATCATAAGTAATTCAAAATAAAAACCGTCCGATGAGGTGTATTTACCTCATCGGACGGTTTTTATATTATTTCAAAAGCGATACTGCATCAGTTATGTTCTTTTCAAGTGCCTCTCTGCCGTATTTATCGACCTCAGCCTTGCTCTTCTCACCGTGAGTCAAGCATCCCGCGCCGCCGATACAACCGCCGACACAAGCCATTCCCTCGATAAAGTTGCCGTCAAGAACACCCTTGTTAAGCTTAAGCAATGCCATACGGCACGCCTCGATGCCGTCACATACCACGGGCTTTATCTCAAAGTCGATGTTCTGCTCCTTCATTGCCTGTGCCGCCGCGTCGGTAAGACCGCCGCTACGTGCAAATATACGTCCGAAATAAGACGCATTATCAAGCGCACTCTCCTCAAGCTCTGCAATATTTACATCGCGACTGTCAAAGAGCGCCTGAAGCTCCTCAAACGTAAGAACTGTATCAACGTAGGGCTTGACCGATTCAAGCTGTGCCTCCGCCTTCTTTGCGGTACACGGACCTATGAAGATAACCTTTGCGTCGGGCATCGTTTCCTTGATGTACTTCGCAAGCACCGCCATAGGCGACATGTTGTGAGAAATACGGTCCACAAGATTCGGGAACGCCGACTTGATGTACTGAACGAACGCAGGGCAGCAGGAGCTTGTAAGAATTCCCTTTTCGGAAAGCTCCTTTGCCTCAGCCAAAGCAACCATATCTGCTCCAAGCGCCGCCTCGATAACGTCGTGGAAGCCAAGCTTTTTTAGTCCCGTTACGACCTGACCAAGCTTTGCATATGAGAACTGGCTTGAAATGGACGGAGCAACGACAGCATAGACCTTATAGCTTCCGCCATGCGGATTACGCTCGCTCTTTTTAAGAATGTCGATAGCGTTAACCATAAATGACTTATCCATGATAGCGCCAAACGGGCACTGATATACGCACGCGCCACACTGAATACACTTGGAGTTGTCAATAGCCGCCGCCTTCTCGTCGTTCATGGAGATCGCCTTTACCTTACATGCGTTCTGGCAAGGACGCTTGCGGCTGACTATCGCAGTATACGGACAAACTCTCGCACATGCGCCGCACTCCTTACATTTGGATTTGTCTATGTGCGCTACGTGATTATGGTCGAAGGAGATAGCGCCGAACTTACAAGCGTCCTCACAGCGGTGTGCAAGACAGCCGCGGCATGCATTGGTAACCTCAAAGCCACCGACGGGACACTCGTCGCAAGCGATCTCAATGACCTCGATAACGTTGGGGTTATTCGCATTGCCGCCAAGCGCAAGCTTTACGCGCTCGCCGAGTATTGCTCTTTCCTTATAAACACAGCAACGCATCGTAGGCTCGTTACCGGGAACGAGCTTTCCGGGTATATCCATAAGATTCTCAATGAGCTTATCCTCCCAAGCAAGGCGGGCGACCTCACGGAGAACCTTATATTTTAAATACTGTACCTTTGTATCAAATTTACGCATCTGTAACTCCTTAAAAATAACTGACCTTAATTCTCTTGCCCATTCGTAAGAGACACTCCGAAAGCTCCTCAACGAGATTCATTTTGATATTAAAGTTTATAGGCAAGTCAGGGTTTTGGTGTGCGGGATTTACCGCTCTGCCTACGTAGAAATTTATATCCGTCGCTTCCTCAAAAAGCAATCTGCTGATAAGCGCCGCGCCGTCCTTTTTAAAGTTCCAATCCTCGTAAAGCTGGTTTTCTCCGAGATAGTCCTTTGCATACTGAATGACCTTATTCATAGTAATAACGCCCTCAGTTACGAGGTCCACTCCCTCAATATGAGCAATCGGAGGAATATCACTTCTCTCAAAGCTAAGACTTACCTGAACAGGCTTTCCGAGATATTTAGCGGCAATAGACGAGGTAGTACCTCCGCAGATAATATGCTTGCCCTCCTTGGAAAAGAACAGCGACATCATTCTATTCGCATCGTCACGGTTAGAGGGCGGGCCGAACAAAATATTCATGGGCTCGCGCTTTCTTATTTTAACGACGCATGCGGTAGTATCATCACCCGGCTCATGTCCGTAAAGATTATCGCACTCATCAACCAGCATAGTGGAAAGATTCTTTGCGGTATATCCACCAGCAACCAACGTCAGCATATAGTCCGCGATATCCTCGCGCTTCCAACCGAAATTGTACTTTCGGCCCATACCCGCATGAGGACAGCCATCACTCATTGCAACAAAAACGTCGTTTTCCTGAAGATGTATTACGGACTTATATATTCTCTTTCCGCCGATATTCATTTCCGTTTTGGGATAATCGTATATCGCATAATCCCTTATAATTATTACGTGCGGATTGTCGTACTGAATGATCTCCGCCACCTCGTTGTTCAGAAGATGAATGATCGTAAAGGTCGAATAAGCAACACCGCGCAAGGAGCATACGGGAAGCGCACCCGCGATAGTCGACACACATTCCTCTATGGGAAGTCCTGCCGCCATCATCGTAGAGATTATCTTCGAGGTAAGCGTTGAAAGAATACTTGCCTTAACACCCGATCCAAGACCGTCGGCAAGCACTATAACGGTAGAGTTCTCATTCTCCTCCACAACGTCAACGTGGTCGCCGCAAAGCTCCTCTCCAACGTGATTTATGCTCTTATAACCGATATCTGCACACAAATCATTCATCGTCGATAGACTCCTTTAGCTTGGTAAGAGCGATCTTCGTTTCTGCGGCAGTTTCTCCAAGCAGAGATGCGATCTCCTGAACTATTCTCATTTGCTTTTCAACGACCGTATCCGCTACCTCAACGGTATGCTTGGTTATTCTTGCCTTCTTCTCTTTCTCCGACTCCTCGTCCGTCACGTCACGCAAAATACCTATAAGCATTCTTGTGTCCGTATCATAAACTACGGTCTCTTCAACGTACTTCTTGTATTCCGCAAGATACGTGCGGTAGTTTCTTACCGTTCTTCCGCTGTTCTTGACCTTGACGAAGACCGACGGGTCAAGAATACGAACGACAGGCTCTCCAAGAACGTCAGAGGCTGCGCGTATGTTCATGATCTTACGCGCCGAATTATTGATCTGCTGAACCTCAAGGTTCTCATTAAGCACGATAAGTCCGTTAGGCGTGTTGTTTACGATAGTATCCGAGAAGCTCTCCGCCTTATCCTTAAGGTAGGGCAAGCACATGGAAATTTCCGCCTTTCCCTGAATAATAGCGATCGCTTTTTCACGGCAGGAGCTATATCCGCACGAGCCGCAGTTAAGCTCGTCTGCGGGCTTAAACTTACCCATCTGGCGAAGAACCGCCATAATTTCGGTTTCGCCGGGCTGTGCAAGCTTGCGTTCAATCATTGTAAACTGCTTTTTAAGATTCATGGGAGCAGGCTGTGATACTTCAAAATCGCGCTCACCTGCATAATTCGAAATCGTTATATAATCCTTAATTGGAGCAGTACTGTGGTACTTTTCCATAACAGGACCGCCGATACAGCTGCCAACACATGCAGACATCTCAATAAAGCACTTGTGTATTCTTCCGCTCTCTATATCCTTGAGCGCAGAAATACAGTTTTCAACTCCGTCAAGCGCAATATAGGTATATTCGGGAATATCCTTTGCCATTGTTTTGAGAACACCGCCTGTCGTCGGAAAGAAGCGCGCGCGACTCTCGGGAGTATCTTCAACCTCTTGCTCAAGCTCAATTTTCTCTGCCTTGAGCCAATTCGTAAGCTCCTCAAAGGTCAGAACCGCGTCAACGAGTCCCTCGTAATACTCTGCCTCGTCCTTCTTCGCAACGCACGGACCGATAAACACCGTTTTAGCCTCGGGCATTCTTCTCTTTATATCAGCGCAATGCGCCTGCATGGGCGACATTACGTCAGCCAGATATTCAAGCGATGAGGGGAAACATTTCTGAATAAGTAGATTTATTGAGTGACAGCAGGACGTAATGATAATATCTCTATCCTCGTCGCGAAGCATGCGCTCGTACTCATTCTTAACGATAGTTGCGCCTATCGCGGTTTCTTCAACGTCATAAAAGCCGAGCTTTTTAAGCGCACGGCGCATAGACTCTATTCCGACGCCCTCGTAGTTTGCTATAAACGAGGGAGCAAGGCTCACCACAACGGGCTCGCCGCTCTGCAAAAGAACGCGCGCCTTTTCGGTGCTGTCTACGATCTCCTTTGCGTTTTGCGGACAAACAACGAAGCAGTGACCGCACAAAATACACTCATTTCCAATAATATGAGCTTGGTTTCCCGAAAAACGAATCGCCTTAACGGGACAGTGGCGGATACACTTATAGCAGTTTTTGCAATTAGATTTTTTCAAAGTCAAGCAGTTTGCCATTTCGTTATCCCCTTTCCTTTTCGATCACGTCAAGTACGTTCGTCTTAAAAAATTCTCTGAAATTATCTCTCGTTACACCTACGTGAACGTCATCGTTTATCTGGACCGTAACACCAACTCGGTTGCACTTTCCAATGCAAAAGCTGCCCGAAAGCACGACCTCGTCTTCAAGGTGATATTCCGATACAGCGCTCTCAAAAAGCTCAACAATCTCCTGCGAGCCCTTGAGATGGCACGACGAGCCTACACAAACCTGAATAAATAACATTTCTGCACCTTATACCTTAGATAAAACTTCCTTTGTAAAGAACTCTCCTACACTCTCGGGAGTAACGGAATAGAATTCGCCGTCAACCGTTACGCATACGCCCTGTTGGCATCTGCCCATGCAGAATGTTCCGCCAAGCTCGACCTTGCTTCCAAGTCCGTTCTCCGCGATCAAATTCTGAAGCTCTTCAACAACCTTACGTGAGCCCTTTATGTGGCAAGAGCTTCCTATGCAAACTATAATCTTCAACACGTCTTTATCCTCACTTATTTCTATTGTTTTATGAGTGAATACACTTTTTATTTATGCTCCGTGCCGCGCACCCACGACATAAGGAACTCTCTCTCTTTTTCGTTGCCCTCAAGTGACTGCGCCGCCGCAACAAGAGGCATCCACTTCTTGACGTACTGCTTTTCCGTATTGCTCTTTTCGCAGAATTTATCAAGATATATCTCCGCGCCGCTTATATCTCCGTTCAGCCAAAACAGCAAATACGTGCGAGCAACGTCCGCTGATGCATTTCCCTGAGTCGCGTGAGACCAGTCGAGAATATAGGGCGTACCGTTCTCTGCGATCACTATGTTCGAGGGGTTAAAATCTCCGTGACAAACCTTGCTGTGCTTCGGCATATCGTTGATCCGTGCGTAAAGATCATAGCGCGTTGTAGCGTCAAACTCGGTGTCCTCCACCTTTCTGCTCATCTTGTCCTTGAGCTTATTGAGAAGCGGACAGCTCTTTGAATGGACCTCCATTTGAAGATCGACTAAAAGCTCGATATATTCTGACTTCTTCTCGGGGCATTCCTCTATAAGCTGGGCAAGCGTTTTTCCCTTTATATGGTCAAAAACGATCGCCCACTTATCGCCGATCATCGTCACCTCAAGGACCTTGGAAACGTTAAGCCCCGTTTCCTCGATACGGGAATGATTCAAGGCCTCGTTGAGCACGTCTGCTTTCGTATATTCCGCATTAAACACCTTAACGGTCCTATCTCCGTCACGGTATACCGTTTTATCATTTCTTACTGCAATTACCCTGTCAAGATTCATTTTACACCTCGCGATTTTTGCTTATTTGGCACTGTCACAATGCCAAGTCTATCTTTTAGGCTATAATAGCCGTTCATTTGCTATCTTCCGACACAACTCATAACAGTATATCATACATTAAGGAAATTGTAAAGTATTAAATAATATATTTACATATTTCTCCTGTTACATTATATCACAAAATTCGCACAAATTCAACAAGTAAATGCAAAAAAAGGCCACTCGTTACCGAGAAACCTTTTCCTGAAAATTAAATATTTGTATATTTTACTTTGAAAGCGCCTCGTCGATCGCCTTAGCAGCAGTTTTTCCCGCTCCCATAGCGGAAATTACAGTTGCCGCGCCCGTTACGGCGTCGCCCCCTGCATAGACCGACTCTCGCGACGTAAGACCGTCCTCATTTACCACGATACCGCCGCGCCTATTGACCTCAAGTCCCTCCGTCGTTGCCTTTATCAAGGGGTTCGGAGACGTTCCGATAGACATGATAACGGTGTCAACGTCAATGGTAAACTCACTGCCCTCAATAACCATCGGGCTGCGACGTCCGCGCTCGTCGGGCTCGCCAAGCTCCATTCTGACACAAGTCATACCAGTAACGAAGCCGTTTTTCGGGTCTCTTGCGTTTTCGTGGTTATGGTAGCCGAGAATTTCAACGGGATTGCAAAGCAGGCAAAACTCAATTCCCTCCTCCTCTGCATGCTCGACCTCCTCGCGCCTTGCGGGAAGCTCCTCCATTGAGCGTCTATACACGATATATACCTTTTCCGCACCAAGACGGAGTGCGGTTCTCGCGGCGTCCATAGCCACGTTTCCGCCGCCCACGACGGCAACCTTACCGCCCTTCATTATAGGCGTTTCGGGGTTGTCAAGATATGACTTCATAAGATTGCTTCGCGTGAGAAATTCATTTGCCGAGTAAACTCCGCAAAGCGCCTCTCCGGGAATGCCCATAAAATTGGGAAGTCCTGCACCCGAGCCGATAAAAAC
The DNA here is from genome assembly GCA_015063335.1 of Oscillospiraceae bacterium. The sequence continues at coordinate 20,106 of SVUH01000017.1, read as the reverse complement.
AGCCTCGTAGCCCTCTCGGAACAGCTCGTCAACAGTAAGAGTCTTTCCGATAACTACGTTTGTTTCTATTCTTACGCCAAGTGATTTGAGGGTGTCGACCTCTTTTGCGACTATTGCCTTAGGCAAACGGAATTCGGGAATTCCGTATACCAAAACGCCGCCTGCGGTGTGCAGAGCCTCAAATACGGTCACCTCATAGCCTTTTTTGGCAAGGTCGCCGGCGCACGTAAGTCCTGACGGACCCGAGCCTACGACGGCAACTCTGTGTCCGTTGCTCTTAGGTCTTTCGGGCTTTTCGGTGCAAAACGTATTGTGCCAATCGGCAACAAAGCGTTCAAGTCTGCCAATTCCGACGCTCTCGCCCTTGATACCTCTTACGCATTTAGACTCGCACTGCACCTCCTGCGGGCAAACGCGCCCGCAAACAGCGGGCAAGGACGATGACTTTGTAATGATCTGATATGCCGCCTCAAAGTCACCCTCTTTGATTTTAGAAATAAATTCGGGTATGTGAATTTTTACGGGGCAACCCGAAACACAAGGCATATTTTTGCAATTAAGGCATCTCATCGCCTCGTCAATAGCCATCTCCTCCGTGTAGCCGAGGGCTACCTCGCGGAAGTTATGCGCGCGAACCTTGGGATCCTGCGTGGGCATGGCGTTTTTAGTAAGAGTCATATTTGCTTTTGCCACTTCAATCTACCTCCTTTTTGAAGAGATTGCAGGCTTCCTCGTGCTTATGACGCTCAAACGCAGTATACATTCTGCCGCGCGACATAGCCTCGTCAAAATCGATCTCGTAGCCGTTAAAATCAGGACCGTCAACGCACGCAAACCTAGTAACTCTCTTACCGTCCACGTTAAGCGTAAGTCTGCAACCGCCGCACATTCCCGTTCCGTCGATCATGATTGGGTTCATGGAAGCAGTCACGGGTATTGCGAACGGTCTTGCCGTCTCTACTACGAATTTCATCATAATGAGAGGGCCTATCGTTATTATCATGTCAAATTTCTCGCCTGCCTCAAGCATTTGTCTGAGCGGCAAGGTTACGTTGCCGTGCTCTCCGTAAGAGCCGTCGTCAGTCATAACGCGAAGTGTGTTGGAGCAAGCCTTAAACTCGTCCTCAAGAATAAGAAGATCCTTGTTTCGGAAGCCTATAATGCTCGTGACGTCAGCACCCATGCGGTGAAGCTCCTCGGCGATAGGCATAGCGATAGCACAACCGACACCGCCGCCGACTATACATACCTTTTTAAGTCCGTCAAGGTGAGTTGCCACACCGAGAGGGCCTACGAAATCCTGAATATAGTCTCCCGCTTCCTTATGCGAAAGCTTTTCGGTAGTAGCGCCGACTACCTGATATATAATCTTAACAGTTCCCTTTTCCCGATTTACACCCGCAACGGTAAGCGGAATGCGCTCGCCGTCCTCGTCAACTCGCAAAATAATAAATTGACCGGGGCGTGCTTTTTTTGCCACAAGAGGCGCTTCTATACAAAGCTGCACCACCGTAGGGTTTAATACCTTTTTCTCAGTTATTCTGTACATTTTTCTCTCCAATTTGCAATTTGAGGCATGCGAATACCGGAGCGTATCCGCTTTATACGTGTCAACCGCCATCAGCGCAAGCATTTCCGTGCATGAGGGCAGCTACAAGCTCATTTGAATATTATATCACAAAAACAATTCAAAGTCCAGCATTTTTTTAAATTAATTTGACATTATACGGCTTAGTCTGAAATTACCTTTCAAGAGTCCACCCAAAGTCACCGTGATATATCATAGAGCGAGTCATTCCGCCGTCAATGCAGATATTCTCGCCCGTAATAAATCCCGCCATACCCGAGCAAAGATACATGACCGCATTGGCAATATCCAAGGGATTTCCTACTCTGCCGACAGGCTGTTGGAGAGCATCAGCGCCATCATAGATCCTATATCCTGTGTCGATCCAACCGGGGGATATTGAATTAACTCTGACCTTTCCCGCGAAGCTGACTGCAAGGGCATGTGTAAGAGCAGAAATACCGCCCTTTGCCGCCGTATAGCTTTCCGTTCCCGGCTGACTCATTCGGTCGCGTGATGACGAAATATTGACGATGCTCGCGTTTTCAGCAAAGTAAGGCATAAAAAGCTTTGAAAGATAAAAAGGAGCGCTGACTCCTACGCGCAGAGCATATTCAAAATCCTCGTACGTTGCGTTTTCAATACCGAACGACGCGGGAGCTGCGTTGTTAATTAGAAAATCGACACGTCCGTAGTCCGAAATAACCTTTTTTGCAAATTGCTCAAGGGTTTCCTTATCCGAAAGATCCCCCACAAAATAGGGGTTATCAAGAAGGTCTATGATACAAACCTTAGCGCCTGCCCTCTCAAATTCCTCGCATATGCACTTACCAATTCCCTTAGCACCGCCGCTGACGACTGCTATCTTACCATTAAAGTCAAACATACCACTTTTCCTTTGCTGTTCTTAGTTGTATATATTATACAGAAAAACCGTGATTTTGTCAATGCAATAGTTTACTTTTTCCCACCTCATTTTATCACGCCGCAGGCATATTGAAAAATGTCGTTTTTTGACCTTAAAATCTCCTCAATAACCTTGACATTAAAGGGCTTGTGTGATATAATTTACATTAATTATTATGTTATACATTGTTATCTGGAGTTTTTATGGTCCTCGATTTGATTATTTTAGCGCTGTATGCTTTGTCTATGATCCTCATAGCGATCTATACTAAAAATCGCTCAGGCTCAGTAAACGATTTCCTCCTTGCTGGAAAAAAAGGGCTTAACGGATGGATGACGGCATTTGCTTACGGAACTACATATTTTTCCGCAGTTATTTTTATAGGCTACGCAGGACAGTTCGGTCGCTCTTTCGGACTTGCCTCCGTTTGGATAGGCATAGGAAACGCAATACTCGGAACTCTTGTCGCCTGGCTCGTGCTCGCAAAGAGAACAAAAAACATGACTCAACGGCTCTCTGCTAAAACGATGCCCGAGTTTTTCCAGAAGCGTTACGGCAGCAAAAACATTAAATTCGTTTCAGCAATTATAATATTCGTATTTCTCATTCCCTATTCCGCGTCCGTTTATAACGGCATAAGCAGCCTTTTTGAAATAGTATTCGGCATTGAGGGCTGGATAGTAATGCTGGCGCTTGCGGCTCTCACTGCGGTATATCTTTTCTTCGGCGGATATTTTGCGACCGCTCTCTCCGATTTCATTCAGGGAATAATTATGATAATCGGCGTAGTTTGCATGATATTCTGCTATATGAACCACTCAAACGTAAATTGGGATATTTCGGAGCTTGTAAACGATCCCAACCTTACTTGGGTCACGTTCGGTGCAGAAAACAGCTCTGGACTCTATGGTACTACCGTATCCCTTATCTCTCTTGTGCTTCTCACCTCGTTCGGTGTATGGGCACTTCCCCAGACTATTCACAAGTATTACGCGATCCGAGACAAGAAAGCTATATATCAGGGCGTTGTAGTAAGCACTCTGTTCGCTCTCGTGATCGGCATCGTCGCTTACTTTTCAGGAGCGCTCAGCTACTATTTCGGGGACATACTCACAACAGATGCAGGTCCCGTCAAGGACGCGTTCGTAATTCCCACCATGCTCAAAGAAGTGATCCCCGCAGGTCTTACGGGTATTATTGCGGTGCTTATTCTCTCCGCGAGTATGTCAACGCTCTCGTCAGTTTCCCTCGCCAGCGCGTCGGTCATCGCTATCGACCTCTACAAGGGTAAGATAAACGACAAGGCAAGTGATAAGAAAACCAACACCGTCATGAGAATTCTCTGCCTTATATTCATCGTTATCTCCGTAGTCCTCGCTATACTAAACGAGGAGTTCGGCATGACCGCGATCGCCTACATGATGGGCATAAGCTGGGGTACTCTCGCAGGCTGCTTTATCGGCCCGTACGTGCTCGGTGTGCTTTGGAAAAGGGTAACCGTTCCCGCCGTGTGGACCTCAATGATAAGCTCCTTGGTACTTACCGTATCCCTTATAATAATCTTCGGATACGACAAGAACGGCTGGGATGCAAGCCTTGCGACTGCTATTAAGGACGGCGTTTCGACCTCTCCCTTAATAGGTGTCCTTTGCATGGTATTCTCAATCATCGTAACCGTCGTAGTAAGCTTGCTCACCAAGAAGCCCGACGAGAAAATAATTCACGAAGCCTTTGAAAAAAGCTTTGATGGTGAAATAAAATAATCAAAACAGAAGGTACAAAAATGATTTGGTCTAAAGAAGAAACTCTATCAAGAGAAGAAATCGAAGCGTTACAGTTAGAGCGCTTAAAGGAAACCGTTTCGCGTGTTTACGAAAAGGTTCCCGCCTACAAAAAGAAGATGGACGATGCGGGCGTTAGACCCGAGGATATAAAGACTCTTAAGGATCTCGCAAAGCTCCCATTCGTTACAAAGCAGGACATGAGAGATACATATCCATTCGGCCTTTTTGCAGTCAGCCGCGACGAGCTCGTAAGAATTCACGCATCCAGCGGAACGACAGGTAAGCCTACCGTCGTAGGATACACCAAAGGCGACCTTGAAACATGGACGGAGTGCGTTTCGCGTATTGCCTGCATGGGCGGCGCGAGTGCGACGGACGTAGCGCAGATATGCTTCGGCTACGGCATGTTCACGGGTGCGCTCGGTCTGCACTACGGTCTTGAAAACATAGGCGCTGCTATTGTTCCCTCGTCTACGGGCAACTCCCAAAAGCAGATAATGTATATGCAGGATTTTGAAACCTCGCTCTTGGTTGCAACTCCCTCTTATGCGCTTCGCCTTGCGGAGGTTGCAAGAGAAATGGGCATTGACCCCCAGCGTGACCTTAAAGTAAAGATCGCACTTGTCGGAAGCGAGCTTCTCACAGACGCTATGCGTGAGGAAATGCACAAGTTCTGGGGCGACGACATTCTTATCACCTCAAACTACGGCATGAGCGAGCTTATGGGCCCCGGTGTGTCGGGCGAGTGCCTTGAACACTGCGGAATGCACATAAACGAGGACTACTTTATCCCCGAAATAATCGATCCCAAGACGGGCGAGGTGCTTCCCGCAGGTGAGCAGGGTGAGCTTGTGATCACCTGCATCAAAAAAGAGGGACTTCCCCTTATCCGTTACAGAACCAAAGATATTACCCGCCTATTCTACGAGAAGTGCAAGTGCGGACGTACGTTCTGCCGCATGGAAAATCTTTCCGGAAGAAGCGACGATATGCTCAAGATTCGCGGAGTAAACGTATTCCCGAGCCAGATTGAGGAGGTAATTCTCAGCGTTGCGGAGCTCGGACCTCACTACGAAATAATTCTTGAGCGAGAGGGATACCTCGACAAGCTTACCGTTAAGGTTGAGCTCGCACAAAGCACGGACTCCTTCTCTGTTCTTGAGAAGATAACCGCAGAGGTAAAAACAAAGCTGAAAACAATACTCGGACTTGATGCAAAGATAATGCTTGAATCGCCCAACACGCTTCAAAGATTCGAGGGCAAGGCAAAACGAGTAAAGGATTTAAGGAGTAAATAAAATGGCTAAGAAAACTATTATGCTCGGAAACGAAGCTATCGCAAGAGGCGCATACGAGGCAGGAGTAAAGCTCTCCAGCGCATATCCCGGAACGCCCAGTACCGAAATAAGTGAATATCTCGCAAAATACGACGAGGTCTACACCGAGTGGGCACCCAACGAAAAGGTTGCCGCAGAGGTTGCTATCGGCGCTTCAATATCAGGAGTTCGAAGCCTTGCGTGCATGAAGCACGTCGGTCTTAACGTGGCGAGCGACCCGCTCTACACATTCTCATATACGGGAGTTAACGGCGGCTCTGTATTGGTAGTTGCCGATGACCCCGGGCTTGCAAGCTCGCAGAACGAGCAGGATACGAGAATGATAGCACGTGCGGCGCACGTTCCCGTTCTTGAGCCCTCTGACAGCCAAGAAGCAAAGGAATTCGTAAAGCTCGGATACGAGATAAGCGAAAAGTACGATACCCCCGTAATTCTCCGCACCACCACGAAGCTTGCTCACTCGCAAAGTGCAGTTGAGCTTTGCGACCGAGTTGAGGTCGAGGACAAGACGTACGAGCGTCAGCCTCCGAAATACGTAATGATGCCCGCCTCAGCTATCGGCAGACACCTTGTTGTTGAGGCAAGAGAGGAAGCTCTTGCTAAAGATGCAAAGACACTTCCCGCAAACAAGATGGAGATAAACGACACTAAAATCGGATTTATCACCTGTGGCATCGCTTACCAGTACGTAAAAGAGGTTTGCCCCAATGCAAGCGTTCTTAAGCTCGGACTTGTAAACCCCATTTCCAAGGAGCTCATAGAGGAGTTTGTTTCCAAGGTTGAGACTGTATACGTATTTGAGGAGCTTGAGCCTGTTATTGAGGAGCAGGTAAGAGCTTGGGGATTTGACGTAAAGGGCAAGGAGCTCTTTACAAGACAGGGCGAATATAGCGCAAATCTTCTCCGCCGAGTTCTTTTCGGTGCTGACGAGGCTGTATTTGAGAAAGAGGAAGCACCTAACCGTCCTCCCATTCTCTGCCCCGGTTGTCCTCACAGAAGCGTATTCTCTGTGCTCAACAAGCTGAAAATTCACGCTTCGGGCGACATCGGTTGCTACACGCTCGGCGCAGTTGCGCCCCTCAGCGTAATAGATACCACCATCTGTATGGGCGCAAGTATTTCTGCGCTCCACGGTATGGAAAAGGCTCGCGGCAAGGAATTTATAAAGAATTGGGTTGCCGTTATCGGTGACTCCACCTTCTTACACACGGGTATCAATTCCCTTATAAACATGGTCTACAACAAGGCTACTGGAACTGTAATGATACTCGACAACAGAACGACGGGTATGACGGGACACCAGGAGCACGCCGCTACGGGTAAGACGCTTAAGGGCGAGGACACTTACGCAATTGATCTCAAGGAGCTTTGCCACGCAGTCGGTGTAAAGAACGTTATCGAGGTAAGCTCATTTGACGTCAAGAAGCTTGAGGAGATTGTTCGCGAGAGCGTAAACGGCGATACCCTTACCGTAATTATAGCAAAAGCTCCCTGCGTTCTTCTTAAGGGGCAGAAGTTCCCGAACGTTTGCGTTGTCGATGCTGACGCTTGCAGAAAGTGCGGCGCTTGCATGAAGATCGGCTGCCCGGCTATGACTCGCGGCGAGGACGGCAAGGTCAAGATCGACACGACCATGTGTAACGGCTGCGGACTTTGCAAAAATTACTGCAAATTCGGTGCAATTAAAACGGTGGAGAGATAATAGCTATGACTAAGAATATAATGATAGTAGGCGTTGGTGGACAGGGTACACTTCTCACCAGCAGAATTATTGGAAAAACAGCGCTCGAGCAGGGCTATGACGTAAAAATTTCCGAGGTGCACGGAATGGCACAGCGCGGCGGTAGTGTCGTTACCTTCGTAAGATTCGGCGAGAAGGTAAACGAGCCCGTTGTCGAGGAGGGGCAGGCTGATATTATTATCGCATTTGAAAGACTCGAGGCGCAGAGATACGCTCACTTTTTAAAGAAGGACGGCGTACTCGTCGTTAACGACTGCCGCATCGACCCTATGACGGTCGTTATCGGAGCAAAGCAGTACCCCGAAAATATTATTGAGAGTTTAAAGGAAAAACACAAGGTCTATGCGCTTGACGGTCAGAAAATAGCACTTGAGCTTGGAAACAGCAAGGTCCTCAACTCCGTTATTCTCGGATACGCGGCTGAATTTATAGGCTTTGACGCTGACGTATGGCTGAATACGGTAGCATCGACAGTTCCCTCAAAAACAATTGAAATCAATAAAGCAGCGTTTATGAAAGGCTATAACGAAACGCACTAAGGAGACACAAAAATGATTTGGAATGAAGCAAAAGAATGCATGAGCAGAGATCAGATGACTGTGCTGCAAAGTGCAAGACTCGTAAAGCTCGTTGACTACATGTATCACAACGTGGAGTTTTACCGCAAGAAGATGCAGGCGGTCGGCCTTATGCCCGGTGACATAAAGGGTATTGAGGACATCGTAAAGCTTCCCTTTACAACTAAAGACGACCTCAGAGATAATTACCCATTCGGTCTTTTTGCAGTTCCCAATTCACAAATCGTAAGAATTCACGCGTCCAGCGGAACGACAGGCAAGGCAACTGTCGTCGGATACACGAGAAAGGATCTCGATATATGGGCTGAGTGCGTAGCAAGATGTATGACCATGGCAGGCGTGACCAAGGACGATATAATCCAGATCGCCTACGGCTACGGTTTGTTCACGGGCGGACTTGGCGCGCACGACGGAGCGCAGAAGATAGGCGCGACTGTCGTTCCTATGAGCACGGGCAACTCAAAGAAGCTTACCACTATGATGATTGACTTCGGAGCTACCGCGATAGCTTGTACGCCCTCATATCTGCTCCATATTTCAGAGGTACTTGCAGAGGAAGGACTCCTTGACAAGATCAAACTCAAGGCAGCTATCTGTGGCGCAGAGCCTTGGACAGAAAAGATGCACCGCGAGATAGAGGCAAAGCTTAACATCAAAGCTTTTGACATTTACGGTCTTAGCGAGATTATGGGCCCCGGTGTTGCTTGCGACTGTGAATTTCACAAGGGACTTCACGTTTGCGAGGACCACTTCTACCCCGAAGTTCTTAACAGCGCAACACTTACTCCCGTTGCTGACGGTGAAACAGGCGAGCTTGCGTTCACCACGCTCACCAAGGAAGGTATTCCGCTTATCCGTTATAGGACCAAGGACCTTACGAGCATAGATCACTCAACCTGCGAGTGCGGAAGAACCAGCGCTCGTATCTCCCGCTTCAAGGGACGTGTTGACGACATGCTCATAATCAGAGGAGTAAACGTATTCCCGAGCCAGATCGAGGCTGCTCTCGTAGAGGTTGAGGAGGTAACACCTCACTATATGATGATCGTTGACAGAGTAAACAACCTTGACACCCTTGAGGTTCAAGTCGAGCTCGATCAGAAGTATTACACCGATGAGATAAGAGTTATTGAGGCGCTCACCAAGAAGATAGGTCACGTTATTCAGCAGGCACTTGGAATCAGCGCCAAGGTCAAGATAGTCGAGCCCCAGTCCTTGGTAAGAAGCCAGGGCAAGGCAGTTCACGTTATAGACAACCGTAAACTGTATTAATTTTGAAATATAAAAGGAGGAATATACAATGTTCGCAAAGCAGCTTACAGTATTTATTGAAAACAGATCGGGAAGACTTTCCGAGGTTCTCGGAGTTCTTAAGGACAACGACGTAAACATTCTCTCGCTCAGCCTTGCAGATACCACCGAGTTCGGACTGCTTCGTCTTATAGTTGACAACGCGGCTCGCGGAAAGGAAAAGCTTACCGAAAATGGCTTCTCTTCCCTTTTGTCAGACGTTTCCATAATCCAGATCCCCCACAAGGTAGGAAGCCTTCAGGAGCTTCTTAAAGTTATTGACGCTAACGGAATAAACATTGAATATATGTACGGTCTTTCCATTGAATCAGACGAGGCTTACGTCGTACTCAAGGCATCGGACGTTCAAAAGGTTGACGGTATACTTTCGGCAAACGGAATCAATACTATTTCATGTGAGGACCTCGCAAATATATAAAATCAGAGGCTTAAATGATTATTGATTTTCATACGCACGTTTTCCCCGATAGAATAGCCCCAAATACAATAAAATTACTTTCGAAAAACGGCGGGATACCGCCGTTTTCCGACGGTACGGTAAACGGACTTGTTCAAAAAATGAAAGAGGCGGGAACGGACGTATCCGTAACGCTTCCCGTCATGACGAATCCTACGCAGTTTGACAGCATAAACAACTTTGCAAAAGAGATAAACGAAGCCTTCAAAAACGAGTCGCCGCGCCTTATCTCGTTCGCCGGAATACACCCCGACTGCGAGAATATTGATAAAAAAATGGCGTTTATCCGCAAAAGCGGATTTCTGGGTATTAAGCTTCACCCCGATTATCAAGGAACTTATATTGACGACAAAAAATACGTCGATATACTTCGTGCAGCAAAGGAATACGACCTTGTAGTTGTGACACATTCGGGTATTGATGCTGCGTACAGAGAAACCGTTCGCTGTACTGCCGATCGCGCATTAAGACTTATACGCAAGGTGCCACATTCAAAGCTTGTGCTTGCACACATGGGCGCTAATGAAATGCACGAAGAAGTACTCGAGGCGCTTTGCGGCGAGGACGTCTATTTCGATACTGCCTACGTTCTGCGCTTTATAGGCAAGGATAATTTTGAGGCAATATTAAAAAAGCACGGTGCTGACAAAATACTTTTCGCGTCAGACTCACCGTGGAGCAACGTAAAGGACGACGTGAATATCATGAAGTCATTTGGACTTAACAAAAATACTGAAAATAAGATTTTATTCGAGAATGCCAAAGCGCTTCTCGGAATATAGGTGAAAATATGAGTTACAATCAAAAAATGTATGGGCTTGGAAGCAAGCGCTCAATAATAAGAGAAATTTTTGAATACAGCAAGACTCGCGCCGCACAGATCGGTGCTGAGAACGTATACGATTTCAGTCTTGGAAATCCGAGTGTTCCCGCCCCCGCAGAGGTAAACGATACCATTCGCGAGCTTCTTGATACAGAGATCTCGGTGCTTCTGCACGGATACACCTCCGCGCAGGGTGACGCAGGTGTACGCCAGATCATCGCTGACAGAATAAATCAGCGCTTTGGTGTAGGTATTACACCTAACCACATCTATATGACCTGCGGAGCTGCGGCTTCCCTCTCTATCTGTCTTAAGGCGCTTGTCGAGGACGGCGCTGAGGACGAATGCATAGTTTTCGCTCCGTTCTTTACCGAATACAGAGTGTTCATTGAGAACACAGGAGCTAAAATAGTAATAAGCCAGCCTCTTGAAAAGACTTTTCAGATCGACGTATGCGACCTTGAAAGCAAGATCAATCCCAAGACAAAGGCAATTATCGTCAACTCCCCCAACAATCCGAGTGGCGTAGTTTATTCCGAGGAAACGATAAAGGCACTCTGCGAACTTCTTAAGCGCAAGTCCGAGGAGTACGGCAAGCCCATCTACCTTATCGCCGACGAGCCTTACAGAGAGCTTGTATACTCAGGCGTTGAAGTTCCCTATCTTATGAATTACTACGACGATACGCTCGTTTGCTACTCTTATTCAAAATCCCTCTCGCTTCCCGGAGAAAGAATCGGTTACATAGCTGTTTCTCCCAAGATGACAGACGGCATTAATATATATCTTGCCGTTTGCGGTGCGGGAAGATCGCTCGGCTACGTCTGCGCGCCCAGCCTTTTCCAGCAGGTCATCGCGCGTTGTATAGATGCAAAGGTGAACGTTGAGGCGTACAAGGAAAACAGAGATCTTCTTTACGATAATCTGACGGCTTACGGCTACGAGTGCGTAAAACCTGACGGCGCGTTCTATCTTTTCGTAAAGGCACTTGAAGACGATGCTTACAAGTTCTTTGAGAGAGCAAAGTCGCACGAGATCCTCGTAGTTCCCTGCGACAACTTTGGAGTCAGCGGATACGTAAGGATCGCTTACTGCACCGACAAGGCTCGCGTTTTAGGCGCGCTCCCTGCATTCCGCGCCCTCGCAGAGGAATACGGAAAAATATAAAAAATTGCATAACGCATCTTACACTGCAATATAATTATTAAAACGCCAAGGAGCACTGTATGATCGAAGCGGAAACGAAGCAACAGCCGCACTTAAAAAGAATACTTTTGTTTGCGTTGCCGCTAATGCTGACGGGAGTGCTCCAAACGCTTTACAACGCCGTTGACCTTATGGTCATCGGCAGATTTGAGGGCGAGGTAGCGCTTGCCGCCGTAGGAAGTACGGGCTCGCTTACAAATCTCATTCTCGGCCTTTTCATGGGCCTCTCCGTAGGCGCAGGCGTTTGCGTAGCACACGCAATAGGAGCTGGGGATCATGAGGACGTACAGAAATCGCTACATACCTCTATTCTCATTGCGCTCCTCCTCGGTGCATTTGTGTCTGTAATTGGATTTTTCCTCGCTCCGCAGCTTCTTACGCTCATGGGAACCCCTGACGACGTTATTGAGGACGCATCTCTTTATATAAGGATAATTTTTATCGGTGCTCCCGCTTCAATACTGTATAACTACGTTGCGGCGATGCTACGAGCCTCAGGTGACTCCAAAAGACCTCTTTTGTTTCTTACAGTTGCGGGAATTATAAACGTGCTTCTAAACCTATTGTTGGTAGTCGTTTTCCGCATAGGTGTTGCAGGGGTGGCTATCGGCACTATCGCATCGCAAGCGGTTTCTGCAATTATGGCGCTTTTGCATTTGATGCGCACAAAAGGTCCGCTTCACCTCTCCTTTCGCAAGCTTTCGATTAACAAAAGCAAGCTGAAAAAGGTGCTTCATATAGGAATCCCGTCGGGCGTTCAGGGAACACTGTTTTCCCTATCAAACGTTATATTGCAATCCTCAATAAATTCGTTCGGCTCGGTGGTTATTGCGGGCAGCGCGGCTGCCGCCAACGTTGAGGGTATCTACTACGTCATATACCGCGCCTTTTACGACGGAACGCTGACATTCGTCGGTCAGTCTGTCGGAGCAAAGAAATTCGGAGACATAAAACGAATAGTCGGAGCCGCAATAATAGACACACTTTTGACCGGTACCGTTATGTCAACAACGGGACTATTGTTCGGCGAGTATATGCTGAAGCTTTATATTCCCGATAATCAAGAGGTTCTTGCCGCGGCAAGCGTGCGCTTTAACATGCTTATTATACCTTACTTTTTATGCGGTATTATGGACATCATGAGCGGTACGTTAAGGGGAATGGGAAAATCCATATCCTCGGCAATAATAAGTCTTATCTTTGCCTGCGGATTTCGAATCGTTTGGATATCTACGGTATTCAAAGTATTTACAACACCGCGAGCTATATACATAACCTATCCATTAAGCTGGATATTAACAGCGGCAGTCGGCGCAATATTCGTAATTATTACAGTAAAAAAAGAAAATCGGAAGCATCTATCCTCCGAGCTAATAGAATAATAAAAAGTGCTGTGTTATAAAACACAGCACTTTTTATTATTTAATATCTAAAAACTTGCCGCCACTCTTATACGCAGCAAGGATCACCTTTATGACCTTAGATGCCTCTCTGCCGTCGATCTCGAATTTACGTCCCGTCATAACGCAATCGTAAAAGTCTGCCAAGAGGGCTCCATGACCGCTGCCGTAGCACGCCTTAATTCCCTTGGGAGCAGTATTTTCGAATTTCAGGATCTCCCCTCCGACGACTGCATATTTTGGCATGATCTTTATAGAGTCGCCGTCCACCTTAAGTGTTATCTCAACAGGCAGATCCACTGAGCTTCCGTTTGAAGCGTAAAAATTGAAGCCGTGCTCTCCTCTCGCGCATATAGCGGCAGTATCCTCAACCTCGATAACACCGTCAAGCGTAAGGTTTGAAATACTTGCCGAGATACTGTCGGGCATACCGCAGAACCATATCATAAGATCAAGAGTGTGAAGCGCTTGGTTTATAAGCACTCCTCCGCCCTCGCTGTCCCATCTTCCGCGCCAAACACCCGAACGGTAGTATTCCGCATCACGTCGCCACGACACCTGTCCTGCTCCGCCCAGCAGCTCCTTGTCCTTCAAGTATTCCTTTACGTAAAGGTTAGCGGGATTGTATCTGTTCTGATGACATACTCCCAGCACCGCAGAGGAGCTTTTTTCAGCCTCAAGTATTCGGTCAATATCTTCCTCGCGAATACACAGCGGCTTTTCACACAGAACGTGTATGCCCCTCTCAAGCGCTGCGATAATCATATCGGCGTGAAGATAGTGGGGGGTACAAATATGAACCGCATCAAGCTTTTCACTCTCAAGCATTTCTGTGTAATCACTGTAAAGCGCCACACCGTCAAGTTCTGCGAGCACCGCGCTGTTGATATCACACACAGCACAAAGATGTCCCATAGCGGAAAGCAGCTTGGCGTGATGCCTGCCTATAACTCCGTATCCTACAACTGCCGATCTCATAATCTCTCCTTTGGGGTATTAGTAAGTACCTGAGGTATTTGCCGCCTCGGCATCCTCCGTGGTCTTTATTTTAGATACAGCTCTGTGCGCATTAAGCTCGCGGAGATATCTATCCTCATCTATAGGGAGAATAATTTCCTCTGCGTTGTTCCAGCCCGAAAGCTCGATAGCGTTCATAAGCTCAACACCGTTGATACCGTCCTTACCGTCAACGAACAGAGGCTCTTTGCCGAGAATTGCTGCGGTAAAGTTGTTTATAATGCCTGCGTGCTGAGGGTTCTTACCGTCAGTTTCAACTTCAATAATTTCCATAGCAGGCTTCTTGAAGCCTTCCGCGCTGGTCTTAGAGTGTTCCTGACTGTCAACATCATTCTTATACCAAGTCAAAGTCTTTCCACCCTCGGACAAAAGCTTACCCTTTGTACCCGAAATTTCGAGTCTGTTAGTTCCGGGAGCTTCTCCGGTAGTAGTTATAAATACACCGGTTGCACCGTTCTTGTACTTAAAGAACGCAGTAACCTCGTCCTCAACCTCAATGTCGTGCCACTTTCCGTACTGGCAGAATCCCGTTACGGATACGGGCATTTCACCAACTACCCACTGAACAAGGTCTATCTGGTGAGGGCACTGATTAATGAGGACACCGCCGCCCTCACCAGCCCAAGTTGCTCTCCAGCTTCCGCTGTCATAGTATTTCTGTGTTCTGAACCAGTCGGTTATGATCCAGTTTACTCTCTGAAGCTCACCAATACCGCCCTCTGCGATTATCTCTTTCATTTTACGGTAAACGCAGTTGGTTCTCTGATTGAACATAAGCGCAAACAAGGACTTGCTGTCCTTTGCAGCCTCATTCATTTCCTTTACCTGCTTAGTATAAACGCCCGCAGGCTTTTCGCAGATAACGTGCATTCCTCTCTTCAAGCACTCAATTACGATCTCAGGGTGCTGATAGTGAGGTGTTTCAACCAAAACAGCATCGCAAAGTCCGCTGTCAAGCATTTCCTTATAATCGGAAAAATATACGAGATCCTCACGAGTCGTTTTCTTTTTGAAGCTTTCTATCTTTGCGGGGTTGATATCGCATACTGCAGAAAGCACAGCATCAACAACACTACCGTCTCTGCCTGTTTCGAATATGTTGCGGGCATAAGATGAACCCTGATTTCCAAGACCGATTATACCGTATCTTACAATTTCCATTTTAATTCTCCTATTATAATTTTTCAGTTATGTATTTAATGCTTCTCGCTACCTGAACGAGAGGATCGGGAAGCTTCGAGGCACTGTCATACTTTCACACCTTTTCGAAGCCGCCCTCAACCTCTTTATATCCGTTTTTGAGTATAAGCTCCTTTATTGCGGCAACCGCAGCGTCAAACGCTTCTTCGCCACTCTCGAAATGGAAGCGGTGATTCATCTTCTCACCGTCTATCTGAGCGTATCCATCAAATATCTTGAGGTGGGGCTCGATCGTGAATATCGTATCTCTGTCAAGTCTGCGTATAAGCTCGTCTATCTTTCCGTCGCCGTAGCCTGCGGGAACGAGCTCCTCGGTTTCGTATATAACGTCCTTTATATGGAAGTACTCTGTTATCGGATAGAGGAGATCCATATTGTCCTCGGGACGCTCTCCAACCTGAAGATAGTTTGCAAAATCGTAAATAAACTTGAGTCCCTCAACGTTTTCCTTAAGCTCGAGAACTCTTTCTGCAACGTCGCCGTATACCTTCTTTTCATTTTCATGGCAAAGCGTAACACCGTACTCCTTTGCTACCTCAACCATTGCTCTCAAATATTCAAAAACCTTCTCTTTCTGCTCGTAAGCATCAAAGAAGCTGAACATTCTTATGCGATCGGTCTCAAAGATAACGGCAAGTTCACACATGTGCCTTACCTCCTTGAGGTACTCCTCAATATCAACGTCTATGGACACCTTACCCATAGGAGAGCCGAGTGCCGAGAGCGCTATACCGTTTGCCTTAAGCTCCTTTGCGATCTCTCTTGCCTCGTCGAGAGTAAGCTTCTTAACGTTCGTTTTGTTTACCGAACGAAGCTCTGTAAGAGAAATATTATTTCTTTTAAGAGCCGCTATCTGGCATGAAAGCTCCTTGCCTGCTTCATCTGAAAATGCGCTTAATCTGATCATTTTTTATCTCCTTGTGATAGTTATATATAACTATATTATAACATTAGCAAATATGAAATTAAATTGCAAAATTTGTTTTTGATATTGCATTTTTGGCATTTTTGTGGTACTATTATTACATATAGAAAAAAACCGAACGGAAAGGGATTAATTTATGTCTGAATATACCCCTACAAGCTTTGCTTTTCACCATACAGTAACTGTTACGCACAACAATACCTTCCACCGACATATGCACAACGGCTACGAGCTTTTGTACTTTGTAAGCGGAGACGCAGAGTACATTATCGAAGGATCTGTTTACAAGCTGCAAATGGGAAATCTGCTCTTTATACCGCCAAGACGTTTTCACTATCTTTCTCCCCTTTCAAATGCTGTCTACGAGAGATACGTAATACATTTTCCTTTTGAATGCGTACCCGAAAATCTAAGGGATTTTGTAATCAGCGCAAATGAGATATACACCATTCCCAAGGATTCCTTGGCAGCGTGCTTTTTTAAAAATTGGAAAACGGCCGAAAAGAGCTTCTCAAGAGAGGACATGTCAGCATATCTTAAAAGCGCGCTCCCTCAAATTTTGTTATTTATAAAATATCTTCCGACTGAAGAAAGCATCAAGCCAATAAGAAATGATGCCACCCTTGAGAGTATTCTCGAATACATAGACACGCACCCTGAGGAACCTTTGACAGCAGAAAGTCTATCAACGAAGTTCTACATGAGCCGCTCATGGATCGTACACGCCTTCAAAAAGAACCTTGGAATAAGCCTTATGCAATATATTCAAAAGAAGCGCGTGCTTTACGCAGAATCGCTCATTTGCGGTGGCGTAACACCGACGGAAGCGGCAAAAATATGCAAATATGAAAACTATTCGACGTTTTACCGCCAGTATAAAAAAATACTCGGCACGTCTCCTAAGGGCACGTCAAAGAGAGCTTAATCCGTAATATGCCGCAACAAGCCCCGTGCTTAATAAAATTCCTCCGATAATATCGGTAAACCAATGCACACCCGAGAGAACTCTGGCCACAACCATAAATACAATAAACAAAACTATTAAAAGCGTAATGCATCTTTTGAGCGTTACGCTTTTTATACGTGTAGAGAGCTGCATAATCGCCGTCAGCATTACGCAAGTAACGAGCAAAGTAGTTGACGATGGGTACGACGCTTCCAAGCGACCGTCAATCAAAACAGGGCGATAATTTACAACCGCAAATTCAAAAAAAACGTACATAATTATTACCACCGTGTAAAACGCGCCAAGCAGTAAAATGCTTCTATCAACCGCGAGAAGGCTTTTCCTTTTGATCAATTGTACAAGACCAAGAGCGGCAAACCCCACGCACACCGCCAGGGGAACGAGCCCAAGCCAATCCGTAACGGTGTATAAAAGCATATTCACACCCGTCAGTCCGTGAATAAAGCCGTTCACCGTCGAAAATCCCACCGACGTTCCTTTCGCTCCGATATCCGCTACATCCACAATGCGGACAAGCACCGTCCACAAAACGAATGCGGTAAGAAATCCGCTTCCTACCGCACATAATGTTATACCTGTTTTTTTCATTTTTTCTACCTTCCTTTTTCATGCTTTATTTGATAAAAGCATTATAAAGGAAGACACATAAAAATGCAAGAGAAAGCGCGTCACCTAGGGGATACGCTTCGTGTCATCTCCCCTTTATGAGCATAAACGCTTTAATTATCAGCAAAGCAAACGCAAATGCCGCAGCGTAAGATTGCAAACTTATGATAAAAAGCAATACCGCTACGGTATTTATCAAAAGCGAAATTCCGATTTTGCTTTTTTCCCATACCGATGAGTGCCATCCCTGAAGCGCGAGAATGAGAATTCCAAGTACAGCCGCCGTAATTACAAACGCTACGTATGCGATTTTTAAATACGGCTGAATGCCACCAAGTGATATTAGGGACACCGCGCGGATCCCACCACCAGACTTATCCGCAAACAGCGGTAAGAAAAGCAACATCAAAAAGCTCACATCAATAAGTCCGAACACAAGGTCACGAAAATATTTTTCCTTTTGTCTCCCGTCCTCCTCGGCTATTTCCAAGACCTCGCAGGGAGACAGAAGCTCGTCAAGCGACACCGCAAAGAATTTGGATATCGCCTTCATAGAGTCAATGCTCGGATATCCCCTGCCCGATTCCCATTTGGAAATCGCCGTTCTGGAAACGTAAAGTGCCTTTGCAAGCTCTTCCTGTGTAAGTCCCTTTTGCTGCCGTAATTCCTTTAACTTCTCATTAAATTCCATAATAAACCCTATTCGATATATTATTTTTTATCGTTTCTTTAGCCCAAGCAAACAATGCCTCTGACGCTTTTTGAAAATCAACGAACATACCGCTTTTCATTTTCAAAAAAGTATCTATTATAATTTTATCGTTAGCCTCAACTACCTCAAGCAGCTCCCTTTGAGAACTGAAATATTTTCCTTTTTGCTTAAAAGCTATTGCCTGCACCACGAAAGACGCGGACTTATATAATCCCTTAAGTACATCTTGGCTCTTTTCATGCAGCATATTATGAACACACCCGTGATAAATATTGCACACACCTATTTGTATAGCGCGGTCAATTGCCTCATCAGTAATTAAGGGTAATAACTCGTCAAGACTTCCTATAATCGGCTTTGTGTCGTAGTAAAACTGAAACAGATCCGACGGCTCCCACCTCAAAAGCTCGTCCTTTCCCGAAACAAAACCGCAAATCAATTCTCTGTTCGGTAAAGTATCAAGCATAGAATTGTAAGTTTCAATATCAGAAGCAAAAATCTCGTCAAATATTACCACAACGTCAATATCACTATCTTCCGTTGCCTCGCCGCGTCCGTAGCTCCCCTGCAAGCCAACAAACCATACCCGCTCACCGAAAGTACTCTCAAGTGCCTGCAAAAAGCCGTTCATCCAAACAGAAATATCAACCATCTTTAATTCCTCTAAATATTAAATAACTAATTAAATTTAAATCTTCCACGTTAAGCGCATAGCGCGTACGCCGGATTCTGAACCCGGAGTTGCGGTGCAACTTCACGGGTGAGATATCCTTGAGGGTGCAAAAATGAATATAAAAAAGCCGTTCAAGTTTTATGGTGCACCTTCCGCGTTAAACGCACAGCGTTTTACGCAGGATTCTGAACACGGGGTTGCGTAGCAACTTCACGGGTGAGATATCCTTGAGGGTGCAAAAATGAATATAAAAAAGCCGTTCAAGTTTCATGGTGCACCTTCCGCGTTAAACGCACAGCGTTTTACGCAGGATTCTGAACACGGGGTTGCGTAGCAACTTCACGGGTGAGATATCCTTGAGGGTGCAAAAATGAATATAAAAAAGCCGTTCAAGTT